>JAPLFJ010000030.1 GCA_026390735.1 Ignavibacteriota bacterium
AATGTCGGAGTACCGGCTAAGTATGACCTGAGCCAGAACTATCCGAATCCGTTTAATCCGTTTACTAAGGTAGATTTTCAGCTGCCTAACGATTCAAAAGTATCTGTAGTAATTTATGATATCACTGGCAAAGAAGTGAATGTAATTATTAATAATGAGTTCAGAAAAGCTGATTATTATACTGTAATGTTCAATGGAAGCAATCTTTCCAGCGGAGTCTATTTCTACAGGATTATTGCAGATAAATTTGTGATGACTAAAAAAATGCTGCTTTTAAAATGATGATAATCAGACAGGTATATATTGTTTAAAATGGTTAATTAATATTAATACCATAAAATTGAAAACTTTATCAAAACAAATCAGCTTAATCTTATTGCTGCTTGCCCTCACCACTGCAGGCAATACGGCTTATTCGCAAAGTAATGATTCTATTAAAAACTCCGAAATGAAAGTTATCGGTATCATCGGAGGTGTCAGCTGGGCTTCATCAATTGACTATTATAAACTTATGAACGAAATGGTCAGGGACAGGTTCGGCTCTCTGTATTCTGCCAATATCCTTATGTACTCCATTCCGTTCAAAGAATTCTCAGACCAGGAAAGGCTTGCTGAAGCAGGTGACTGGAAACCGCTTATCAATATGATGATTGAATCTGCCAAAAGACTCGAACGCGGAGGAGCAGATTTTATAGTCATTGCTTCTAACACAATGAACTCTACTATTGAAGAACTTGAAAAGCATGTTAAGATTCCTTTCCTGCACATCGCCGATGCTACAGGTGAAAAGATTAAAGGGCAAGGTATGAAGAAAGTTGCATTACTCGGTACTAAATTTACGATGGAACATAAATTCTACAAAGAACGACTCAAAAATAAATTCGGACTTGATGTTGTTGTCCCGGCACTTGAAGAACGTGATTACATCAATAAAATCATCTTCGATGAACTCTGTAATAATTACATCGTAGAAGATTCAAAAATTCAGTACCTGAAGATCATCAACCGCCTGATTAAAGAAGAAGGAGCTGAAGGTATCATTCTTGGCTGCACTGAAATACCAATGCTCGTAAAACAGGAAGATGTATCAGTTCCTGTTTTCAACACAACAATTATACATTCAGAAGCAGCAGTTAAGTATTCAGCCGGCTTAAAATAGATTTATGATTATATATAATTTACTTATGAAAAAATTTGTTTATGTTGTTTTAGTAATAGTCGCCGTTTTCTCATTTTCTGATTCGCGTTCTCAATCAGATTACGGTAATATAATTAATTTGAGGGCATATCAGACCCCTTCAACCCCGCCTTTTATTTCAGCATGGGATAAAGTTCCTGCTAATGTAAAAAACAGAAATTCTTTCAGAAGACTCGAATGGTTCTACAGGCCGAGAGTTAATGAGCATGGTATTTTCCCTAAAGAGTTTATTGATATGCAGAAGGAATCTGAGTATACAAAAATGCAGACTGACAATAATAATCTCCTGTACCAATGGAATAACGTCGGTCCTGTCGGAATAGATTTTACTGATGGCAATATGGCTCAGCAATGGGGAATAGTCAGCGGAAGGGTAAGAGGAATTGCAGTTCACCCTACAAATTCTGACATTGTCTATGCAGGTTCGGGCGGTGGTGGTATATGGAAAACCACAAACGGCGGTCAGACCTGGATTGATAAAAGCGGTTCATTAAACCTTATTACTTTCGGTGCAATAGCAATCGACCAGTCAAACCCGAACATTATTTATGCAGGTTCGGGTGAATATATGTGGGCTATGAATGAAAGATTTTATAGCGGTGACGGTCTCTATAAATCAACTAACGGTGGAGATAACTGGATTAAGATTAATTCTGACTTTGGTATCGTTACACATTTTACTGACGTCGTAGTTTCCCCTTATAACTCAAACCTGGTAATTGCTGCAATCGCTAGTAATTATCAGAACGCAACTCCTAATCACGGTATCTGGCGTAGTTCTAACGCAGGCGCTAACTGGATTCGTATTCTTCCTGTGGAAGGCGTTTATGATTTATCTTTCCATCCGTCAAATCCAAATACCGTATTTGCAGCGTGTGGTAATGAACAGCCTCAGGCAGGTATTATGATTTCAGTAGATGGAGGTTTGAATTTTTCAGCTTACAATTCAGGTTTGCCTGCATCTAATCATATAGGCAGAATTTATCTTGATGTTTCTAAATCAAATCCCTCAATCTTATACACAGTTATATATGACTCAGTTCCTATATCAGGAGGAAGAACCTCCTGCGCATATAAGTCCACTAACGGTGCTTCTTCCTGGTCGCAGATTTCACAGGGAGCTAACATTGCAGGCGGCGGAGACCAGGGATTCTATGACCTGTGCATCGCAATAGACCCTTTGAACCCTGATAAAGTTTTCATCGGTAATCAGGAATTCAGTAAATCAACTAACGGTTCAACTTTCTCGTTCGTAAGAGACCCTAATGGGCCTGGTGGAGGAACTGACCCGTTCGATTCTTACACACATCTTGACCATCACGTAATCACTTATGCACCTTCAAACCCTCTGATTATGTACGTTGGCTGCGATGGCGGTGTATTCAAATCTACTAACGGAGGACAAACATTCTTTTCTGTCAATACAGGAATAAATTCAATTCAGGCATACCGTGTCGCTTCGCATAACACTAACCCTGATATAATTTATTCGGGGGCACAGGATAACGGATTTATTTCTACTCACGACAGAGGTGCAACTCCTTATAAACTTGAAATGCTCGGAGACGGTACCGAGTGCTTTATGGATTATTCAAATCCTAGTTATATTTTCTTTGCAACTTATGCAGGTTATTTTGCAGGAAGTTCTAACGGAGGTCAAAGCTGGGAATTGCTCGTCGACCCGGGTACTTTCGATTCATCAGCATTCATTTGCCCTTACTGGCAGCATCCCGTTAACCCGGATATTTTATACGGATGCTTTAAACAAAAACTCTATAAGTCAACAGACAAAGGTCTTACATGGGCTTTTACCACATCTTCTGCAATCGTCAGCAAGCCTGTTTATTCTGCCGCTCAGTCTTCACTTATTACAAACAACATTATGGTTGCCTCAAGAGAAGGTACAGTAAGTCTCGTGCGTTCTTCCAATGGCGGATACAACTGGCAGGATATTACGGGAAATCTCGGTGCACTCGCAGGCGGTTATTTCATGCGGCTTCAGGCAGACCCGTTTAACGGTAATACTTTTTATCTTATGAAAAGTGCGTATTCGGGTGCTATCGTTCTAAAAACAACAAACTTTGGTACTAATTGGATTGATATTAGTTCTGACCTTCCGAAAGTACCCGTTAATGATATCTTTATAGATTCTGCAAACGCAGGCGTAATGTACATCGGCAATGATTTCGGAGTTTACAGAACTACTAACAGCGGGGGTAACTGGTCACGGCTTAACAACGGAATGCCATTCGTTCCTGTTCTTGATTTCAGTTACTTCAATTATAATGGAACTAAACTCCTAAGGGTTGCCACTTTTGGCAGGGGTGTTTTCGAACTTAACATCAATCAACCAATATCAGTGAATGACCCTGTTGGTAACTTGCCGTCTAAATTTAGTTTAAGTCAGAATTATCCTAACCCGTTTAATCCAACAACACTTATCCGTTTTGGAATCCCCTCCTTGGAGGGGTACGTGCAGCGGGTGGTGGGTATGGTCACACTTAAAGTTTACGACATAACGGGTCGCGAAGTCCAGACCCTCATAAATGAAAAGTTACAACCCGGAACCTATGAAGTCACTTTCGATGGCAGTAACTTCCCAAGCGGTGTCTATTTCTGTAAATTATCAGCCGGTAATTATAACGGAACTAAAAAAATGATTATTTTAAAATAATATAATAACCTTTTATTTAAAAATTAAATAATGAAGACAATGAGAAAATCAGTATTTAAACTTTTAGGAATCTCTTTAATGGTTGTGTCAGTATTGTACTTTCTGACATCTGATTCAGGAAAATCACTAATAAGAAATCAAAAGAACAAACCTTCTTCAACAGGAGATAAAGATGACCCGCAGGCACGTATGAATCAGGAATTTAAGATGCTAAGGGATATTAACACAAATAAAATTCCGGATAATATATATAACCTTGAACAGACCTTTGCTTCTGGGCTTCCGAAAGCTACTGACAGAGATAATCCCAATTCTCTCGTTTGGGTTGAAAGAGGTCCCAATAATGTCGGCGGAAGAACAAGGGCACTTGCAGCAGATATCAGCAATCCGAATATCTTTCTGGCAGGAGGTATTTCCGGAGGTATGTGGAGGTCTGTGAATTCAGGTGCTTCCTGGACTATCACTACTACTAACCTTCAGCTGCATTCAGCAACTTGTGTTTCTCAGGATAAAAGAACAGGTCATACTTCAAACTGGTATGTTGGAACAGGTGAATATGAAGGAAATTCCGCGGGGAATACCGGTAAGCCTGGTGCTTTTACTGGTAACGGTGTTTATAAATCAACTGATAACGGATTAAGCTGGAATTTACTTCCTTCAACTTCGGGTATCCCTCCCAGTAGTTTTTCTTCTGACTGGCAATATGTCTGGAATGTAGCTACCGATGCATCTAATACAACCCAGGATGAGGTTTATGCAGCAACTGTAGGTTCTATTTACAGAAGTACAAATGGCGGTACATACTGGAATCAGGTTCTCGGAAGTTCAACTACCAGGTCTGCTTTTACAGACGTTACAGTCGCCCCTGGTGGAGTTGTCTATGCAGCAGGAAGTTACATCGCAGGTGGTTCTATGAACGGTATCTGGAGAACTACCGATGGTACAAACTGGGTTGATATTACGCCAACTTCAAATTTCCCCGCCACATATGGCAGAATTGTGATTACTTATGCACCTTCAAACCCTAATGTTTTGTACGTTGCAATTCAGGGTGTTCCTGCAGCCGAACCAAATTCAGTAAACAAACATCAGTTGTGGAAATATACTTATATCAGCGGAAACGGTACAGGTACTGGTGGCACCTGGGAAAACAGAGGGGCCAATCTTCCTCAGGCTGGTCAGAATAATTATGGAAATTATAACGAACCTTTCGACACACAGGACGGATATGATTTGTGGATGTGCGTAAAACCTGATAACGAAAATGCTCTTATTCTGAATGCAGTAAATATGTATTACTCTACCGATGCTTTTGCAACTTCTACAAATGCGAAGAGAATAGGGGGATATCTATCAGGACAGGAAAACGAAGAATATCCGGCCCATCATCCTGATGTCCATTCCGGATTTTTCAAACCGGGCAGCACAATTGAGTTTATATCAGGACACGATGGTGGACTCTCAAGAACCGCCGATATTACTACAAATATAACAACCAGCAATCCTGTTACATGGCAGTCTCTGAACAACGGTTATAATGTTACTCAGTTTTACGGAATCTCCATTGCACCGGAAGCTGGGAATAACAGGCTTGCGGGCGGATATCAGGACAATGGTTCATTTGCTACGAATTCAGGTTTGCTGTCAACTCCATGGACTACAATAAACAGCGGTGATGGTGGATTCTGTTCTATATCTCCGGCATCTGATAACAGGATTTATTCATCTACACAGAACGGCGGTTTAAACAGAATAAACTTCGACGGAACTAACGGAAAGGAAATAAAACCTTACGGGTCAAAACATCAGTTATTCATTAATCATCAGGCTCTCGACCAGAATAATTCATCTTTGTTTTACTATGCAGGCGGAAATTCTTTAACGTCTACAGGTATCTGGCGGAATAACAACATTAAGAATGCCGATACCTTAACTGGATGGTCTTATCTTGCAGGCACAGACTTTGGTTCAAATTCTGCGCAGGTGAGTACAATAGGAATTTCTAAAGCAAATAATGCCAACGTTATTTATTACGGCTCTGATGAAGGCCACATTAGAAAAATTACAAATGCAGACGGGACTCCTGTTGTGAGCGCAGACCTGAACACTGGTTTGCCTACAGGGTACGTTTCTTGTCTGGCTATTGACCCGACAAATTCTGATAAGGTAATGGCAGTATACAGCAACTACAACATTCACAGCTTGTGGTATACTGAAAACGGCGGTGCTAACTGGACATCTGTGGAAGGTAACCTTTACGGAACAAACGGTCCTTCCGTCAGATGGGCTGAAATATTCTACATCAATTCAACTCTGCAAATCGTTCTCGCAACTTCAACAGGCATCTATTATACTAATGCTCTGAACGGTTCAAGTACTGTCTGGACTCAGGAAGCGGTTTCGTCAATCGGTAACGTTGTATGCGTGCATATGGATTTCCGTCCTTCAGATAATACTCTTGTCGTAGGAACACACGGCAGAGGCTCATTCCAGACACATATTACTGAACCTATTTCCGTTCAGTTAATATCATCTGAAGTTCCGCAGAAATTTTCATTGTCGCAGAACTATCCGAACCCATTTAATCCGTCAACGAAGATTGCTTTTAATCTTCCTGTAAATTCCAGAGTATTACTGAAAATATTTGATGTTATGGGAAGGGAAGTTAGCCGTCTCATCAGTAATGAATCTAAAAGTGCCGGGGTTTATTCTGTTAACTTCGACGGAAGTAACCTCCCGAGTGGTGTGTATTTCTATCAGTTGACTTCAGAAAAATATACAGCAGTTAAAAAGATGTTGATGATAAAGTGATCCGCCGCGACGTGGTGGATTGTTAATAAAGTAATACTAAATATATAGTGTAAGATATTTTAGAAATTAAATAAAATAATTATGAAAAGATTGATTCTGACATTTGTGTTTTTGCTGCTCGTTATTTCGCAGGTTTATTCACAGCAAAACAAAAGTGATAACCCTGACCAGAGATTATTCAAAAATCCTTCATCGGCTCCATTCGTTTCCGAATGGGATAAAGTACCCGCTGAAATAAGGAATATGAATTCGTTTAAAAGGTTTGAATTGTTCTACAGGTCAAGGCTTGATTCAAAGAATGATTTTCCGAAAGAGTTTATTGAGGAGCAGAAGCAGATTGAAATGCGTAAGGTAAACAGCATGGATAAAAATAATGTATGGACAAACATCGGACCTATTGGAGTTAATTTGGCAGGCAGCCATGCTTCTCACTGGGGTGTAAACAGCGGAAGAATCAGAGGTCTTGCTATCCACCCCACAAACCCAGATATAGCGTATGTTGGTGCTGCCGCAGGTGGTATCTGGAAAACTACTAACGGTGGTGCAAACTGGGCAGATAAAAGCGGGGAGTTTAACCTTATTACATTCGGAGCGATTGCAATCGACCCTTTAAATCCAGCCATCATCTATGCAGGAACGGGTGAAACACGATATAGTTTTAATATGACTACTTATGAAGGTGACGGACTTTATAAATCAATTAACGGTGGAGATAACTGGACTAAAATTACGAATGGCTTCGGCGCAAAAACACAATTCTCAGATATAGAAGTTTCTCCGACAAATCCTAACATCGTTCTCGCCACTATTGGAATGGGATACTGGAACAACCCGAATCCTGATAATGTGGGCTTGTGGAGAAGTACTGACGCCGGAATTAACTGGACGAGAGTAAGTGATTATTCAGGAGCTTTTGATGTTGCCTTTCATCCTACGAACGGAAATATTGCTTATGCATCGTTCGGAAATAATACTGATTTAGGTTTCGTGATATCTACAAATGCAGGAGTTGACTGGACGTCAAGCAATACCGGTCTGCCTGCTGCATCTTCAAGAGCAAGATTTCAGTTCGACATATCAAAAAATAATCCATCAGTTATTTACGGAATTATCTTCAGTCCGTATGCTGATACTTCAGGAATGAAAACAGGTGCATTTAAATCTACTAATTCAGGTGCAAGCTGGGTTCAGATTTCCGGCGGAGAAAATATCGCTGGGTCTTACAACGGTACAGCTGTTGATGACCAGGGTGGATATGACCTGTGCATAGCAGCTCATCCCGTAAACCCTCAGATTGCTTTCTTCGGCAATGTTGAATTAAGCAAAACATCCGATGGTTCAGCTATTAACTTCATTAGAAATCCTGCAGGATATTACGGCGGAGTTAATGCCTGGGACGACTGGACTCATACAGATATTCATATTATTAAATTTGCTCCTTCTAACCCGAACATTATGTACGTTGGCTGTGACGGAGGTGCTTATAAATCTACAAACGGTGGTGCAAGTTTCTTTCACGTCAACAACGGAATAAACACAATACAATTTTCCAGACTTGCTTCTCATCCTACAAATCCAAATGTACTTTATGGAGGCGCACAGGATAACGGAAACTTCAGGACTGTAAATAAAGGAGCAACTGACTGGCTGTTTGTAGGAACAGGAGACGGAATGGAATGCTTTGTTGATTATTCTAATCCGGACAGGGTATTTATGAGCACGCAAACCGGTTCTTTAAAGAGATCTACTGACGGTGGTGTAAACTGGAGCGGCATACTATCGGGGTACAGTAATACTGCAGGGTTGGCTCCTTTCTGGCAGCATCCAACCGAATCTAATAAAATTTATGCCGCACTCGACAGGAGTATTTATATGTCTTCTAATTCAGGAACAAACTGGAGTGATATCTCAGGTGTAATTTCAGGTACAAACCTTCTTACTACTGTTGCCCATTCACCCGCAAACACAAACAACATGATGGTAGCATTCAGTAGTTACACTACTTCACCAAAAGTATTCATATCAACGAATGAAGGTGTGGACTTTTCGGATATTTCTGCAAATATTACAGGCTCGGGATTAACAGGTAAATTAATTCAAAGAGTTGTTGCAGACCCTCTTAATGGAAACACTTTTTATATCGCAAGAGCATCATACACAGATGGTCAGATTATTAAAACTACTAACCTTGGATCAAACTGGAGTGATATAAGTTCTGACCTTCCGAAAATTTCTACCAATGCTGTCTTTGCAGATCCTGTTAACGCAGGTCAGATATATGTTGGAAACGATTTCGGTGTTTACCGCTCATTGAACGGAGGAACAAACTGGGTAAGGCTCGGGATGAACATTCCTTATGTGCCTGTTCTCAGTTTCAGTTATTTCAACAACGGTATTTCAAGGTATCTCAGGGCAGGAACTCACGGCAGAGGTGCGTATGAACTGGACATTCTCGGCTCAGTCGGAATTCAGGGAAACAATGAAGAGGTACTGACTTATTCTTTATCACAGAATTATCCGAACCCGTTTAACCCTGTTACAAAAATAAATTATAATTTACCTAAAGCAGGATTTGTGTCACTTAAAGTATACAATGTTCTCGGTAAAGAAATCGCAACTCTTGCTAATGAATCAAAGAGTGCAGGAAAATATTCAGTCAGTTTCGATGCATCGAACTTTTCAAGCGGAGTATATTTCTATAAACTCGAAGTAAACGGATTCAGCGATATTAGAAAAATGTTATTAGTTAAGTGACGATTAGGCTAAAAGGTGTTATGGAAAAATATAAGATATACGTATATCTGAAAGAAGTAATCTGCTGCGGCGGATTTTAGCAGAAATCCCCGATAGCGAAGCGTATCGGGGTTGATGGTTAAGTAATAAGCAATATAAATAAATAGTGCAGATTTTTTATAAACTAAAAATATAATATGAAAAGATTGATTCTGACATTTGTACTTTTGTCACTCGTTATTCCGCAGGTTTATTCACAACAAAACAAAGGCGATAACCCTGACCAGAGATTATTCAAGAACCCTGTGTCAGCTCCATTTATTTCAGAATGGGATAAAGTACCCTCTGAAACAAGGAATATGAATTCGTTTAAAAGGTTTGAATGGTTCTACAGGTCGAGACTTGATGCAAGAGGCGACTTTCCGAAAGAATTTATTGAACAGCAGAAACAGATTGAGATGCGTAAGGTAAAAAACATGGATAAAAACAATGTCTGGACAAACATCGGACCTCTTGGTGTTGATATGACAGGTAGTAATCCTTCTCATTGGGGCGTCAACAGCGGAAGAATCAGAGGACTCGCTATTCACCCCACAAACCCTGATATTGTATACATTGGTGCCGCTGCAGGTGGAATCTGGAAAACCACAAACGGCGGCGTTAGCTGGGTTGATAAAAGCGGGCAGTTTAACCTTATAACATTCGGAGCTATTGCAATCGACCCTGTAAACACAAACATCATTTATGCAGGAACAGGTGAAACAAAATTTAATTTTAATATGACTACTTTTGAAGGTGACGGTCTCTATAAATCTATAAATGGTGGAGACAACTGGACTAAGATTACAGATGGCTTCGGCTCAAAAACTCAATTCTCTGATATTGTTGTTTCCCCTGCAAATTCGAACATTGTACTTGCTTCTATTGGAATGGGAAACTTCTTCAACCAGAATCCTGATAATGTGGGTTTGTGGAGAAGTACTAACGCAGGAATTAACTGGACGAGAGTAAGTGAGTATTCAGGGGCTTTTAACGTTGCTTTTCATCCTACGAACGGGAATATTGCTTATGCATCTTTCGGAAACAATACTGAATTAGGTTTCGTGATATCTACAAATGCTGGAGTCAACTGGGATACAAGCAATACCGGTCTGCCGGATAAATTTTTCAGGGCAAGATTTCATTTCGATATATCCAGAAATAATCCATCAGTTATTTACGGTATTATCTACAGTGTTTATGCTGATACTAATGGTATGAACACAATGGCATACAAGTCTACAAATAGCGGGGCAAGCTGGTTTCAGATTTCTGCAGGTGAAAATATTGCAGGGTCATTCTACGGTGGTATTGATGACCAGGGTTCATATGACCTGTGCGTAGCAGCTCATCCACTTAACCCTCTGAATGCTTTCTTCGGCAACGTTGAATTAAGCAAAACAATCAACGGCTCAGCAATAACTTTTTCAAGAAATCCGGCTGGACCTAACAGCGGATCAGGTGCATGGGACTGCTGGGCGCATGTTGATATTCATATTATCAAATATGCTCCTTCTAACCCAAACATTATGTATGTAGGATGTGACGGCGGTGTTTATAAATCCACAAACGGTGGTACCAGTTTCTTCCACGTCAACAACGGAATTAACACAATACAGTTTTACAGTCTTGCTTCGCATCCGACAAACCCAAATGTACTGTACGGAGGCGCACAGGATAACGGAAACTTCAGAACTGTAAATAAAGGTGCTACAAACTGGCTGTTCTCAACAACAGGAGATGGTATGGAATGTTTTGTCGATTATTCTAATGCGGACAGGGTTTTTATCAGCACGCAAAAAGGTGGTTTACATAGAAGTACTAACGCTGGTGTGAACTGGAGCGTCCTTTTAAAGTCTTCTCCCAATACTGCTTGGGTTGCGCCTTTCTGGCAGCATCCCTCACAACCAAATAAAATCTTTGCTGCACTGAGCAGAAGAATAGCCAGGTCAACTAATTCAGGAGACAACTGGGTTTTTGTTTCACCAAGCTTAGGTACTTTAATCAATATTACTTCTGTAGCGCAATCCCCGGTTAATACAGACAATATGATTGCGGTTTTAAGTCCTTACACAATAAATCCGGAAGTATTTGTTTCTACTAACGAAGGTGTGAACTTTTCTGATATTTCTGCAAATATTACAGGGTCGGGATTAACAAGTAAATTTATTCAAAGAGTCGTTGCAGACCCTTTTAATGGGAACACTTTTTATGCCGCAAGAACATCTTTTGATTCCTCGGGTCAGGTTATTAAAACTACTAACCTCGGAGCAGACTGGATTGATATAAGCTCTGGCCTTCCGCCCGTCTCGGCAAATACTGTTTTCGCTGACCCGGTTAACGCAGGGCAACTTTATGCCGGAACTGATTTCGGTGTGTACCGTTCGTTAAACGGCGGAACTAACTGGGTAAGGCTTGGGATGAACATTCCTTATGTCCCTGTTCTTAGTTTCAGTTATTTCAGCAATACTACTTCAAGGTATCTCAGGGCAGGAACTCACGGCAGAGGTGCTTACGAACTCGACATCAGCGGCTCTGTCGGTATTCAGGGAAACAACGAAGAGGTCCCGGCTGTGTATTCTCTCTCGCAGAATTTCCCGAACCCGTTCAACCCTGTTACAAAAATTAATTACAATTTGTCAAAAAAAGGATTCGTATCTCTGAAAGTTTATGACATACTTGGAAAAGAAGTCGCAACTCTTGTTAATGAATCAATGAGTGCAGGGAAATATTCAGTCAGTTTCGATGCATCAAACTTTTCAAGCGGAGTATATTTTTATAAACTTGAAATAAACGGTTTCAGCGATATTAGAAAAATGTTATTGGTTAAGTGACAATTAGTCTAAAAGGTGTTATGAAAAAATATCAGATATACGTATATCAGTAGAGAAGAATCTCGTAGGGATTTCAAATCTGTCAATATACGTATATCCGTGTATAAGAATCTCGTATTCGAAGATCCGCCGCGGAGGAAGATTCCATATCTGTATAAAAATGTGTCTCCGAAAATAAAAATCTCGTATTCGAAGATCCGCCGCAGAGGAAGATTTCATACCTGTAAAATCTTTTTTTATTCATAGATAGAGTATTTTTTTAAATATTTATTTTATATATTCAAAATAATATTTGAAATCAATTCTGTTTGGGGCAAATTGCTTTTAAGTAAGAGAAAAACAAAAGGGGAACTATGAAAAAACTATTCTACACTTTAGCATTTGTACTGTTTGTACAATGCACATTGACTATTGAAAATTGTATGAGCCAATGGCAGCCAGATGTACGGCTGACGAATAATGCCGCAATTTCTTTAACAAACCAATATACTAACGGTCGGAACATTATTTCAAGCGGTGATACAGTGCACGTTGTATGGTCTGATACTCGTGACGGTGCAAGCCCTGAGATTTATTACAAACGCTCGATAGATGGCGGCATAAACTGGGGAGCAGATACACGTATTACAAATAATGTTTTTTATTCTTCAAATCCATCTGTAGCAGTATCAGGTTCGGTTGTACATATTGTATGGGATGATAATCGTGACGGGAACTATGAGATATATTATAACCGTTCGACAAACGGAGGTACAACCTGGGGAACAGACACACGTCTCACAAATGACCCTGCTACACAACAACTTCCTTGTGTTACATCTTTTGGTTTGGTTGTGATTGCAGCATGGAATGACAACAGAAATGCTCTTGGTACTGTGGGTTATTGTAAACGTTCATCAGACGGAGGCATAAGCTGGGGAGCAGATACTCGTCTGTCAGATTCAGGAGGTACCTGGTCCAGTGTATCATTATCAGGTTCGGTTGCGCACGCTTTATGGTTGTCCGCTTACGCCGGGCAACAGGAAATATATTATAAGCGCTCAACAGATGCAGGCATAACCTGGGGAACGCAAATGGCACTGACGAACGACACTAATCACAAAAATTCTCCTTCAATGTCAGTATCGGGTTCTAATATTCATGTTGCATTTTTGTATTCAGGATTCTCCTCACCGGGTCCATATGAGATATTCTACAATCATTCAACTAATGGCGGAATAAGCTGGGGTGCAAATACACAGCTAACAACACATTACACTTCTGCATCAGCGCATTCAGTTATAGCTTCATCAGGTTCAAATGTTCACGTTGTATGGGACGACAACAGAAACAGTGCAACGAACTACGAAATATATTACAAAGGTTCTACAAACGGAGGAATTAACTGGGGAGCTGATACGCGCCTAACGTTCGACTCTTCTTTTTCAATGTATCCTTTTGTCTCAGCATCAGGTACGGCAGTTCATGTTCTATGGACGGACCTTCGTAACGGGAACTATGAGATATACTACAAACGCAATCCGACAGGCAATCCTATAGGAATAACAAATATTAGTACAGGAATACCTTCGTCGTTTTCTCTAAATCAGAATTATCCTAATCCGTTCAACCCAAGTACAGTTATCCGTTTTGGAATCCCCTCCTTGGAGGGCTACTCGCAGAGGGGGGTGGGTATGGTCACTCTCAAAGTCTTTGACATCACTGGTCGCGAAATTCAAACCCTTGTAAATGAATCTCTCGCACCCGGTACTTATGAAACATCATTCGACGGTTCTAAATTAACAAGTGGAGTTTATTTTTACAAATTAATAACTGAAGGATTCACCGAAACTAAAAAAATGTTGATGCTAAAATAATGAAATCATTTTAGCAGAAATCCGCCGTCTTTATGGAGGATTGATGATAAATAGTAAAATTACTTAATCAGAAATCCGCCGTTTCGAAGACCCGCTGTGGCGGGTGGCGGACTAATGTTAAAATAGTATTCTAAAATGGTCCCAAATCTTTATCGCTTTAGGAGGCAGATAATTATTAAGCAAATGAAAAACAAAAGGGGAACAAATGAAAAAACTAATCTACTTATTAGCATTGTTACTGTTCTTACAATGCACATTGACGATTGAAAATTGTATGAGCCAGTGGCAGCCTGAAGTACGGCTGACGAATAATGCCGCTGTTTCTTTGACCAATCTTTATACTAACGGTCGGAACATTGCCTCAAGCGGAGATACTGTGCACGTTGTATGGCACGACACCCGTGATGGTGCAAGTCCTGAAATATATTACAAACGTTCTTTAGATGGAGGCATAACCTGGGGAGCAGATACCCGGATTACGAATAATATTTATTATTCATCAAATCCTTCAGTAGCAGTATCAGGTTCTAATGTATATATTGTCTGGGAAGACGATCGTGACGGAATCTCGGGAGTCTATGAGATTTACTTCAATCACTCAACGAACGGCGGTACAACCTGGGGAACAGATACAAGACTCACGAATGACCCTACTATGTCACAGTGGGCATGTGTATCAGCTTCAGGCTCGGTTGTTAATGTTGTATGGTCTGACAATCGTAATGGTGCTCAATATGAGGTTTACTACAAACGTTCATCAGACGGAGGAATAACCTGGGGACCAGATACTAGGTTTACGAGTGTTCAGGGAGGTTCCTGGTCGGCGTCAGTATCATCATCAGGTTCGGTTGTGCACGTTTCATGGCTGGACGGCCGCAATGGGCATAATGATATGTACTACAAACGCTCAACAGATTCAGGTATTAACTGGGGAGCCGATATACAACTGACTAATGACACTATTCTAAGGTATAATCCTTCTATGTCAGTATCCGGTTTAAATGTGCATGTATTATTCCTGGATTCACGTGACCATGACCCGGGTCCATACGAGATATACTACAAACATTCAGCAGACGGGGGTATAACCTGGGGAGCAGATACACGGTTAACTACGCATTACAAATCTTCAGCATTACATTCAGCTATAGCCTCATCTGGCTCTAATGTTCACGTTGTATGGGACGATCAAAGAAACAGCGCGACGAACTACGAAATTTATTACAGAGGCTCTACAAACGGAGGAACAACCTGGGGAACAGAAACACGCCTGACCTTCGACTCTTCTTATTCAATGTATCCTTTTATCTCAGCATCAGGTACTACAGTGCATTGCATCTGGTCGGACTTTCGCAACGGAAACTGGGAGATATACTATAAACGCAACCCGACAGGGAATCCTATCGGGATAACTAATATCAGTACGGGAATACCTCCATCATTTTCATTAAGTCAGAATTATCCGAATCCGTTTAACCCAACAACAGTTATCCGTTTCACAATCCCCGTGCGTTCTTTGCATCCCGATGTATCGGGAGATGGGTACGCGCAGCGGGGGGTGGGTATGGTCACTCTCAAAGTCTTCGACATCGCAGGTCGCGAAGTACAAACTCTCGTAAATGAATCTCTCGCACCCGGAACTTATAAAACTTCATTCGATGGAAGCAAACTTAATTCAGGTGTCTACTTTTATAAATTATCAACCGAAGGATTCACCAATGTCAAGAAGATGTTATTTGTAAAATAGCAGTATAAAGTTTATGCAATACCGCAGTGCTAAAAATCATTGCGGTATTCTTCAATAATAGGAAATATTAGATTTAAAAAGTTATCGCTTTAGGAGGCAGATAATTATTAAACAAATGAAAAACAAAAGGAGAATAAATGAAAAACATAATCTACACTTTAGCATTGGTACTGTTTGTACAATGCACATTGACAATTGAAAATTGTATGAGTCAGTGGCAGCCCGATGTAAGGCTGACGAATAACACACAAACTTCATATACTACCTTCAATGCCAGATGTATAGCATCAAGCGGGGATACTTTGCACGTTGTATGGCGTGACTATCGTGACGGGCAATCTGAGATATACTATAAACGCTCAATAGACGGAGGCACAAGCTGGGGAGCAGACACACGTTTAACGTTTGGATCTATTACTTTTAATTTCTACTATCCTTCTGTAACAGTATCAGGCTCAGTAGTGCACGTTATATGGGACGGTAATGCTGACTCGAGCAACACGAACTATGAGATATACTACAAACGCTCGTTAGATGGCGGTGTAAACTGGAGCCCGGTTTCACAACTGACTACTGACGCTGCTCGTTCGGAGGGTCCTTCTATCATAGCATCAGGTTCAACTGTTCATGCTGTGTGGTCAGACAATCGTTTTGGGAACTATGAGATATACTATAAACGCTCAATAGACGGAGGCGCAGGCTGGGGTGCAGATACACGACTTTCTAATACCTCTGGATTTTCTGAGTCTCCTTCTGTATCAGTTTCCGGCTTACTTGTAAATGTAGTCTGGCAGGATGATAGCGACGGCAACTATGAGATATACTACAAGCGTTCTACAGACGGAGGTTTAAGCTGGGGAGCAGATACACGGCTGACTAATAACTCTTCTTCCTCATATATGCCTTCTGTATCAGTATTCGGCTCAAATGTAAATGTAGTCTGGCATGACAGTCGCGGTGTGGGATATTATAAGATTTACTACAAACGTTCAACAGATGCAGGCATAAGCTGGGGAACAGATACACAACTAAATGATACCTCTCATCATGACTCATTTTACGCTGGTGTCATTGCATCAGGCGCAGTGGTTCACGTTGTATGGTGTGACCAACGTGACGGGAACTACGAAATCTACTACAAACGTTCAACAGATGTTGGAATAAGTTGGGGAGCGGACACACGTCTGACTAATAACTTTGCAGATTCTGAGTCTCCTTCTGTCGCAGTATCCGGCTCTGCTGTCCACGTTTTATGGTATGACAAACGTGATGGTAACTATGAGGTATATTACAAACGCAATCCGACTGGTAATTCCGTCGGTATAATAAATATTAATTCAGAAATCCCTGGAAAGTTTTCACTATCTCAAAACTATCCGAACCCTTTTAACCCGAGTACAGTTATTCGTTTTGGAATCCCCTCCTTGGAGGGGCACGCGAAGCGGGGGGTGGGTATGGTCACTCTCAAAGTCTATGACATCGCAGGTCGCGAAGTGCAAACACTCGTAAATGAAAATCTTCAACCCGGAACTTATGAAACCACATTCGATGGTTCTCACTTAACAAGCGGTGTATATTTTTATAAACTCGAAACTAATGGGATTGTCGAAACAAAGAAATTGATGTTATTAAAGTAAAGAAGGAAGAAATTAAATTTAAATAATTAATATGAAAAAGCTATTTGTAGTCTTAGTAATGCTCGCAGCAATGAGTGCGAATGCACAGTGGTCAAAGTCGTCAGGCGGTATGATGAAAGATTCGCTTGTTTATTCTTTTACTTCCATAGGAAGTAATATATATGCAGGGGCAAACGGAAGTTCCAACGGAACAGGCAGGATATATGTTTCTTCAAATGGAGGTACGAACTGGTCAGAATTGAATGGATTGTTTAATGTTGTGAATTGTATTGCAGCTCAGGGCTCGAATCTGCTCGTTGGTGCTAATGGTGGTCTTTTTATTACATCCAATAATGGAGCTAACTGGATAAGTACTTTAACCGACCAGAATATCATCAGTCTTGGTATCAGTGGAAACACAATACTTGCAGGGACGTATTCCAGCGCAACTACCTATGGTGTATTTCGCTCTACAAACAACGGTTCAAACTGGACTTTAAGTGACTTGACAGGGAAAGTTGTTCAATCGATTTACTTTTATGGTTTTACAATAGCACCTTGTGGAAAGAGGTTAGAACCTTTTTCGATAACTTATAATGGAGGATTAAACTGGATTACATATTCATCTATGCTGAAAGATGTTCGTACCTTTTCATCAATTGGAACAAATATTTTTGCAGGGTCTGACAGCGGTGTTTATGTTTCCTCTGATACAGGAAAAAACTGGACTCCTACTTCATTAATGAATCAACTTGTTACTTCTCTTGCCGTCAACGGAAATAATCTTTTTGCAGCAGCAGGAGGCAAAGTCTATCTTTCAAAGAATAATGGTTTAAGTTGGGTTCAGAAAAGTGAAGGGTTAGTCACAAATGTAAGTGCATTATCTTTATTCGTTAATGGCAATTATATATATCTCGGTTGCAACGGGCAGTCCGTTTGGCGACGATTGCTTTCGGATATTATATCTGTCCAAAACATCAGCACTGAAATACCATCTGCATTTTCATTAAGTCAAAACTATCCGAACCCGTTCAACCCAACAACAGTTATCCGTTTTGGAATCCCCTCCTTGGAGGGGTACGCGCAGCGGGGGGTGGGTATGGTCACTCTCAAAGTCTTCGACATCGCAGGTCGCGAAATCCAGAGTCTCGTAAACGAAAATCTTCAACCCGGAACATACGAAACATCATTCGATGGTTCGCGATTAACAAGCGGTGTATATTTCTATAAACTCGAAACTAACCGTTTCAGCGATGTTAAGAAAATGTTGATGATTAAGTAATGAAATCACTTAATCAGAAATCCGCCGTGGCGGAATGTTTATCAAATAATAGTATAAAGTTTATACAATACCGCAGTGCTAAAAATCATTGCGGTATTCTTCAATAATAGGAAATATTAGATTTAAAAAGTTATCGCTTTAGGAGGCAGATAATTATTAAACAAATGAAAAATAAAAGGAGAGAAAAATGAAAAACATAATCTACACTTTAGCATTGGTACTGTTTGTACAATGCACATTAATGATCGAAAATTGTATTAGCCAGTGGCAGTCTGATGTCAGGCTGACGAATAACACACAAACTTCATATACTTCCTTCAATGCCAGGTGTGTGGCATCAAGCGGTGATACTGTACACGTTGTATGGCGTGACTATCGTGACGGACAATCCGAGATATACTATAAACGCTCAATAGACGGAGGCACAAGCTGGGGAACAGACACACGTTTAACGTTTGGATCTATTACTTTTAATTTCTACTATCCTTCTGTAACAGTATCAGGCTCAGTAGTGCACGTTATATGGGACGGTAATGCTGATTCCAGCAACACGAACTATGAGATATACTACAAACGTTCATTAGATGGCGGTGTAAACTGGAGCCCGGTTTCACAACTGACTACTAACTCTGCTCGTTCGGAGACTCCTTCTATCATAGTATCAGGTTCTATTGTTCATGCTGTGTGGTCAGACAATCGCGATGGGAACTATGAGATATATTACAAACGCTCGATAGATGGTGGCGCAAGCTGGGGAACAGATACACGGCTTTCTAATACGTCGGCATTTTCTGAGTCACCCTCTGTATCAGTATCCGGCTTGTTTGTAAATGTAGTCTGGCAAGATGATAGTGACGGTAACTATGAGATATACTACAAACGTTCTACAGACGGAGGTTTAAGCTGGGGAGCAGATTCACGGCTAACGAATAACTCTGCTTCTTCATATTATCCTTCTGTATCAGTATTCGGCTCAAATGTAAATGTTGTTTGGCAAGACAATCGTGATGCGGGATATTTGAAGATATACTACAAACGTTCAACAGATTCAGGCATAAGCTGGGGAACAGATACACGTCTTAATGATACCTCTCATCATGATTCATTTCATTCTTGTGTCTCGGTATCAGGTGCAGTGGTTCATGTTGTATGGTGTGACCAGCGTGACGGGAATTACGAAATCTACTACAAGCGTTCAACAGATGAAGGTTTAAGTTGGGGAGCAGACACACGGCTGACTAATAACTTTGCATCTTCTGAGTATCCTTCCATAGCATTATCTGGTTCGGTTGTGCATGTTTTATGGACTGACAAACGTGATGGTAACTATGAGGTATATTACAAACGCAATCCGACTGGTAATTCTGTCGGTATAATAAATATTAATTCAGAAATCCCTGGAAAGTTTTCACTATCTCAAAACTACCCGAACCCTTTTAACCCAACAACAGTTATCCGTTTTGGAATCCCCTCCTTGGAGGGGTACGCGAAGCGGGGGGTGGGTATGGTCACTCTCAAAGTCTATGACATCGCAGGTCGCGAAGTGCAAACACTCGTAAATGAAAATCTTCAACCCGGATCTTATGAAACCACATTCGACGGCTCTAAATTAACAAGTGGTGTATATTTCTATAAACTCGAAACTGACGGATACAGTAATGTTAAAAAAATGATAATGCTAAAATAACAGAATAAAGTTTATACAATACCGCAGTGCTTAAAAACATTGCGGTATTTTTCAATATAGGAAATATTAGATTTAAGAAGTTATCGCTTTAGGAGGCAGATAATTATTAAACAATGAAAAACAAAAGGAGAGAGAAATGAAAAAATTATTCTACACGTTAGCATTTGTACTAATTGTACAATGCACATTTACAATTAATAATGTTATGAGTCAGTGGCAGACCGATGTAAGGCTTACAAATGACCCCGGTCTTTCTTACACATCCAGCTATGGTAACGAAAAGGGAATAGCCTCAAGCGGTGATACTGTGCATGTTGTATGGTATGACAATCGTGCCGCGCAGGGGTATGAAATATACTATAAACGCTCAATAGATGGAGGTATAAACTGGGGAGCTGACACGCGTCTTACAAATAATGTTTATTTCTCAGCAGATCCTTCTGTCGCTGTATCTGGTTCTGTTGTACATGTCGTATGGGATGACCTGCGTGATGGGAATGATGAGATATACTACAAACACTCAACAGATGGTGGTTCTACCTGGGGAGCCGATACAAGGGTTACGTTCGATTCTTCTCTTTCAAGAAATCCTTGTGTATCAGCATCAGGTTTATTTGTACATGTTGTATGGAATGATTACAACACGCTGGATATATTCTACAAACGTTCAACAGATGGCGGATTAACCTGGGGAGCAGCTACAAGGTTTTCAAATGACTCATCGCCTTCATGGTATCCTAGTGTTTCAGTTTCAGGTTCAATTGTACATGTTGCATGGCAGGACGGTCGTGGTGGGAATGCGAATATTTACTACAAACGCTCCTCTGATGGAGGCATAAACTGGGGTGCTGATTCAGCACTGACGAATAATCCCCCAACCACTTATTTAAGTATTCCTTCTATGTATGTATCAGGTTCAGTTGTGCATGTTGTTTGGACCAACCCGGCTGATGGTGGTATAAATCATAGAAGTTCAACTAATGGTGGCATAACCTGGGGTCTGGATACACGGGTGACAAATAATCCTGCTGTCACGTACACTCCTTCTGTAACATTTTCAGGTTCAATTGTGCATGTAGTATGGTCTGTCAATCGTGATGGCAACTATGAAATATACTACAATCGCTCAACAGATGGCGGTCTAACATGGGGAACTGATACAAGATTAACGAATGACCCTGGCTATTCCTTAAGATCTTTTGTCTCTGTATCGGGTACGGCATTGCATGTTCTATGGACTGACAATCGTGATGGAAATTTCGAGATATACTATAAACGAAACCCGACAGGCAATCCTATCGGAATAACAAATATCAGTATAGGAATACCTTCATCGTTTTCTTTAAGTCAGAACTACCCGAACCCTTTTAACCCGAGTACAGTTATTCGTTTTGGAATCCCCTCCTTGGAGGGGTACGCGCAGCGGGGGGTGGGTATGGTCACTTTCAAAGTCTACGACATCGCAGGTCGCGAAGTGCAAACACTCGTAAATGAAAATCTCGCACCCGGAACATACGAAACATCATTCGATGGTTCTAAATTAACAAGCGGAGTCTATTTCTATAAACTGACTTCGGGAGATTTCTCAGAGACGAAAAGAATGCTGATGATAAAATAACAATAAGTCTTGAATAAATTTAATTAACTTAAATAATTTATAAACATAATCTAAACTATATGAGTAAAATAGTATTTATCTTAGTTCTTTTGGGAATGTACATAAATCTGTACCCTCAAACTTACGATGTGAATTATACTGCTGAATATGTTTTAAAAGATGCAAGAGGAAATGAAATCAGCAGACTTAAGCATTACAGAAACGGAAATAAACTGAAGTTTCTTAAAGTTGATAACAGCGGTAAGAGCAATGAAACCACAACTGAAATATTTGTAATCAAAGATGATGCAAAAATAATTACCGTCATAACAAATTCAGCAGGTAAAACAGGTACAAAGGCAGCTTTGGATATAATGTATGTAGGTATGCAGACAGGCATATATATTTTAGACCTTGGTAATATTGATTATATATTTAACAATACGTCTAGGGCGGGTACCGGTAATGTACTCGGAATGGAGTGCGTGAAATATACTGTAGCTTCAAATGGCGAGGCATCAAGCGATTATTATATGTATCAGAATAATTTAATGTTGAAACGTTCGGTCGGTAGTTCCACAGAAGGGAATACTATTGAAGCATTGTCATACGATACAAACATTGTACCTGAGAGTATTTTTACTATACCCGCAGATGTACAATATATAAATTAGCAGAATTTTCTATTCAGCTTAATCAGAAAACCACGATAGCGAATCGTATCGGGATTGATAATTAAGTAACCTGTCACACAGCAGAAAAGTCAGGTACTCTTATTTTAAAGGGAACAATCAACCATTGTTCCCTTTTTTACTCTGATTAAATACCCCGTCGCTTACGACGACATAGTTGTATTGTTTGCACAAAAAAGTCCTATAGGGAAGGTATATTTGTTTTAAAGATACTCCGCTGCCTTCAGTGGGGACGTTCATTACAATATTCTCGTTTCACTATTTTTCTCTTGACATTTCAGAATTAATTTATTAACTTAAATATATACAAAATACTGCATTTAATGCAATATATTCTATTGAAAGCCCTAATTATAATAGTTGTATAAACAGAAACTTATTAACTTTCAATCCAATTTGAACACAATATGAACCCAACTTCAACCCAATTCTAACGTGTACCCCTCAGTATCACTCCGTGTTACTCACCTGTGCCTCTAATATAACCCTATAGATTGTGAATAATCATTATTATATTACTTTTTATTGCTTTTATTTATATTTTAATGAAAAATTAATAAACCATTAATGGCAATAATTGACAGACCTAATGTAGGTAGACTCAGAGGGAAATACGGAAATTCAGTGATTCAAAGAAGATTCGGTAAAGATGTAGTGTCACTTCGTCCAGACCATTATAAACCTACTGAATCGAAAAAACTGATCGAAGTCAGGAAAGAATTTGCAGTAAAAGTATTGTATGCAAAAGCACTAAACCAAAATAAATTGTTAATCCAATGCTGGAAAAACTGCACTCTTAAATCTATCAGTGGTTACCATAAAGCATTAAGTTATAATTCTAAATACATCCTGAACGAAGTTCCTACGAAGGAATGCACAATTACTCCACCAGATTTGTATTATCCTGATGAAAACAAATCTAAATTTCTTACTTCAAAATATTGTTTTAGTGGTAACGGGATTTCCTTTGACTACAAAATAGATATTTTGCAGCCGTTAAATCCTGAAGATAGAACAAATTTTGATATACCTTATGTAGGTATTGTTTTTCTGGTATTAATTTATTCTGACGGTAAAGCTGACAGGATTTCAACTATTATGATTCAGCAGGATGTAGAAATTGAGGAAAAAGATTCAGATGGGTACAGAAAGATTGAATTTAAATTCACAGATGAGGAGAAGGAAATGGTTGAAAAGTACAGACTGCTAAGAGGATACTTTGCATTTGTGAAACCTCATACTACAAATCCTAAAAAAACGGACTGGACATCAACGAATTTTATTGAAGTTAATTTGAACGACTATTATAAGGATTATAAACAAGGAAAAGAAACTAAATAATCATAAATATACGCTTATTTAAGTTTTATTTTTCATAAGATATAGTTAATTTTTCAAATGCTTAAAAAGTTAGGAATATTATCGTTAATCGTCGTGGCTTTTATACTGTTATTCAACAGTATTCTGATGCCGTGGTATGTCAAACATTCAAACCTTGTTAAGGTGCCGAATGTTACGGGCTTGAATTTTCTCGATGCTAAAAAAGTGCTCGAACAGTCAGGTCTCGATGTTAAACAGGGCGATATCAGATACGATGAATCAAAACCTATTGGGTTTGTGATGGATCAGGCTCCTGCTGTCGATGAAATGGTTAAAAACGGCAGAAGGGTTTATCTTACAGTTTGCGGAGGCGAACAACTTATGGAAGTCCCGCGGCTTATAGGTAAATCTGAACGTGATGCGCGATTCTCTTTGGTCCAGAGAAATCTGCAGGTTGGGGAAATCGTTAAAAAGTTTACTACCGAACAACCCGAAGACTTCGTTATTTCACAGGTTATTCAGCCGGGTTCGAAAGTTAAAAAGGGTACAAAGGTTGATTTAATCATCAGCAACGGACAACTTCTCGGAAGTATTATCGTTCCTGATGTTGTAGGTAAAAAACTTGCAGATGCCAGGAAATTAATCGAAGATAAGAAACTCAAACTCGGAAAGATTACATACCAGTCAAGCGATTTGCCTGTCGGTCAGGTTATTGACCAGTATCCGAAAAAAGATAAATCTGCCAAGGATAATACACCTGTGGATTTATTCATTGCAAAGAAGAAAACTGAGAACGAAAAAGCTGCAGAAGATATAGGCGATAACGATAAAGAACCGAAGGAAAAGAAGACCACTGATGATAAAGAGAAAAAGGAAAAAACGAAACCTGCAGATGAACAGCCGAAAGATAAGACATCCGATAAGTCAAAGGAAAAAGTAAATGATAAGGCTAAGGAAAAGACACCGGATAAGCCAAAGGAAAAGACACAGGATAAATCAAAGGAAAAGACAAATTAAGATAACTTAAAGCAGATAAATGAAGAAAATATGTCCATCAATACTCTCTGCTGACTTTGCTAAACTTGCAGAAGAAATCTCTGAGGTTGAAAAAGCAGGTGCCGATATTATTCATTGTGATATTATGGACGGACATTTTGTGCCTAATATTACATTCGGTGCCGATGTTGTTTCTCACGTGAACACTATCACGGATTTACCGCTCGATGTACATCTTATGATTGAGAATTCTGACAAGTATGTGGAATCCTTCGCTAAAGCAGGCGCTGATTTCATTTCCGTACATTACGAAAATAATCATCATCTTAACAGGCTTGTTGATAAAATCAAATCTCTCGGAGTTAAGGCAGGTGTTGTTTTAAACCCCGCTACTCCTGTTCCAATGCTTAAAAATATTGTACAATATCTTGACTTCGTTCTTATTATGAGCGTCAATCCGGGTTTCGGCGGACAGAAGTTTATTATGAATGCTGTTGATAAAGTTCTTGAAGTTAAAAAGATGATTAACGAATTCAATCCTGAATGTCAGATAGAAATTGACGGCGGTATTGGTCTTAACAACATAAAACTTGTTTCCGACGCAGGTGTTGATATGTTCGTCTGTGGTGCATCGGTCTTTAAATCGGTTGACAGAACCGGTGTAATTAAAGAAATGAAAAGGCTGATATCATAGATGAAAAATGTATTCTTTAATACTGATGTTCTTGCTGCAGAGAAAAAACTGATGGAAAAGTATAGCATCCCGTCAATCGTTCTTATGGAAAACGCAGGGATGAAATCTGCTGAGATTATCTGGGATTGTTTCATTAAAGAAAACTGCAGCCGTATCGTTATACTTGCGGGTAAAGGCAATAACGCAGGCGATGGTTACGTAATCGCAAGACACCTGCACTCGAAAAACCTTTCAGATGATGTTTATGCTCCTATACATATTTTTCAGTGCTATCCTCTCACAGATTTAAAAGGCGATGCTCTCATAAATTTTAATATTGTAAAAGAATTATTCAGAAGTGATTATTTCGAAATATTCGACGATGCTACTAAACTTATCGATATAACTGAAATTGACAACGAGAAGATTCTTTTTGTCGATGCTGTATTCGGAATTGGTTTTAAAGGAATACTCGATGAGAAGATAAAGAATATCTTTTCTGATATCACACAATACGTTGACAATAAATTTGTAATAGCGATAGATACACCTTCTGGACTTGATGATTATACTTATGCTGATGACTGCCTGAAAGCAGACCTTACAATAACGATGGGTGTCAGAAAGTTTAATACTCTTTTCTATTCAGGTAAAGAAGTATCAGGCAGAACAGAGGTTGTTGATATCGGAATATCCACCACAAAGTTTGACGACTATAACGATAAGGAAATATATCTGACTGAACTGTACGATACTTTCTTCGATGAAATTCACAGAGGTGTGAATTCACACAAATATAACAACGGTAAGTTATTCGTTCTTGCAGGAAGTGAAGGTTTCTCTGGTGCTGCATACCTATCTGCACAGTCGGCTCTTCGCACTGGCTGCGGAGCGGTTGTTCTCGGTATTCCTGAAGGATTGAACTCAATAATGGAAGCCAAGACAACCGAAGTAATCACCTTGCCGCTCAGGTCGGAGAAGTATCTGACGAATGATTCTTACGATAAGATTAATGATAAAATGGAATGGTCCGATGCTGTGCTGGTTGGTCCGGGTATCGGCAGGGAAAGCAATACGATGTCTTTCGTAAGGAACCTCGTAAAGAAGTACGATAAGAATTATGTTATCGATGCTGACGGTATTTATGCTTTCAAAGGACATCTTGATTGTCTTAAGAAAGAAACCCGTTCAGTGGTATTAACTCCTCACTTCGGTGAGTTTGCAAACCTGCTTGATATTACATCTGAAGAACTTAAGAAAGATTTTTACAACATATCAAAAGAGTTTGCTCTCAATTACAACGTTATTCTTGTGCTGAAAAATTCACCTACCGTTGTAACAAACGGTAACGGATTTTATATTAATTCCTGCGGACACGAAAACCTTGCAACTATCGGAAGCGGTGATGTGCTCTCAGGTATCATTGCTTCTTTACTCGGACAGTCGGGTGATGTTTTCAACAGCAGTATCTCGGGAGTTTTTCTTCACAGTTTCTGCGGCGACAAACTTTACGATAAACTCGGGAACAGCGGGACAATCGCAGGTGATTTGATTAAACTGATTCCCGAAGCAAAGAATGAAATTATAAAGATTATAAGACAAAACAATAAATGATAAATTTTAACGACTTAAAAGAAATTATTCCGCTGATTATTATTGCTGCTTCAGCATTAATATCATTGCTTATTGCCGTGTACTCGAAGAAGTCTGGTATGCCTGTTTATGTTTTCTCTCTGCTGGCAGTTCTGGCAGCACTGATATTTACAGGATTAAACGTAACAAAAGATGTTATCATCATAAGCGAGATGCTCAGGATAAACCCTTATTCAAACGCATTCTGTATGATTGCATTACTCTCGGTTTTTATCACATTCATGGCTTCGAAAGATTATCTTGAGAAACTCGGAATAAACTTCGGAGAATATTATTCTATATTGCTTTTTGCTCTTTTCGGTATGATGACTATGATTTATGCCAACGATATGCTTACTGTCTTTATCGGACTTGAAACGATGTCAATTTGCTTTTATGTCTTAACCGGACTCTTAAGAAAGAGAATGAAGTCAAACGAAAGTGCGATGAAGTATTTCCTTCTCGGTGCTTTTATGACAGGCTTTCTTCTTTACGGTATGTCACTCATTTATGGTGCTACAGGATACACAAACATCACTAAAATATTAGCTACTTATACTGCAATAAGAACTCCGATGTTCTTAATCGGACTGGCTCTCTTTATGATTGGCTTCTTCTTCAAGATTGGAATCTTCCCGTTCCAGATGTGGATTCCTGATGTTTATGAAGGCGCACCAACTGTGGTTTCTGGGATGATGTCAACTGCGGGAAAGGTTGCCGCAGTAGGAACACTCATTCCGGTATTAATTACTTTAAATCTTGTTGAGTATAAAATGCTGTTCTCTATACTCGCAACTTTAACGATGCTGTATGGAAACATAGTCGCCCTTTCGCAGTCTAATCTCAAACGTTTGCTCGCATATTCGTCTATAGCAAGTGCAGGTTACATAATGGTTGGTATTACTTCAATGTCGGATTTATCTATAAAGGGTATCGCATTCTATCTCCTGGCTTATGTATTTATGCAGCTCGGTGCTTTTATAGTTGTTTCTGTGTTTGAAAATTCAACTCCCGATGGCAAAGATTTCAGGAACGTTACCTTCGATGAATACAAAGGACTTGCTAAAAGAAGCCCTGTGCTCGCAATTGCTTTAACTGTATTTCTGCTTTCACTTGCAGGCATACCGCCGTTTGCAGGCTTCTGGGGTAAATACTATATCTTTTATGCAGCTATTAAATCAGATTTAATCTGGTTATCAGTTATTGCAATCTTATTAAGCGTTATATCAGTTTATTACTACCTGAAAGTTATAGTCTATATGTGGTTCAAAGAACCTGAGGGCGAAACTTCAGGCGAAGCAGTACCGGTAAAAGCATTGTCATACGCAGCAATTATGGTTTCTCTGGCAGGCACATTGTTATTCGGACTTTATCCCGACTTATTCTTCACGTTCTTTAAGTTTTTAATAAAATAGTATGTACCTGTTACTCTTTTTGAATCTGTTCCTGTTTAATTCAGACAGTGTTCTTGTTAAGTCGTCTGAAGTAGGGGACTATCTTAATGCCGTTTCTACAACATCGGACGGTAAGGGTAACATCTATGTTCTCGACGCAGTTAAGAATGAAATTATAAAGTACGATGAAAACCTGAAGGAAGTAAAACGTGCGGGTAAAAAGGGATGGGCTAACGGTGAGTTTGATTCTCCTACATCCATCGACGGTTCTTCAGGACTTGAGTTAAACGTTTCCGACGGTAAGAATTACAGAATCCAGAAGTTTGATTTGAACCTAAGCTATACGGGAGTAATATTTCCTAACTATGAAACATATCAGGATAACTATAAGTACCAGACACCCGTAGCCACTGTTTACATAAATCCGTATCTGTATGCCATAGACGGTGAAAACAACAGGATTGTTACATACCAGAGCCAGACACAGAGTATGTGGATTCCTGCTTTTTCTTTCGGTGGCTTTCAGTCTGCACAGAAACCTATGGCAAAACCTACTAAGATTGTCAGAGACGGTTTCAATAATATTTACATTCTGGACAAGAAACTCCACACTGTTTTCAAGTACGATAACTTCGGTAACTATTTCAACTCATTCGAAAATGAAAAGATAATCTCTATCTCTGCATTCAACAACACTTTGTTCATCCTTACGGATTCTGAAGTACTCGTTTATGATGCCAAAAGAAATGCTTTCACCGATAAAATACTTTTTACAGAGAAAATAAATACTGAAAAGATACAGGATTTTATGGTTTTTTCTTCCTCTAAATTTTATATACTTGAGAGAAACAAACTTATCGAACTTATTTTAAAATAACTTAAAATTTGCATTATGTCAAAATCACTAAACAAAGTAACTTTAATAGGGCATTTGGGGAAAGATCCTGAGTTAAAATTTACGGCTGATGGTACTGCTTATGCACGATTTAGTGTGGCTACGAGTGATACTTATAAAAATAAAGAGGGTAAGGATGTAGACAGGACTGAATGGCACAACATTACTGTCTGGAGAAAACTGGCGGAGATTTGCGCCCAGTATTTAAAGAAAGGTTCGAAGATTTACATGGAAGGCAGAATCAGAAGCTATGTTGACTCTAAAGATGATAGTAAGAAATATTATGGCGTGGAAATGACAGAGATGATTATGCTCGATAATAAGAAGGCCGAGAAAACGGATGGTGTAAAAGATTCTGCACCAGATAATTTCATGCCTGAGCCTAAGGGTGAAGACGATTTACCATTTTAATCATTAAAACAAGAACCGGAGTATGACAATCCCAAATATTCTTTCAATAATCAGGATTATCCTATCTCCGGTTTTTCTTATATTTTTTCTGAAAGACGATCCTGTCAGCAGGAGAATTTCTCTTGTCATTTTCTTCGTTGCTGTTCTAACCGACTGGTACGACGGCTGGCACGCGAGGAAATACAAGTCTGTCACAAGTCTCGGAATATTCTTAGACCCTCTCGCAGATAAGGTTCTTACTTCATTCGCATTCTACCTTTTCTACGCTCTTGGCTTTATGCCGTTATGGATGCTTGTGATTATTGTAGCCCGTGATATATTCGTTACTTTCATACGTTCATACGATGAATACAAAGGACTTATTATGAAAACTTCTTTTGTGGCAAAGACTAAAACGTTTATTCAGATGACTTATCTCTTCCTGATATTATCACTGCTGATTCTGGTTACTTATCCAATCGGTGAAGCTAATGTCACAGCTATAAATGATTTTATATTCAAATCACAGATAAATTATTATCTGCTTCTCCTTGTAACAGGTTTAACTCTATACACTGGTATCGATTATTTACTAAAGAAACAGTACATCGCAAAGAATGAGATTAATTAAAACCAAAAAGATAGTAGATGAAAACGTTAAGATAGACTTTTTCACTATGTTTCTTGCCTCTGCATTTTTCACAGGGTACTTTCCCGTTGCAAGCGGAACTGTCGGGAGTTTGTTCGCAGTGTTGTTTGTTTTAATCCCGGGATTCTATTCTCCCGTCGTACTTCTGACTCTCTCATTAATCTTCTTCTTCGTGGGAATTGTAGTCTCTAACAGGATGATGCAGAGATACGGAGAAGATCCTTCAGTAGTCGTTATTGACGAAGTGGTAGGCGTGTGGATTAGTTTATTCATTATTACAATGTTCGGTTACGATAACCTGTTCCTTGTTTCTGTATTATCATTCCTGACTTTCAGGGTGTTCGATATTCTTAAAGTGTATCCGGGGAATTATTTTGACAGGATGAACAGCGGTGTTGGTATTATGATGGATGATGTGGTAGCAGGTGTCTACAGCGGATTCGCTTCCGTTTTATTAATCAAAGTTTATTTAGGTTTATGGTAACAGCAAAGGTAATATCTATAGGTGATGAAATATTAATAGGGCAGATTGTTAACACAAATGCCTCATACATTAATGACAAACTTTTCTCAATCGGCGTTCAGGTTAAAAAGGTTGTTACAATAGGCGATAACAGAGAAGACCTTTTCCACGAACTTCATGACTCAATGCAGAATTATGATATTACTCTCATCACTGGCGGACTCGGTCCGACTCACGACGACATAACAAAACCAATCCTTGTCGATTTCTTCAAAGATGAACTTATTCTCGATGAAGAAGTCCTCGTGAAAGTGAGAAGTATCTTTGAAAGCAGAAACGTAGTTATGCCCGAGACAAACTTAGGACAGGCAATGAAACCTTCACGTTCAAAAGTTATCTGGAATGACAACGGCACCGCTCCAGGAATTTATATGGAAGAAGAAGGACGTGTCTTCATCGCAATGCCGGGTGTGCCTTTTGAAATGAAAGCAATGATGGAAAATTCTGTTCTTTATCTTTTAAAAGCAAAGTTTCTTCAGAATCCGGAATACGTTCTCAGGAATAAAACACTTTTAACCACTGGCATCGGTGAATCTTTCCTCTTTGAAAGTATCGGTGACCTTAATGAACTTCTGCAGGGACAGAAAATGGCATTCCTGCCTTCTCCTTACGGAGTGAGATTAAGAATGGACGTGAAAGCTGCTACTGATGCAGAGGCAGAAGAAGAGATTACAAGAATAGAAAAAGGATTGTATGAAAAAGTCGGAGAATTTATTTACGGAGCAAACGAAGACCTTCTCGAAAAAACAGTAGGGGACTTGCTCAGGGATAAAGGTCTGACTCTCGCAACTGCAGAATCGTGCACAGGCGGTTTCATCTCGCAGAGAATCACAGACATCAGCGGAAGTTCAGAATACTATAAAGGCGGAGTAATATCTTATTCAAACGAAGCAAAGGAAAACATTATAAATGTAGATAGAAATACTCTGGTAAATTACGGCGCAGTCAGCAGCGAAACTGCTGTCGAAATGGCTGTTGGTGTTAAAAAGACAATGAATGCCGATGTGGGTATCTCCGCAACAGGAATTGCAGGTCCCACAGGTGCAACCGAAACAAAACCGATCGGACTCACATACATTGCAATATCTATTGGTGATAAAGTATACTCAAAAGAATTATTCCTTGGCGATAACCGCCACCGTAACAGAATCCGTGCCGCTCAGGCAGCACTCAATATGCTAAGAAAAGAACTCCTGCTAATTAAGTAGTCTTTCTCTTTACTAATAAAAATCTTTTACGTTCTTTGGCTTATTGTTATTTTGTAATATGGTGTTTTTGTGGTGAAATATTTAAACCTAAAAAATCTCTGCGCGTTCTTTGCGTCCGCCATCTTGCTGGGCGGATGTTCTCTTTGACTCCTCTGTGCACTCTGTGAACCTATTCTAAAACTCTCTTATCTCTTTGCCTGAAAAAGCTCTGTGCTCTCTGTGTGCTCTGCGGTAAAATTCTTTTAAAACCTTTTTCCTTATCTTAACGCCCTTCTAAAATCACTTATCAGTATCCCCGCCGACACAGCCACATTCAGCGACTCGCACTCAGTATACGACTCTATCTTTATCTGCCTGTAATCTTTATTCTCCTGAATATCATAAGAAACACCATTCGCCTCATTACCAAAAACCAACACGCACTTATCCGTTTTTACTCCCGTGCCAAGAGGTTTCCCGTCAAGAGAAGTAACATAAACATCAAATCCGCTCTTCGAAAGACTCTCAAGCTTCGTCTTCAGATTAACATCAGTCTCAATACTGAGATGAAACAGCGAACCCTGAGTCGATCGTATAGTCTTCGGATTAAATATGTCCGCTGAGTTTTCGCTTATCAGCACTTTATCCACACCAAACCAGTAACACGTCCGCAGAATTGTTCCAAGGTTTCCAGGGTCATTAATATTTTCCAGCGCTACAACAAACCTGTTCTGTTCGTTCGAATAAATCATCTTCTTCTCAATCACTGCAAGAATTCCCTGCGGCGACTTGGTATCGCAGAGTTTATCGAACTTAGCACGGTTTAAGGTATGAATATTAAAACCCGCAACCTTTTCTTCTAGATCATAATTCTGATAATCGTTTCTCGCAATAATATATTTTACGTTTTCATTCGGTAAATCAGATTTCAGGTATTCGTCAATCAGATGTTCGCCTTCAATCACGTAAAGATTATTAATGTCCCTGAACTTTTTGTTCTGCAGGCTTCCGATTAATTTCAGTTCGTTATTCGTTAAAGTATCACTCATCGCCTTTATAGATTACAAAGTTCTTTTCGGTCTCGTAAAGTTTTATTGAGTAAAGCCTGTGATTGTCAGCTTTCAGTACATCCTTCAGTTCTTTCCAGAAGACCATTGCCATATTTTCTGTAGTGGGAATTATGCTCTTAAAGATTCCCACATCGTTCAGGAATTTATGGTCAACTATGTTAATCACTTTATCCAGTAATATCTCATTCAGTTTCTTCAGGTCCATCACGTAACCGCTTTTGGGATTAATTTCGCCCGCCAGTGTAACTTCCATATAGTAGTTATGTCCGTGGAAAGAATTGCACTTCCCGAACAGTACTTCATTCTCTTCCTTCGATAGGTTTTTGTTGTGAAGCGTATGTGAAGCCGAAAAATGTTCGCGTCTTGTTATGTATAGCATATAATGTTTAATTCAGTTAATTTTTCACAATATTATGAAATTCTGAATTAAAAATAAGGATAAAAGAAAAAGTTTTATTTTAAGCCCTGAAATGAAACCTTTTGTCCTTTAAATCGTTTAATTAACTAGTAATAAATTTAATTATATATGAGAAAAATATTTGTCTTAATTTTCATTTTTACATTATCCGTTGGTTATCTGAGTGCACAGGAAGTTTATGACTTAACAAAATCAGTGAACACAGCCTTACAGAACAGTACGGCTGTATCTACATTTCAAAACAACATCACACTGCAAAAATTCAACGTTAAATCATCTTACGGAGATTTGATTCCGACTTTAAACTTCTCAGGTCAGTGGAGCAGGAATAATACTGATTCCAAAGGTGGTACAATTTATCAGAATGGTATTCCTATTGCCATTCCTGATAACAACACTACTGCCGATAACTTTTCCCTGGGTTTAAATTCTTCAATGACACTTTTTAACGGACTTGCAAATTATGAGAGCATCGACCTTCAGAAGAAAAGTCTTGCATCTCTTTATACGGATCTGGAAAAGACCAGGTACGACATTATTATGAGTGTCTATCAGAGGTTCTTTGATGTGATTAAGAAGGATAAGATTGTCGAAACAAACAATAATAACCTTTTGACTTCGATTGACCAGCTTAACAAAATTAAGGAGTACGTTAACGTCGGCAAAAAGACAAAATCGGATGTTTATAAACAGGATGTTCAGGTAGGGCAGAATGAACTTACAGTAGTAACTTCAAAGAATGATTTTGAAAAATCGAAGGTTGATTTTCTGACTACTCTCAATGATGATGTTACAAAATCAATCACCATCGATTATGGTAAAATGGCTTTTCCGCTTACTTTAGAGGAACTTCGCACTGTGATTCAGAAGAATTCAAACTTTGAAGGTCTCGTGCAGAATGCTTTGAAAACAAGGTACGATTATTCATCGGCTAAACAGAATATTGAAATCAATGAAACCAAACTGAGTATCGCAAAGAAGAATCTGTATTTCCCGAGTTTGTCTGCATTTGGAACGTATAACTGGAGCAGTAATAATCTCAACAGTATGGATAAGAACAAAGTCCTTTCTTACGGTCTCACACTTAGTTATCCGATTCTGCAGGGATTCAAGACAGACCTGAACAGACAGGCTGCCGAAGTAAACATAAAACAGAAACAGGAAGACATAGCAAAACTTGAAAAGCAGATCCGTTCTGATTTAAAGAAATCAATCTATGACCTTGAATCAGCTTATAAGCAGATAGAAATACTTGACAGGAACATAATATCGGCTGAACAGGATAAGATTTTATCGGAAGAGAATTTCAGGATTGGTTACGGAACATTGCTCGATGTTCAGGTAGCAACAACAAACCTGAATAATTTATACATTAACCGTATAAATGCATTATACAATTTTGTACTATCACAAAAACAGATAGAATATCTATCTGGTCAACTTAAATATTAAAAGTTTAATCATTAAAGAATATGGAAGACAGTAAACCAAACACAGAAATCAAACAGATTAACACAAAGAAGAATAAGAAGAAGAAAAAACGCATTCTCTGGATTGGGATAATAGCAGTGATTATTCTTATCGTTGTTGCAGTTGTGCTCTCAGGTAAGAAAGAGAAACTGATTGAAGTCCAGACTGAAAAGGTCATGAGGCAGAACATAACGCAAATCGTTACTGCAACGGGTAAGATTCAGGCAGAAACAAAGGTCGTTATCAGTGCCGAAGTCAGTGGTGAAATCATTTCGCTTCCTTTCAAGGAAGGCGATGTGGTTAAGAAAGGTGATGTAGTTGTTAAGATAAGACCGGATTCTTATATGCCGAAATTAAAACAGGAGCAGGCAGGAATAAACGTACAGCAGAGTAATCTGGCAGCACAGGAAGTCAATCTTAAGAAGTACAAACTTGAACTCGACAGAATAAAGACTTTAACCGATAAAGGACTCGCCTCACAGCAGGATTTAGATAATGCACAGACGAATTTCGATGCAACACTTGCACAGATGAATACCGTAAGAGCACAGATTCAGCAGCAGAGAGCATCTTTATCATCGGTTGAATACGATGTTTCAAAGACAACTATTAACGCTCCAATGTCAGGAACAGTTACTCAACTTAACAATGAAGAAGGTGAAAAAGTACTCGGTACGTCTTTTAATATAGGTTCGCAGATTATGACAATTTCCGATTTGAACTCAATGGAATGCCAGGTTGAAGTCGGTGAAACGGATGTTACACTCGTAAAACTCGGTGACACAGCAAGAATACAGATTGATGCATTTCCGGGAAAATCATTTACAGGTTACGTCTACGAAATAGCAAATACAGCAAAGGCAAAAAATACAGGAACACAAGAAGAAGTGGTAAATTTCATAGTAAAAATCAGAGTCAGTAAGGAAGATTATGAACTTCGCCCGGGTATGAGTTGTACAGTTGATATTGAAGTTCAGAGAAAAGATAACGTTGTAGCAGTTCCTATACAGTCAGTCACGACACGTGAAGATGATATGCAGGGACAAATGACGCTTAAGGGTGACGAGAAAGATAAATCGATGCCGGACAATCTTTCAAGCCAGCGCGATGATAAGATTATGAAGAAGCAAAAGCCTAAAGAAATTGTCTTCGTAGTTGAAAATGGCACAGCAGTTAAGAAAGAAGTTAAAACAGGTATTAGCAATGATGCTTACATTGAGATTATTGAGGGTGTGCCCGATGGCGTGGAAGTGATAAAGGGGAGCTTTAAAGCAATCAATAAAGACCTTGATAATAATATGAAAGTGAAAGTAAACAATGAGAAGAAAGTTGTGAAAAAAGATAAAGAATAATAATGAGCACTATAATTGACATAAAGAATATCACAAAACTCTATGAGATGGGTACGGAAAAGCTTTACGCCTTAAAAGGAGTGGATGTGGTTATAGAAAGAAACGAATACGTAGCAATCATGGGACCTTCAGGTTCGGGAAAATCCACACTGATGAACATAATCGGATGTCTTGATACTCCGACTTCGGGTGACTATGTTTTGAACGGAAAAGATGTACATGAAATGGATGATGATGAACTTGCAGAAATCCGTAATAAGGAAATTGGTTTTGTTTTCCAGACGTTTAATCTGCTGCCAAGAAGTAATGCTCTTCATAACGTAGAATTACCTTTGATTTATTCGGGTTTATCCAAAACAGCCAGAATAAAACGGGCTGAAGAATCTCTTGCGAATGTCGGGCTTGCAGACAGGATGAAGCATAAGCCGAATGAACTCTCAGGTGGTCAGAGGCAGCGTGTTGCTGTTGCAAGAGCTTTAGTTAATAATCCTTCGATTATACTCGCAGACGAACCTACGGGTAACCTTGATACAAAAACCGGTGAGGAAATCATGGCGCTTTTCGCTGAACTGAATAAGAAGGGGAATACAATAATTCTCGTTACTCATGAGGAGGATATCGCAAAGCACGCAAACCGTATCATAAAAATCCGTGACGGAATGATTGAATCCGACACATATCAAACTGCGAGACATTAACAGATGAATATATTTGTTGAAATAAAAGAAAGTTTCATAATCGCTTACAATGCTATTACCGGAAACAAGATGCGTTCTATTCTTGCCGCTTTGGGAATAGTGATAGGTATAACAGCCGTAACACTTATGCAGACTGCAATCGAAGGTATTAACCGTGCATTCGAAAGCAGTATCGGCGCAATCGGTGCTGATGTGCTTTATGTCCAGAAATTTGAATGGTTTGGTAAAGAGGATTTCGAAGTTTACAGAAACAGAAAAGATATTAACCTTCAGCATTATGAATTTCTGAAGAAGTATATACAGTCTGCATCTTCTGTAAGTCCTACAGTTGGTTCTCCGAGAACTGTACAGTACGGCAGTCTGAGTCTTGAAAGTGTTTTTGTTATCGGTACTACAGAAGAATATCAGAAAACTGTGGGTCTCAATGTTGATGAGGGACGTTTCTTTACATCAAAGGAATCTGAAGGCGGATATCCCGTTTGTATGATTGGTACTGATGTGAAAAATGGTTTTTTCAACAATATGAACCCTATCGGGAAAATAATTAAAGTCGGAAGTTATTCATTCCGTGTTGTGGGAGTAATCGAAAAGCAGGGGAGTATGCTCGGGCTTTTCAGTCTTGATAACAGGGTTATTATTCCAATAACCAAGTTTTACAAACTTTTCGGAACAAGACGCAGTGTCTCTATTAACATAAAGGCGAATGATTTAAATAATCTCGAAGAAACTAAAGAAGAAGTAAAATCTATAATGAGGAAGGCAAGAAAGATACCCGCCGGAGGCAGAGACGATTTTGGCGTTAACGAACAGGCAGCATTTAAGGATACTTACAATCAGTTAACTTCTCTGATAAAGGTTATAGGATTATTAATAACTGGTTTATCATTAATCGTCGGTTCTGTTGGTATTGCAAACATTATGTTTGTTTCCGTTAAGGAAAGAACGAAAGAAATCGGAATCAGAAAGGCAATCGGTGCAAGGCGAAGGACAATAATGATACAGTTCCTGATTGAATCGGTAGTGATTTGTCTCGGAGGCGGTATGATAGGTCTGATGATTTCTTTCCCGATAAGTCTTATAATAGATGCTTTTGCACTCCCGACTGCAATGCCATTATGGGTAGTAGTTCTCGGTTTATTTATTTCAATGTTCTTCGGTGTGCTGTCGGGTTTCTTCCCTGCATACAATGCTGCAAAACTTGATCCTGTTGAATCTTTAAGGTATGAATAATTATGATAGTAGGTGAAACATTAAGATTATCGGTCGATACAATTAGAAGTAATAAATTAAGAACTTCATTAACTCTTGCAGGGATAGCAATTGGTGTGTTTTCTATTATTGCAATTATGACTTTGCTGAATGCTTTACAATCAGGAATAGACTCAGGTCTTAGCCAGCTTGGAAGCAACACATTCCAGATACAGAAATTTCCTGCGATGAACTTCGGAGGGCCTCCTTCGATGAAATTCAGAAACAGACCTGATATTACTTATGAACAGGGAATTCAGCTTATGGAAAAAGCTACTATGTACAAATATATTTCCCTTGAAGACTGGAAAGGTGCTAAAGTTTTCAAGAACGGACAGAATGCCACTAATCCTAATATGCAGCTTGGCGGAGTCAATATGGACTACCTGCCTTGCAACGACTATACTATTAAAGAAGGAAGATATTTCACAAACTCGGAAATGAACAGTGCAAGTTCTGTAACCGTTATCGGTATGGAAGTTGTCGATAAACTGTTTCCAAAGGAAACACCTTTAGGAAAGAAAGTAATTCTCGATAAGAATGAATTCACAGTTGTTGGTATTCTTGAGCCTAAAGGTGAAAGTTTCGGACAAAGCCGTGATAACATTGCTCTGGTGCCTATAACAAAAACACTTCAGATATACAGAGGCGAAGAACATCATTCTATCAACATTGCCGTACAGGCGCCAAACAGAGAGTCGTACAACGAGACGGTCGAACATATAACGGGTATGATGAGAATTATAAGGAAAGTGAAACCGGGTGAGGAAAATAATTTTGAAATATATTCGAACGAATCTTTAATAACACAGGTAAGTGCTTTTACAAAGTATTTTAAATACGGAGCAGGTTTTATTTCTTTCATAGCTCTTCTTGCGGCAGGTATAGGCATTATGAATATTATGCTCGTATCGGTAACTGAAAGAACCAAAGAAATAGGTATAAGGAAATCAATCGGCGCAAAACGCAAGAATATTCTTTACCAGTTCCTGTTTGAAGCCGTTATACTTTCCCTTATGGGTGGTATTGTAGGGATACTGCTCGGAATACTTTCAGGAAATTTACTCGCTGTATATCTGAGTTCGCCTGTGGTTATTCCTATAGACTGGATTATAATCGGACTGGTTATCTGTACTATCGTTGGACTGATATTCGGAGTATATCCCGCATACAAGGCGGCAAAGCTGAATCCTATTGATGCTTTGAGGTATGAATAAAATGACTGTCTAAAATAAATTCCTGTACTAACTTTAAATTATTGTCCTGAAGCTTTAAGGTCTTAAGATTCTCTATTGCTGTAGGGATTTTTTCTGAAATATTCTTATTGCCTTTTTCAAAATACGAGTAGCAGTAACTACCAAGTACTTGTATAATTCTTAACAGAGCAAAATAATCGAGTGATTCCATCTGTCTGCCCTTGTCTGTCTTTTCGTATTTACTGAATTCATCAAAATAAAATCCTGAGAGTATTATCCTTTCGTCCTGCGTTACGTTAATACTTCCTGAATAAAGAAAAGATATAAGATCGTATTGCGGCGGTCCGAGCCTTCCCGACTGGTAATCAACAAAGTACAGGTCATCGTTGTTGTGCACTATGTTTCTCGGCTGAAAATCCCTGTACATGAAGTAATTATCAGATACTTTTACTGTAACATTCAATATGTTATTTATAAAACTGTCTTTATGAAACTTACTTTTTGAGTTCAGGAATTTATCTATGTAATATGTCTCAAACTTGCTGGTGTCCAGATAAATCTGTTCTTTATCGAAAATTCTTGTTTCAAAGCAGTATGAGAAGTCTATCTTCTGCTTGCCGTAGTACTGAAATTTTATCAGATATCCGAGTGCCTTTCTGTACAGAGAAATCAGCGATTCCCTGTCTGTAGCAGTTTTCACAGTATCGTAAAGAGTATTCTCCCCGAGGTCGGAAAGAAAATAAACTTTAAAATCGTCCGATACATACAATATCTTTGGGACGTTTAAACCCAAACTGTTAAATACTTTTGTGAATTCCAGAAATGTAATATTCTCTTTTGAATATGAATTATAAATACCGATTATGCTCTTTCCTGTAGTCTTTATACGTACTATTAATTTATCCGAAACACCTGATTTCAGATGCTCGTAACTCTTATATCCTTCCGTGAAGTTTTTACCGTATATCTGCAGTATTGTCTCTAAGTATTTAATCAATCTGTTTTACTATATTAATTAATGCTGTTTCTATTCCTTTAAACTCAAAACGAAATCCTTTGTCAGTTAGTTTCTTTGGTATTGCTCTCTGGCTTCCTGTGAGAAATTCGGCAAACTCTCCAACAGCTATCTTTAACACAAACTTCGGGACGCTGAATATTGAAGGACGTTTTAATACTTTACCTAAAGTATTACTGAATTCTTTATTCGTTACTGGATTTGGTGCCGTTCCGTTAACGATTCCCGATAACGATTTGCAGGTAATCGCTTCTTTGTATATGTTTACTATATCATTAACGTGTATCCAGGGGAGGTACTGTCTGCCGTTTCCAAGCGGACCGCCTGCAAATAGCCTGAACGGCTGTGCCATCTTCGTAAACCCGCCTTCTTTCTTATCAAGGACTACTCCGACTCTTATACATACTGTCCTCACACCGTATTCAATTGATTTCAAAGCTGAAGTTTCCCAGTCTTTGCACAGGTTTGCGAGATAATCAACACCGTTCGCCGATGATTCATCGAGTATTTCGTCACCCCGGTCGCCGTAAATACCAGTCGCAGATGTACTTACAAATGTATGCGGTTTATTTTCGCATTTACCAATTGCTTCTGAAATAAGATTTGTAGTATTAATTCTGCTGTCGTGCATAACCTTCTTATATTCTTCATTCCATCTTCTTCCCGCAATAGATGCTCCTGAGAAATTAACTACTATACCTGCACCTTCAATTATACTTAAATAAGAATCAATATTATCAGAATAATGTGTGTATTCAACATTCTTAATGCCCGATATTTTCCCTTCACTTCTTGTCGCGAGTACTATTCTATAATCATCTTTAAGTATATTGGTAAGCCTGCTTCCCAGAAATCCGGAACCTCCAAACATAACAACTTTTTCAACCATAATAGGCATTGTTTTATATTTCTGTTTATGTATAGACAATTTAATATATATTTACAATATTTTAAGTTCATTTAACAATTAAATTAATTAATTATCAGCTTTACTGAAGCCGCATATTATTATTGTGAGAACTTAACGAAGAGCAATTACGAGAACTTTCCGGTTGCGTCATTCTTTATACCTAAAAACAGGAGAAATTATATATTTAGTATATATGCTTTTGCACGAACAGCAGATAATATTGCAGATTCAATATACCTGAAACCTGCGGATAAGATGGATAAACTCGAGTTTATGGAAGACCTGCTCCTGAACTTTGGTGATTATGACGATAATCTTGAAATGCATTTCAGGAATATCTTCGTTGCCCTTCACGATACAATCAAGAAACTTAACTTACGAAGCGATGATTTGCTTAATCTGTTAAAAGCATTCAAGCAGGATGTGAATGTTAACCGTTATGAAAGGTTTGATGATATCCTGGGTTACTCAGAGAATTCTGCGAACCCCGTAGGGAGACTGGTTCTCAGGGTTTTTGATTATGATTATGAAAAGGATAAACATATGTATGCTCTGTCAGATAAAATCTGCTCGGCATTACAGTTTACAAATTTCTGGCAGGATATTGCTGTTGATTTAAGGATGAGCAGAATATACATACCAACTGAAATAATGGATAAATATGGTTATTCTGTAGATGATTTGTACCTGAAGGTAGAGAACGAAAAATTTAAGAAAGTGATGAAGGATTTAGTCGACAGGACTGAACAGATGTTCATAGAAGGAAACGAACTTACCGGTTTACTTAAGGGAAGGTTAAAGATGGAGATAAAAGCAACTGTTAAAGGCGGTATGAAAATACTCGAATTGATAAAGGAATCAAAGTATAAAGTTCTATCGGACAGGGTTAAACTCTCAAAATCTGACAAAATTAAAATATTAGTGACGTCAATATTCTGATGCAGGAGAACATCAATACTCATAAGGAAGTACTGGATGTAATGAAGAAAAGTAAGACAAATTTCTTCTATTCATCGGTTTTCCTGAATAAATCAAAGAGCGAAGGTCTGAGGATTATTTATGCTTTTTGCCGATTAACGGATGATATTGTTGATAACGAAGAACTCTCACCTGAACAGAAGATAGTTGAAATAAGGAAATGGAAAGACAGGCTTAATAACTCTCTTAACAACGATTCTGACGATGAATTTTTTTCAATACTGAAAGAACAGATAAATATTTTCAATATTCCGCATAAACCTTTCTTTGATTTAATAGAAGGAATGGAGATGGACATAGAAAAGAACAGGTATGAAACTTTTGATGAACTCTACAGGTATTGTTACTGTGCTGCTTCGGCAGTCGGTTTGATGACGATAGAAATATTCGGTTATAAGAATACGGATATTAAGAAATATGCCGAATATCTCGGACTGGCACTGCAACTGACGAACATATTAAGGGACGTAAAGAAAGATGCTCTTAATAACAGGATATACATACCGCTTGAGGATATGAAAAAGTATAATTACACTGAAACTGATTTGATGAATTCGGTTTACAACGATAAATTCCGCAGGCTTATGGAATATGAGTACAGCAGGGCCTTAGAATATTATGCAAAAGCCGAATCATTTCTTACTGAAGAAGATAAAGCTAATATGATAGCGGCAGAGATTATGGGAAAGATTTATTATAAACTTCTTGAAAAGATTAAATCGTCAGGATTCAATGTTTATAATCGCAGCGTAAGGATATCAAAATTATGGAAGCTGATACTGGCTTATTCGGTATTTATAAAATATAAATTGCTGTACAAAACACATTAATGGGAAAAACTGTATCAATTATCGGAGGTGGTCTGGCAGGTATTTCTGCTGCGGTGTATCTGCGTGAAAGCGGTTACGACGTCAGGCTGTTTGAATCCACTTCAAAAATCGGCGGACGTACATTCAGTTACTACGATGCTGAAACAGGTCTGACTCTCGATAATGGCCAGCATATTCTTGCGGGATGGTATGAAAATACTTTTGAACTCCTTGAGAAAATGAACAAGACTCCTGATCTTAATATGTCGCAGAACCTTCACGTTTTCTTCAAGGAGAAAAACGGAAATGAACTGGAGTTCTTCGCTAAAGGGGACGAGCCTTTCCTTTCAATAGCAAAGGGTTTTATGAACTATCCACCGCTTACGTATAAAGATAAGTTTAAATTGCTGAGACTGAGGGAAATGATTGAAATAGATTTCTCCGAAAGATTGAAAGGTAAGAAACTAAGCTGGCTTCTTGATTACCTTAAACAAACAGATAATCTGAAGAAGTATTTCTGGGAACCCTTCGCCTTCGCAGTTTTCAACGCACCGCCTGAGTATATAGATGCTGAATTATTCTATAACGTACTGGTTAAAGCATTTGAGTATCCAACGGCATTCTCATTGGTCGTACCTGGTGAGTCTCTGAGTGAATTATTCTGCGTTCCTTTTGTTAAATATTCAGAGGGTAAAATCGGACTGAACCTGAGCTCGAAAGTTGAACAAATTGAAATAGAAGCAAATCAGGTTAAAGGGCTGAAAATGGAGAACGGGGATTATATTACTTCTGATTATTATGTCTCTGCAGTACCGTTTTATAATTTTGAACGATTGTTCACTGAGGATTCTTTTACTGCGCATTTTGGCAATTATAAAGAATTAAAACCTGCTTCAATATTATCCGTGTTTCTGGTTCCTGAAAAGATGCCTGACGGGTTTAATAATAAGTATTATTTTGGTATGGCTGGAATAATTGACGGGTTCTCGCAATGGGTGTTTTTTAAGGATGAATATGTTTCTGTGATAGTAAGTGCTCCTGAGTATACTATCGCTGAATATGAAGGTATGACTAAAGAGACTGTCTGTGAAATGGTTGAAAAGGAAATAAGGAATTATTTCCCTGAATTTAAAAATATTAAATTTAAAAAGATCAAATACTTCAGAGAAAAGAGAGCTACATTTCTGCCAGTGACAAACAACGCTGCTTCAAGGATTGATTCAGCTTGTAATGTCAGTAATTTATTTATAGCAGGAGACTGGACCAACACAGGTTTGCCTTCTACTGTTGAAGGGGCTGTTACAAGCGGCCGTAAGTGTGCAGAATTAATATCGGGGTCATAAATGTTTATTGAAAAGGAAATATTATCCGCTGGAATCTGTATCGGCTCTGCCACTATTTCGATAGTAAAGATGTCAGGCGGAATTCTGCCCAAAATTAATTCCGTTGAACAGTTTGCACACGAAGGTAATCCAAAAGAACTCTTAAAGAAGTATTTCGCAGAGAAAAACTTCTCAAAGTATTCTGTAGTAGTTACAGGACGTAAATTCAAGAACCTTATTAACGCATCATCCGTACCCGAACCAAAATGCATAGAAAATGCATTAAGGTATACAGGACATACGGGTAAGAAACTTGCAATCGCAAGTCTTGGTGCAGAGAACTTTATGGTGTACAGCGTTAATGAAAAAGGCGGACTTGAGAATGTCATGACTGGAAATAAATGTGCCTCAGGAACAGGGGAGTTCTTCCTCCAGCAAATCAGCAGAATGAATATATCTGTTGATGAGGCAGTGAATATTTCCGAGAATCAGACACCATACAGCGTATCTGGAAGATGCTCTGTGTTCTGTAAAAGCGATTGTACGCACGCATTAAACAAAGGCATTCCGATGCCGAACGTAGTATCTGGTCTAAGTAAAATGATTGCTGATAAGACAGTTGAACTGCTTTCCAAACAAAAGTATAAGAAAGTTATACTTATCGGAGGTGTCTCGAAGAATAAATCAGTTTATGAATTTATAAAGAAGGATTATCCTCTTGCGATAGTTCCCGAACAGTCTTCTTATTTTGAAGCACTCGGTGCTGCCATTGAAGGTCTGAATAAACATTATTCATTCGATACTAATAACATATTCAAAGAACACAGCCACCAGTTTTCTTTCCACAAACCTTTAAACAGCAGTGAAGCAAAAGTTGTTTTTAAAACTATAGAAAAGTGTGTAGCATCCGAAGGTGATGTATGTGTCCTGGGACTTGATGTCGGTTCCACAACTACAAAAGCAGTTATCGTCAGAAAAGCAGATGATGCAATACTTGCTTCGATATACCTCAGAACAAACGGTAACCCCGTTAAAGCATCGATAGAATGTTACAGGGAACTTAAGAAACAGATAACAGCAAAGATAAACATAACAGGCATAGGTGTTACAGGCTCTGGAAGACACATTGCAGCATTGCACGCAATCACAGACGGTGATATTAACGAAATTATATCTCACGCTGTAGCAGCAGCTTTCTTCGATAAAGAAGTTGATACTATATTTGAAATAGGCGGTCAGGATGCAAAGTATACTCATTTAACGAGCGGAGTTGCGAGTGACTATGCGATGAACGAAGCATGCTCTGCGGGTACAGGCTCATTCCTTGAAGAAGCTGCAAAAGAATCTTTAAACATACATTATACTGAAATATCCGATATAGCTTTCAAGGCAAAGAATCCAATTAACTTTAACGACCAGTGTGCAGCTTTCATTTCAAGCGATATAAAAAACGCAGGACACGAGGGTGCAAATCAGGAAGATATTGTATCAGGACTCGTTTATTCAATCTGCTTAAACTACGTGAACAGAGTCAAGGGTAACAGACCTGTCGGTAATAAAGTGTTTATGCAGGGTGGTGTCTGCTACAATAAAGCTGTCCCATTTGCAATGTCGCTTCTAACGGGAAAAGAAATCATCGTTCCGCCCGAACCGGGCTTAATGGGTGCGTTCGGAGTCGCACTTGAAATAAAGAACAGGATTGAGTTAGGCCTGTATGAAGAGAAACAGTATGACCTGGATGAACTCATAAACAGGGAGTTTAAGTATTCAAACAGTTTCACGTGTGCAGGCGGTAAGGAAAAATGCGACCTGAAATGTAATATTAACATGGTCGAAATAAATGGTAAGAAATATCCGTTCGGTGGTGCATGCAGTAAGTACTACAACGAACGCCGTAATATTTCTGCCGATGCAGAGAAGAATAATCTGGTAAAAGTAAGACAGGACTTTGTCTTTAATAAATACATTCTACCGATAAATAGTGAGGGCAAGAGGATTGGAATCTCAAGAAGTCTATTAACCAATACGATGTATCCTTTCTATCATAATTTATTCACAAGACTCGGGCTTGAAGTTGTACTCTCGGATAATGTGGATAAATCAGGTTCCGACAAAATAAGAAGCTCTTATTGTCATCCTATAGAAATATCTCACGGGTTCTTCCAGAACCTTATTGCAAAGCAGGTTGATTATATATTCCTGCCGCATATAGGACAGATGGAAGGGCGCGACAAGTTCGAATACAACAGAATGTGTGTATTCGTTCAGGGCGAATCGTATTTCCTTAAATCGACATTCCGAGATGAGATTGAAACTGAAAACAGTGCATTAATACTCTCGCCTGTACTGGACTTTGCCAAAGGCCTTGATAAGACAAAAGATGTGTTCTTTAATATGTTCCGTGAAAACAATATCGCAATAAGAGATTTTGATGATAGTTTCGCATACGCTGCAGATAGTTTTAATAAGATGAAGATAGATTACAAAGAAAGAGGCAAAGCAATACTCAGGGAAATTGAAGACAATCCTGATGAAATAGCACTGGTATTGTTCGGCAGACCGTACAATGCTTTTGCACAGGAAGCCAATCTTAACATTCCTCATAAAATTGCCTCGCACGGATATAAGATAATTCCTTATGATTTTCTTCCGTATGATGAACATTCCTCTTATGAAAATATGTACTGGTACAGCGGTAACGAAATACTGTCAGCTGCACGATTCGTAAAAGAACATAAACAATTGTTCGGAGTGTTTATAACGAACTTCTCCTGCGGACCGGATTCATTCATCATTCCTTATTTCAGGAAGATTATGGGAGTGAAACCTTCTCTGACTCTTGAACTTGACAGTCATACAGCAGACGTTGGTGTTGAAACCCGCATTGAGGCAGCAGTGGATATAATAAAGAATTATTTACTTATCAATAATGAAACTGATGACGACAGATTCATGGAATATGATTCTCTTAATGTTGTCAGCCAGAATCATAACATATACGTTAAAGATTATAAAGGTAATGAATTTCCGTTAAAGTCTCAGGAAGTTGAAGTTCTTATTCCATCGATGGGAAGGTTCAGTGCAGAGGCTTTTGCCGGTGTATTCCGTTCTTTAGGAGTGAATTGCAGACCATTACCTGTTCCGACTTTCGAAACACTTAAAGAAGGAAGGGGAGTGGCAACGTGCAAGGAATGTCTGCCGTTCTTATTAACTACTGGTTCTTTACTTGAGTACCTGAAGAGCAAGAATGATTCAAACATGAAAACCCTTTTCTTTATGCCTCACGGTTACGGACCCTGCAGACAGGGACAATACCATACAAGGCTTAAGGACATTCTGCAGACATCAGGAATAACGAATGCAGGTGTTATATCAATGGACGATGAGTCATCTTTCAGCGATTTCGGGAATGACTTCTTCATCAGTCAGTGGCTGAGTATGACAATTGCCGATACTATTCACGATATTGAAAATGCAATAAACGTTCTTGCCATCAATAAGGAAGAAGGAATGAAAGTCCTGGAAAGTGAATGGGCTAAAATAGTTGAAAAGTTCGAGACCGGGGATAAGAACAAAGTATATAAACAACTTGAAGTACTCGCTGAAAAAGTATCTCACATTCCGCTGAAATATGAATTCAAAAAAGCCAAGGTAGTTTCATTGATTGGTGAAATATACGTCAGAAGGGAAGAGTACTCGCGTCTCGACCTGGTGAAAGTTTTAACGGAAAACGGATTCATCGTCAAAACGGCTCCGATAACTGAATACATTTATTACACAAATTACCTGCAGAAGAAAAATATAGTAAGAGCATTATCACCAAAGGAGAAAATATCTTTATACCTTAAAGAAAAGGTTCAGCACCGTATAGAAAAGAAAGTAAAGAAAATACTGGCAAAGTCTAACCTTTGTTCTTCTGAAATGATTGACGTGGAAAAGACTATAGAATACGGTAAAGATTTAGTCTCTGAAAAATTAATAGGGGAAAGTATACTTACTGTAGGTTTATCATTACGCGAAATACTCGATGAATCCTGCGGTATAATTACCATAGGGCCTTTTAACTGCATACCAAGCAGACTCGCAGAGGGTATACTCACCAAAGAAATGACACTCGAAGGAAAGTACCGCTTCGGAAAACTTCACAGAAACGGTTATCCTGAATCAGTTCAGAACCTGCCATACCTTCACATAGAAACTGACGGGAACACTTTCCCGCAGATAACACAGTCCAGGATTGAAATATTTATGGTACAGTCGAATAAATTGTACGATGAAATGAATAAGGTGAAGGCAAAAGAAAAGACTAAAGTTAAAACGTTCTAAACGCTGAATTTCCTGTCGTTAAAATAATCCTTACACGCCGAAAGGTCTTCGAGTAATAAATTCAGGTTCATAAAACATTCAGGAGTTAACTCTAAGTACTTGCGCACGAATGAATCTTTTATAATCGGGTCGGTCTCTGAGATGGCAGTATTAATTAATTCAGTAAGTGACCTTAATTCTGCTGAGTATTCGGCAAAGAGTTTTTCTCTCTTATCTTCGCTTTCGTTATAACCTGCCATTACTTTACTGAGTCCTTTTAAGAACTTTGCCCTGAAAATAATGTCTTCGAAAGTCTTTCTGTTTTGCCTGTTAATCGTAAACTCAATAAGAGCGGAAAGCTCAAATTCGTTCTTAAGCTTTCCGCCTGAATATTCTTTTATATCAAGAATGAGGTCTATTGTTTCCTCTGAGAACCTCATTATTGTCCTTTACCGTGACATGCTTTGTATTTCTTACCGCTTCCGCATGGACAAGGGTCGTTACGTCCTGTTTTTTCTGCAACGTGTACAGGCTGATGTTTCCCTGTGCGTGCAGCTTCATTCTCAACTGGGTCAAGGTTTGAAGATGCAGTGTAACCCATTCCGTCAGAAGTATCGTGACGTGTCTGAAGTCTTGATGTACTCACAGATTTAGGTCCTTTAATATCTGCCTCTTCCTGTGATTGTATTGTAAACTTGAATATAAAGTTAATAGCATCTATCGCAATAGTATCCAGCATTGCTTCGAATAACTTGAAGCCGTCCATCTTGTACTCAACCAGCGGGTCTTTCTGTCCGTATGCTCTGAAATTGATACCTTCTTTAAGGTCATCCATTTCGCGTAAATGTTCTTTCCATTTATCATCGATAATACTGAGCATTGCGAACCTTTCAATCTTACCCATCAGTTCAGAACCGTATCTGTCTTCTTTTCTCTTGTAGAATGCTTTTGCCTCTGTCAGAATTAAATTCTTTAACCCTGCTTCACCGTGGCTTAAGAAACTTTCAGGCGTAAGATTAAGTCTTACGAGGAAAGTTCTCTGAACTTCATCAACAAGCCCGTCCATATCCGATTCAGGGAAATGCGTCGCGACAATCTTCTCAACATTCTTCTCAACCATCTCAAACAGTTCGTCCTTCAGTCTTTCGCCTAAAAGTGCCTGACGGCGTTTTTCGTAAATAACCTCTCTCTGCTGATTCATCGTATTGTCATATTCGAGAAGTCTTTTTCTGATAGCAAAGTTATTCTCTTCCACTTTCTTCTGTGCACGTTCAACTGAGTTCGTAATCATCTTGTGTTCGATTGCCTGTCCGTCTTCAACGCCGAGCCTCTGCATAACGTTTGCAATTCTTTCACTTCCGAACAATCTCATTAAATCATCCTCGAGTGATAAAAAGAACTTCGATGAACCGGGGTCACCCTGACGTCCTGCACGACCTCTTAACTGTCTGTCTATACGTCTTGATTCGTGTCGTTCAGTACCCATGATATGAAGTCCGCCTGCTTCTGCAACACCTGGTCCGAGTTTAATGTCCGTACCTCTTCCCGCCATGTTTGTGGCAATCGTTATTGCACCGGGTAAACCTGCATTCGCAACAATCTGTGCTTCACGCTGATGCTGTTTCGCATTAAGTACTTCGTGCGGTATTCCTTTTCTTTTCAGTATTCTTGAAATAGTTTCGGAGACTTCAACGCTGGTAGTACCAACGAGTACAGGTCTCATTATCTTCCTCATTGCTTCGATTTCGTCACTAACTGCATTGTACTTCTCACGCCTTGTTCTGTATACGTGGTCATTCTCATCGTTTCTTATGCATTTCACGTTTGTAGGAATAACTACTACATCGAGTTTATATATTTCAAAAAATTCCTGTGCTTCTGTTTCGGCAGTACCCGTCATACCTGCAAGCTTTTTGTAAAGCCTGAAGTAATTCTGTAAAGTTACTGTTGCAAGTGTCTGTGTATCCTTCTCAACTTTAACACCTTCTTTGGCTTCGATTGCCTGATGGAGTCCTTCAGAATATCTTCTGCCTGCAAGTATACGTCCTGTGAATTCATCAACAATCATAATCTTGTCATCCTGTATAACATACTCAACATCTTTTTCATAAAGTCCGTATGCTTTTAATAACTGCTGAACTGTATGTAGCCTGTCGCTTCTTTCGGCATACACTTTATATAGCTGTTCGCGTTTCGTTTCTCTGTCTTCAATCGAAATGGTATCGTCATTCTCCAGAAGTGCAATCTCTGAACCAAGGTCAGGCAGAGTGAAGAAGTCTCTTTCCTGAGCTGAAGGTGCAAGGTATTCGCGTCCTTTTTCTGTTAAATCTGTAATGTGTGACTTTTCATCGATAACAAAGTACAACTCATCATCAACGATATGCATATCTCTTGCCTTGTCCCTGTTGTAAAAGTTGTCTGTATCTAGCATAAGTCTTTTATTCGAAGGTTCGGATAAAAGTTTCTGCAGTCTTTTATGTTTAGGGAATCCGTGATTTGCTCTTAAAAGGTACAACCCTGCTTTTTCAAGTTCCTCGGAACTCGGTTTTTCCTGTGCAAGAATCTTTTCGCATTCGCCTGTTAATGAGTTAACCAGAGTCTTCTGAGCTTCAACAACTCTCTTTATCCTGATGTTCATCTCGTCAAACTTATGCGTTGGTGCTTCAACAGGTCCTGATATGATAAGCGGTGTTCTTGCTTCGTCAACAAGAACGGAGTCAACTTCGTCAACGATTGCGTAGAAATGTTCTCTCTGAACAAGATGGTCAACTTCAGTTACCATATTATCCCTCAGGTAGTCAAAACCAAATTCATTGTTCGTACCGTACGTAATGTCCGAGTGATACATCTTTCTTCTCAGTTCAGAACTCTGGTCGTTAAGTATAACACCGACAGTCAGTCCGTGAAACTTGAATATCTCACCCATCCATTCACTGTCACGTTTTGCGAGGTAATCGTTAACTGTTACAAGGTGAACACCTTTCCCTGCGAGTGAATTAAGGAACAGGGGAAGTGTTGCCACGAGTGTTTTACCTTCTCCCGTTGCCATTTCCGAAATCTTTCCCTGATGTAGAACGATAGCACCGATTAACTGAACATCGAATGGAACCATATTCCAGTTGACCTTCGTTCCTGCTGCTTCCCATTCCTTGCCGACAAGTCTGCGGCAGGTATCTTTTACTATCGCAAAAGCTTCAGGAAGTATCTCGTCAAGTGTAGCTTTTATTGTCTCGTAATAATCCTTTGTAAGCTCGTCAAGTTCGTCATAAATTGCATATCTTTCTTCGTGTTCAATATCAGTCTTTAATTTTTCTTTTAATTCTAATATTTTATCTTCAAGTTCTTTAACTTCAGATTTAATTTTATCTTTAAGTTCCTGAGTCTTTGCTCTCAGTTCATCGTCTGAAAATGAATTGTATTCAGCGTATAAACGGTTAATCTCTTCAACCAAAGGCTGAACAGATTTAACATCTTTTTCGTGTTTACTTGGAAATAACTTTGATATAATCTTTAACATAATACATTAATATTTTTAAACAACTTGTAATTTAGCATATTATAAGAACAAATAATATTCATAAAACGATTCATTTTCCCGCACAGAAATCCCTCAATTACAACTCAAAACCCCTGTTTCCACTCCCAAATGGCCGTTTCTGCATCTATGCCGCTGCTGCCTTACGCCTTTCATCTATTTTATATAGAAAGTTACTAAAAAATAATGTAATTTAGACAACATTTAAAATTATAAATAAAAGGATCTAATTATGGCAATAGTGATAACATCAGAGTGCATTAACTGCGGAGCATGCGAACCGGAATGTCCTAATACTGCTATCTATGAAGGTGGTGCGGATTGGGCTTTAGCCGGAAAAAATTATTCTGAATCTGATCAGGCGCCATCGGGTGCAGAAGGATTCTTTTCAACGGATTTTTTCTACATCGTTCCTGATAAATGTACTGAATGTAAGGGATTTCATGATGAGCCTCAGTGTGCAGCCGTATGTCCTGTGGACTGCTGTGTGCCTGACGAAAAACATGTTGAAAGTGAAGAAGAATTACTTAAGAAAAAGGATTATCTAGACGGTTTAGGAAGATAATTCACCGTTTTCTTTCAACTCAGTCTGCTTGATTTCTGTATGAATTTCTTCTTTCTGGGTATCCTGATTTAAATTTCCGTTTTCCACTGAAATATCAGAATTTAACTGAGTGCTGTCTGTATCTATGGCAGCACTTTGCTTTTTAAATATCTTGTTGTACCCCAGTAATATCATCAAAAACCCTGCAGTCACTGAGATATCTGCCACGTTGAATATCGGCCATGAATAAAAAGATTTTCCGAAAAGATTAAATTCGGGTATATTAAAGTGGAAGAAATCAACTACCTTGCCGTAAAATAATGGTGCATATCCGTACATAACTCCGTAGAATAACCTGTCAATCAGATTCCCGACCGCTCCGCCAAGTATAAATGCCAGCGACAACCTTAAATAAAAACTTTCGTTTCTGTTCTTGAAAATAAAGTATATTATCAGGAAGGTTGCTAACAACGTAAATATTGACAGTGTTAACTTTCCGCCAAGTTCTATACCGAATGCCATTCCGGGGTTCTCTATGAAAGTAATCTTGAAAAAGTTACCAAAAACTTCCTTGCTTGAACCCAGTGTCATTCCTTCAATGTTCAGGTTTAAAAAGGGTATTTTTATACCCTTAACCTTCAGCTTTGTAAGCTGGTCAACTATAACAATTATCAATGACAGATAAAATACTCTCAATTATGTATTATCCTCTGATGTTTTTACATTCTATGCAATGCTGTGTAATAGGTACTATTTCCAGTCTCTCCCTCGGGATTAACGGGCAGGTTGCACATAAATTCTTCGGCTCGTCAATACAGTCAATACATAATCCGTATGTTCCCTGGTCAACTCTTGTTAATGCTTCTTCGATGTAACCAAGATATTTTTCGTCTCTCTGTACGAACATATAGTTCTTTTCTCTTTCCATCTCATCTGAACCCTGTTCCGCCATATGTGATGCATACGATGAATCATCACCAACGTAATCACCCGATTCACTGTCAACAAGTGTTCTCATGTTTGCACGTGCACTCGCTATGATTCTTTCTTTTTCTTCAAGAAGAACTTTCTTGAAATGCAGTAATTCTTTTGCAGTGTATCTGGTCTTGCTGTTTTTCTTGAAAAGTTTAACTTTCTTAGCAACAGGTTTCTGAGAAATCTTCTCAGCTACTTTATGCGGTAATCTTTCTTTAGGTGCTTTCTTTGCAGCAACTTTCTTAACAACCACTTTTACTTCAGCCTTCTTAACTGGCTTCATAGCAATCGCTTTCTTTGCAATAACCTTTTTAGCAACTACCTTTTTGACAGCCACTTTTTTAGCAACTACCTTTTTAGCAACAACCTTTTTGGCAACTACCTTTTTAGCAACTACCTTTTTAGCAACTACCTTTTTGGCAACTACCTTTTTGGCAACTACCTTTTTGGCAACTACCTTTTTGGCAACTACCTTTTTGGCAACTACCTTTTTGGCAACTACCTTTTTGGCAACAACTTTCTTTGCTGGTGCCTTTTTAATCGCTGCTTTTTTTACAACCTTTTTCGGTGCTGCAGATTTTTTTGCAGTCTTTACCGGCTTTTTGATTTTCGCTTTTGCCATAACTATATTCTTTAAAATTTAAATTTTCTCAATATAAAACTCGCAATATACATCATTTATATCTGTATTAATATACTCTTTTCCTTCTAAAATCTTATTTCCCATCTTCTCGCATCCAACCTCTTTCTTGATAAACTCCGTATTATTGCTTAAAATACTGTTAATTTCGTCATTTGTTTTCACAAATATACTGATTTTATCGTTTACTTCGAAATCATTATTCTTTCTGTAATTCTGTACTCTGTTGATAAATTCCCTCACAAATCCTTCATCCGCGAGTTCTTTATCAAGTTTTGTGTCCAGAGCAATCGTTACTGCATTGTTCGATTCCACAATCCATCCTTCGATGTTTTCAGTGAACAGTTCCACATCATCATTAGTAAACGTAAATCCTTCTTTTTCTACTTTGCCTGCCTTCTGAAGTTCCGATATGTCTGCTTTATCAAAGCTCAGAATAATCTTCTGTACCTGCTTAACGTCTTTACCGAACTTAGGACCGATTGACTTAAAGTTAGGTTTTGCTTTTTTAACTATAATATCAGAATCACCTTCAAGTATCTTAAGTTCCTTAACGTTTATTTCTTCTAAAATAATATCTTTTACCCTTAATAATCTATTCTTTTCTTCTTCACTTAAAACAGGTACTAATAACTGTCTTAAAGGCTGACGTACTTTTAAATTATTCTTAACTCTCACTGCTCTGACAAGATAAACAATCTCCTGTGCCATTGCCATCTGCTCTTCTAATTCATTTACGATATTTGCTTCATCAAAGTTAGTAAATTCGCTTAAATGTACCGAACCTTCATTCGGAAGTAGATTACAGTATAATTTCTCAGCTATAAAAGGTGATACAGGTGCAATCATCTTTACAATCTCACGCAGACATTCGAACAATGTCTGGTATGCCGAGTTTTTATCTGCCTCGTTTTCAGGATATCTGAACCTTTTGCGGTTTCTTCTTACGAACCAGTTAGAAAGCTCATCAATCGTGAAATCGTGTACAACTCTTATTGCCTTCGTTATTTCGTATCCTTCAAGGTTCTCAAAGTATTTCTTCTTCACTGAATTTAACTTCGATATTATCCATCTGTCAATTTCCTGTCTTTCATTAACGTCAACTTTTTCCGACGCTGTATAATCAAATCCTATCATGTTTGAATACAGCACAAAGAACTTGTATGTGTTGATTAACGTATCGAAGAATTTATTCTTAACGTCAACCATTTCATCTTCGTTGAAGTTCTTCGATTTTCCGATAGGGGAGTTACCCACTAAATACCATCTCAGAACGTCTGCACCGTGCTTGTCCATCATATCAAAAGGATTCACAACGTTACCAACCGACTTGCTCATCTTTTTCCCGAGCTTATCCAGAATCAAACCGTTAACGATTAGGTTCTTGTAAGCAGGTTTATCAAAAAGGAAAGTTCCTATTGCGTGTAGCGAATAGAACCAGCCTCTTGTCTGGTCAACACCCTCTGCTATAAAGTCCGCAGGATAGTTTTCTTCAAACCATTCCTTGTTCTCAAACGGATAGTGGTACTGTGCAAAAGGCATAGAGCCGCTGTCAAACCAGCAGTCTATCACTTCAGTCACGCGTTTCATTTCCTTGCCGTTTTCTGAAACAAGCTTTATGTTATCTATATACGGTTTATGTAAATCAAAAGGTATATCCTTGTAAACTTCATCAAAATTAGTTGACTTCTTTTTTAACTCCTCAATACTTCCAACGCATTCATAAACTTCCTTACCGTCATCGTCTAAATAATACCATACAGGCAGGGGAGTGCCCCAGAACCTGTTTCTCGATATTGCCCAGTCCTTGTTCTCTTCAAGCCAGTTACCGAACCTTCCCGAACCAAACTCAGGCGGATTCCAGTTTATCTGCTTGTTCATTTCAATCATCTTGTCCTTGTATGTCGTTGTCTTCACAAACCAAGAATCAGTTGCGTAGTACATAAGAGGAACCTTATGTCTCCAGCAATGCGGATATGAGTGTGTGAACATTTCTTTCTTATAAAGTCTTCCGTTTGCTTTCAGTTCAAGTATTAAATCAGGATCGCATTCCTTAAAGTTTCTGCCGGCGTATTTTCCCGCAGCTTTAACAAAAAGTCCGTCCCTGTATACTGCCTGAAGAACAGGTAAATCATATTTCTGACCAATGTTATAATCGTCTTCACCATAAGCAGGTGCAATGTGAACAATTCCTGTACCGTCATCCAGTGTTACAAAATCACCAAGCGTCACGTAATAAGCCTTTTTCTCAACCTCCATAAAACTGAAAAGAGGTTCATATTCCATTCCTTCAAGTTCAGTGCCTTTAAATCTTTTTACTATTTCGTATTCGTCCTTAACCACTGATAAACGTGATTCTGACAGTATAAACTTTTCGTCTTTCTTGGTATTAATTAAAACGTAATCCGATGTAGGGTTAACGCAAAGTGCTACGTTTGATGGCAGAGTCCACGGAGTAGTAGTCCATACGAGGAACTCAGTATCTTTATATTCTTCGTTCTTAATCTTAAAAGTAACATACACAGACGGGTCTTTTAAATCGACGTATCCCTGTGCAACTTCGTGCGAAGATAAAGGTGATTCGCAGATAGGGCAGAAAGGCAGAATCTTAAAACCTTTTACCATTAATCCAGCATCAAAAAACTTCTTCAGTGCCCACCAAACTGACTCTATATATTCATTATGGAATGTTACGTATGCATCATCAAGGTTAATCCAGTACGCCATTTTCTGAGTAAGGATTTCCCACTGTGATAAGTATTTAAATATAGATTTCTTGCATTCTTCATTAAAATTAATCGCGCCAAACTCATAAATATCGTGTCTCGATTTCAGTCCGAGTTGTTTTTCCACTTCCACTTCAACCGGCAGTCCGTGAGTATCCCATCCTGCCTTACGGTTAACGCGGTATCCCTGCATAGTTTTATACCTGCAGATAATATCCTTGACTGTACGGGCAATAACGTGATGAATTCCCGGCAAACCATTTGCAGTAGGCGGACCTTCATAGAAAGTAAAATGTTTCTTCGGGTCTTTTTCGTTTACACTCTTGTTAAAAGTATCATCTTTTGCCCAAAAATCAAGCATTTCATCTGCTAATCCTGGTAAACTAAATTTATCGTCTAAATTCTTGTACATCATGTAAAAAATTAATAAACGTCAAATGTAATCAAATTTTAAGGGAATTTCAATGTAGAAGGCTTGCCTAACCTCTTATAAATTTAAGCAATTACGGCTTTTTTACAAAAAGCCCTGTCTTAGCAGAAGACGGGGCTTTTGGATATTGATGTTTAAATTATGTTAGTGTTTAGAACAGTTCGCGATTGCCATCGTCCTGTTTTTTATCTTTCTCTTTTTTCTCGAGCTTCATTTCCTTCTTCATAAACTTCACAAGTTCTTTCTGAAATACCATCGATTGTGCAATCTGTGTCGGTGTCAGGAATACTTTCAGCTTTGCATAGTGGTCGTTCCTTAACTGATTTATCTTATTCTGTGCTTCAAGCAAGTCTTCAATCTTTGTACCAACATCGCTGCTTTGTGGATTATCGAAAATGTAGTCAGTCAAATCCTTTTCTTTCTTCCTCAGTTCTTTCATTTCTTTTCTGTTTGCTGTTGAGAGTTCAATAAATTTGGTAGCTGTTGCATCATCTAAATTCATCTTCTCCATTAACTTTTCCTTTACTATCTTTTTTAACTTCTCCTTTGCCGCAGCTCGGGATGTGTCGTTCTGTGAGTAAGAACCTGTACTCGTTAACACTATGAATGACAGTACAAGCAATAAAAGATTAAGTGTTTTCATATTTTATTTTAGAATTTTGTGTTTGATAATTTTTTAATTAAGTCAGCCTGTTCTTTTCCTGAAAGTGTGCTGAAGTCAGTTTCGTAAACGTAGTCATCAAAGTTTTCGGTCTGTTCTGTATCAGCGAACAATGATTCTATGTTATTTGCAACGGGTTTTTCAGTAACGGTTTTCACTGTCTGGTTTGTATTCTTTTCTCTGTTTACCTTATGTGATGTGTTTACCGTTGTGTTATCCGTTAATTCTTTCTCTTCTGTTGCATTGCTTTCCACAGTTTTTTCTATTGTCTTAATAGTGTCCTTATTGTTTTTCATAATTTCTGTTATCGTGTCTTCAGTATGGACGAACATGTTTTCGTTCTTGCTGCTTTTATTCGAAAACGTAAAAATGAATATTAGGACTATCACTGAAACAGCCGGCAGGGCATACTTGAATAAGTTTGCCAGTCTGAAAATATGTGCAAAAGTGAAACCGCTGTTACTCCCAATCCTCTGATTAATACGCGGCACCATATTCGTGAAGTAATGTGCAGGAGGTTCGCTGAACTCAAGGTCTTTAATTGATGAAAAAGTTTCCTTCATCAGTTCATACTCTTCCCTGAAGCCAGCATTGATTCTTATTTCTTCCTCTATGTTGTGTCTAATCCCTTCGTCATTCAGCTTACCCGTTATGTAATCGGGCAGACTGTAAAGAAGGTCCTCGTTATTTTTGTTTGTTTCCATTATTAGTCTATGAAACCTTTTAATTTTTTCTCTTTCAAAAAAGCCTGAATCTTTTTAAATGCGTGAAAGTAATTCGCTTTTAAGCCTCCGACAGATTTATTTAAAACTGCCGCAATCTCTTCGTATGTCATATCATCGTAAAACCTCATATTGAATACTGCTCTCTGCTGATCGGGTAAAACCAATATTGCATCCGCAATTAATTTATTCTTCCTTGTAATTTCCATCTCGTTGTCTGACTCTGATTTATCCGAGTACTTGTCCGTAAATTCATTGTCAATCGGTACTTCCCTTGTCATTTTATTCTTGTTTTTCTTTATGTGGTTCAGCGAATAGTTTATTGCCATCTTGTACAGGTACGTAAACAGCATCGATTCACCGCGAAAATCTTTCAAAGAACTGTGTAACTTAATGAACACTTCCTGTGTAATATCATCCGCATCGTCGTGGTCAACAACCATCTTTCTTATTGTCCAGTAAACCCTTTTCTGGTACTTCAATACAATAATATTAAACGCACTGTTATTCCCATCCAAAAAACTGTCGATTATTTCTTTATCTTCGCTTTGAATATTTAATTCCACTTGTGTCCGATTTTATCCTAAAGATTTTAATAAGATTAAATATATTAATGTTAATAATCAACTGTTTATTATGTCCTTACATTACTATGACAATCCCACTCCCCCAATGGTTTAATTTCTTTCAAATTCATCCCTCCTTTTTATACTGATAATAACCTCTAAAATAATTACTTTACAATATATGCTTAGTTATAAATACATATATTATCAATAACATAGTAGCAAATATCAGGAAGAGGTACTTCATCTGGGTTGTTGCATTACTTCTATTAGTAATCTTCGGCATTGCCATACAACAGGCTTTAGCTCCCAAAAAGCAGGTCAATAAAATAGAAAGCGACCAGGCTTTCTTCCCTACATCAGCCGATACAAACAAAAATCAGTTCAACACATTAACATCAAAGTACATTCTTTACAAACTCGAAAAGTATTTAATCAACTGGAAAGACATTCTCGACATCATCGCATTCAATAAATCTTTTGCACTCATCGACACCGTTCACGGCGTAGAAAAGTTCGAGATGATTATCAAAACCATCGACCGCAAGAATATGACATTCACTCCGGGCAACGTTGCAGAACTCGTCGAGAAATACGGTGATATGATAAAAGAACAATGCACTCATTACAAACTAGACTGGCGCATAATTCTTGCAATGATTCGCCAGGAATCTTATTTCAATCCTACTGCAGTTTCTCGCGCAGGCGCTTACGGCTTTATGCAGATTATGCCTGGCACTGGCAGGGGACTGCAGAACGAACTGAACCTCGAGGATACAAAGACTCCCGTGAACAATCTCACTGCGGGAATGTATTACTACGCCACACTCGTTGCATCGTTTGAATTCACGGGCGATGACAAGTACAAGTTCGCACTCGCCGCTTACAACGCAGGTCTCGGCAGGGTAGTGGACGCTATGACAATCGCAAACTACTTCGGCAAAAATTATAACAAGTGGGACGAAGTCAAAGAGTTCTATCCTTATCTCGCTTCAAACAAAGACTCCATACACAAACTCGTATGGCCTAAAATCGGCAGACCTCCGGGCGGCTCTTTAAACAACTGGCAGGAACCATACAAGTATGTCGAATACATAACTTTCTATTACGAAAATTATAAGCAGTATTATCCTAATAATCTTGCTGAACCAAAGCAAAAGAAAACCCAAAAGAAGAAGAAAAACAAATGAACATAAACAGTTTTGAAGAAGCAAGAAAAATGTTCCCTATGGCAGAGAGCTGCGTGTACCTAGACTCTGCGCACTATTCGCCTTATTCAACCGACACACGCGACAGATTAATAAACTTCATAGAAGAGTTTACAAACACAAATTACAACCTAAGCATATTCAACAACGAAATCCCCGAAAGGTTAAAGGAAAAGATTGCACTTCTTATAAACTCCGAACCTGCAGACGTCATTATCACTTCTTCGGCAACTCACGGACTTAACATCTTCACAAACGGAATACCAGCAGAACTATGCAGAAACGTTGCCTACGCAGACTCCGAGTTTCCAGCAATAGTCTATTCCTGGATGAATCAGCAAAAACTAAGGGGAATAAAGAATCATCTCATCCCTTCCGTAAACGGAAAGATTAAACTATCAGACGTTGAAAAAGTACTCAGCGAAAACAAAATAGACGTGCTCACAGTAAGTTCAGTGGAATTTCTCGGCTACAGAAACGATTTATCAGCACTCAGGGAATTAACCAATAAATACAACTCAATGCTCGTAGTAGATGCCATTCAGAGCATCGGAGCAGTGCCGATGGACGTACAGAAATACGGCTTGGACTTTCTCGCAACAGGTTCTCAGAAGTGGATGATGTCGCCTGCAGGAATCGGCTTCGCATACATCCCCGAAAGAATGCGAAAAGTTATAAACCCGTCATACGTCAGCACCAAAAACGTAAACTACGACTTCACAAACTTCCTCGATTACAAACTCGAACTCCGCGGCGACGGCTCCGCATACGAAAACTCAACACCCAACACACTCGGAATGATAGGACTCGAATCATCAGTAGAACTCTTCCTCCACCTCGGCGTCGAAAACATATACAAACAAATAATCTCTTTGCTCAGCATCTTCGCCGAAGGACTCTCATCACTCCCAGACTTCTACATCGAATCCGACCTCTCCGACGAGCACCGTTCAAACATACTAATCTTCTCCCACAAAGACAAAAGCCTCAATCCCCAAATCCAATCCGAACTCGAATCCAAAAACATCTTCATTGCCATCCGCGAAGGCTACTTGCGCGTCTCTCCGCACCTCTTCAACAACACCGAAGACATCACAAAATTAATCACCGCATTAAAAAACAAATAACAAAAAAAGATTCCCCTCCTTGGAGTAATGGCGCTAACATAAGAGTTCATATGTATTTCTTATATCCTTTTAACTTTGTTCTTCTTGGAAAGTGCCTACCTGGTCTTTGTGGTATTAACTTACTTCGTATTCTCGTTCTCAACTT
>JAPLFJ010000032.1 GCA_026390735.1 Ignavibacteriota bacterium
TAAATTTTAAGTTCATTGACTGAATATAAAACTTATTAGAACTTTTTAAATTCAAATCGATCCTGGCATAAATCTTCATAACGCACATATATTATTATAAGTTAAAACTTTAACTACTTTTTAAACGGGACAGTAGTGAAATTATATATCAAATATAATGCCAAAGTAAAAAGTTCGATTTTCAACTGTTTTCAGCATTAACAAAAAAGAACTCGAGAAAATGTGTATCATTTTGAGACAGAAAGTCTCATAATGAGACAAGAAACAGAGTTTTAAATGAAAAAAATTTAAGAATAACCATTTATAGGCACAGCTGTCCAAAATAAATTGTGAACTTTAACAAATATCTAAATTTGAGCAAATTTAGTTATTTTGAAGCGAAGATTTGTCTTATTAAAATACAAACCCAATTTAAGATACTTCACAATACATTGATTGATTTGTAGTGTATATTTTAACTTTGAATGTTCAACCCTATTCAGGGTTGTATGGTGCTTGTGTGTTCCACCGGCTACGCCGGTGGTTATTCATATTAAACGGGAATGCATAGTATAAGAAGGAGAAAATCAGTATATGGTTGAGAAACCAAAGAAAATTTTAGGATACATATAATATGTCTCAAAATAAGACATATTATATAATTAGAGTGACATCAATAATTGACATTGATATTAAGGTTAAAACTTTATAATTCCAGATCTATTCGTATTGTTTTAAACAGTATTGTTCAATTTTTCTGTAAATTGTAGCTTTACTTACCTTTAAAATTTCACAAGCGTCTTTTACATTCCAGTCGGTTTTATCCAATATTCTTTTAATATAAGTTCTCTCCAGATCTTCAAGTGGAAGGTTTGCATTTTTAATAAGGTCTTTATATTCATCGGAATTATTTTTCCTGAGCAGAATATTCTCTTTTTCAAGAACATCGCCTTTTGAGAGAACGATTGCCTGCATGAGAGTATTTTCCAATTCTCTGACGTTGCCTTTCCATTCGTGATTTTTCAATAGTTCTACAACATCTTTAGGAATCTTACGAACATTCTTATGAAGTTTCTTATTAATCTTCTCTATAAAATACTTCACAAGATGTTCAATATCGTTTTTGCGGTCTCTGAGAGGCGGACTGAAGACTGTGAATACCGTCAGCCTATAGTATAAATCTTCTCTAAAAGAACCTTCTTCAACCATTTTCTGCAGTTCTTTATTCGTAGCGGCAATAACTCTTGCCTTTAAAGGTATAATACTTTCACCACCGACTCTTTCAAACTCATGCTCCTGCAAGACTCTGAGAAGTTTTGCCTGAAGGTTGAATGACATTTCGGATATTTCATCAAGAAATACAGTACCTTCACCAGCAAGTTCAAACTTCCCTCTTTTATCTTTAATTGCATCAGTGAACGAACCTTTAACGTGTCCGAATAATTCACTTTCAAGTAAATTTTCCGGTAAAGCAGTACAGTTTATAGCAACAAAAGGCTGGTCTTTAGTGACTCCGCTTGAGTGTATTATTCTTGCAATAAGTTCTTTTCCTGTTCCGCTTTCGCCCTGAACAAGGACTGTAACTCTGCTTGCTGAAGCTTTACCAATCTTTTTATAAATCTCAGTCATTATAGGTGTTTTCCCTATAATCATATTTTTAAAATCACCTTCTTCTGAGTTTTCAGGGGAAAAGAGTTCCAACTTCTGGCTCATCTTCTTGTTTTCGAGAGCACGTTTAACAGTCATTTCGAGCCGCTTAACGTCCAGAGGTTTAGCAAGATAATCATAAGCCCCCATTTGCATTGCCTTAATTGTAGTTTCCATATCATCAAAGGCTGTCATCATAATGACCTGTATCATTTCGTCGTATTCTTTAATCTGAGCTAGCACATCCATACCTGAAATATCCGGCATTTTTATGTCTGTTACTACAACATCAGGATTAATTTTTTTAACCAGTCTTAAACCTTCTGTCCCGGTAGAAGCCTTATGAGTATTGTATCCTAACTCTTCAAACCAGGAAGCCAAAGAATCCAAAGCACCTATTTCGTCGTCTATTAATAATATTTTTTGCATTATTGTGTTGTTTGATTATATGGAAGTTCTATTCTAAATACAGTTTCAGTTGGTTTACTTCTTAAAAGATACAAAGCACCCTTATGATTTTTAAGTATATTCTGAGAAATAGACAAACCGAGACCTGTTCCAAGATTTTTAGTGGTATGGAAAGGTTCAAATAATTTATCAGGAAATGGGACGCCGCTTCCGTTATCAATCACGTCAATGATCAGCATATTATGATCGGCATTCAATACAGCCATAATCTTAATTTTCCCATTTTCGTAAATTGCATCAACAGCATTTAACAGGATATTCAGGAATACCTGTTTTAATTTTTCCACATCGCCACGAACCTTTATTTCAGGGCACTCAGATTCAAAAGAAATATTCTTCTCTTCCAGTACACCTCTCAGCTGGCTATAGAGCCCCTCAATAAAGATTTTGAAAACAAAATCAGCCTGCATTAAGTCCCCTTGTCTTGAGAACAATAAGACATCCTTTACAAGGTTATTAAGCCTTTCAACTTCTTTCTGAATAAGTTTAACTCTTTTTTTCTGATTCTCGGTAAAATTTACAGTATCTATTAATATATCAGCATTTATTCTGATTGAATTCAAGGGATTCCTTATTTCGTGAGCAAGGATTGCAGACATTTTCCCGATAGTAGCCAGTTTATCTGCTTTTCTCAATTCATCCTCGATAAGGATTCTTTGCTCCATTTCCTTTTTAAGTTCAATATTTGTATTAAACAATTCATCTGTTCTTTCTTTCACCCTGTTTTCAAGTTCATCGTTAGCCTTTTTTAATGCATCAAGGATTTTCCTGCTGTAGGAGATTTGCTTTTGAAGAGTAAGCTCGATATTTGTTATTAAAACAGCACTATCGACAGGTTTCACCAGATAACCAAAAGGTTCTGTTATTTTTGCTCTTTCAATAGTAGATGTACTTGAATCCGCAGTAAGGTATATAATCGGAATATCGACACTTTTTTTAATCCTCTGGGCTACTTCAATCCCGTCAATACTATCCTTGAGAAAAATGTCCATTAAAATCAAATCCGGTCTTTTTGCCTTTGCAACCGCAACTGCAGTTTCACCATTTTCAATTATATCAACAACACTATAGTTATTCTTTTCCAGATATTTCTTAATTACAGTAGCTGTTATAATATCATCTTCTACTATTAGTATATCGGCTTTACCCATTACTGACTTAATTTTTGAAATAAGGTACTTCTTATACAATATAACAAAAATATCTTAATTCATTAATGCTCTTTTTTTAGACAATCTGAAAATCTATATTAATACTTGAATTGAACTTATTTCATAATTTAACTAACTTTATTATTACAGTTAAATTACAATAATTTTTGAATCTAAAACTATATTAAGTCACGTTGAATAAAGTACTAATTATATCTTATTATTTCCCGCCGATGGGAATGGGTGGAGTCCAAAGAACTCTGAAATTCGCAAAATATTTATTAAAATATAACTGGCAGCCTATCGTTCTGACAATAAACCCAAAGAAATACTTTGCGATTGACGAATACCTGCTTGAGGAAGCAATAAACAGCGGAGTAATAATCGAAAGAACAGGCAAAGAAGAATTAAATCTCTCAAAAATAGTAACGAGAGTCCCTAAAGAAAGATTCAGAAAAATAAGAAGCAGGATAGCACAGATATTCTTTATACCTGACAGTAAAATTCTCTGGAAAAACAAAGCTTTACGTAAAATCGATAAACTCTGGACTAAATACGGTGGTTTTGATTTAGTTTTTGCGACAGCTCCTCCTTACACAGACTTTCTTATTGGACAGGAAGTGAAGAAAAAGTATAAGATACCATTAGTTATTGACTACAGAGACGCATGGGTAGACAGCCCTGTTTTAAATTTTTACCCTACACCTTTTCACAGAAAATCCAATGAGAAACTTGAGAGAAAAGTACTGAAAGATGCCAATATAGTACTGACTACAAACAGACGGGTCAAGGAAATGATTATCCGCAGGTACCATGACACGAAGTACAACGATGTCAAAATTTTCACACACGGATTCGACAGTGAAGACTTTGAGAATGCATTAACAAAGAAACTTCCTTTAACGAACAAAATGAGAGTTACATATTCAGGCAGTTTCTATACAAGGAATCCTAAATTCTATTTTAACGCAATCAGAAAGTTCTTTGACATGAACCCTCAGGCAAGGAACAAAGTTGAATTTTTGTTTCTGGGAATATTCACGAAGGAACTGATGAATCACGCAAAGCACCTGAACATACTTGACAGTTTAAATCTGCCCGGATACGTAAACCATTTTGAGTGTGTAAAATACCTTCTTGCCTCTGACGTTTTGTTTTTACTAATAAGCCGCGGAGAGAATGAAGATGCAGCAATGCCCGGTAAGGTAGGAGAATATATCGGAAGCAGAAAGAATATAATTGCCTGCATACCTGAAGGTGTTACCAAGAAAATATTAGAGAAGTATAACGCAATAAAGTTTGTAACAGAAGAGAATACCGAACTTATTGCAAACTCAATAAGCGAGTATTATAAACTATGGGAAGCAAATGCAATGCCTGTAGCAAACGAAGAAATGATTAAAATCTACGACAGAAAGTTACTTACATCAGAACTTGCCAAGGAATTTAATTATTTACTTGACGTAGACTAATATGAATATATTAATCGTTGGTAATGGCGGGAGAGAGCACACAATCGCCTGGAAAATATTCAACTCGTTATCGTTTAAAGAATCCAATTCAAAACTTTTTTGTACAACAGGCAATCCAGGGATTAATGAAATTGCAGAACCTATCGGAATCAAACCAGACGAAATTGATTTATTACTTAAATTTGCGAAAGACAACAATGTTGATTTTACTGTTGTCGGGCCCGAAGTACCCCTCTCACTTGGGATTGCAGATGTTTTCAAAGGCAATGGTCTGACAATTTTCGGACCTTCAAGACTTGCCTCAGAAATAGAAACCAGCAAAGTGTTTTCAAAAGATTTTATGGCACGCAATAATATACCAACTGCAAAATATAGGGTTTTCGACGATAATAATTATCCGGAAGTTCAGGAATATTTAAGCAATGTTATTTTTCCTATTGTAATAAAAGCTGACGGACTGGCAGCAGGAAAAGGTGTTTATATTGCAAGAGACATTCAGGACTCAATGACCTTCATAAACGACATTCACAACAATTTAATTTTTGGTACCTCTGGGTTAAGGTTTGTTATAGAAGAGTACTTAACAGGGTTCGAAGTTTCTGTTTTTGTGATTACTGACGGTACTGATTTTAAGATACTGCCTTTTGCACAGGATTTCAAAAAAATCGGTGAAGGAGATACAGGTAAGAATACAGGCGGTATGGGTTCATTTGCCCCTGCAAATTTTTTAGTTAATGATGAAACGTACGATAAGATTACAAAAAGAGTAATCATTCCGACATTGAATAATATGAGGAAAGAAGGAAGAGAATTTAAAGGTTGTCTGTACTGCGGCTTAATGATAGTAAAAGAAAATGACGGTTATCAAACGTATGTAATAGAATTTAACTGCAGATTCGGAGACCCTGAAACGCAATCTGTATTACCATTAATAAAATCTGATTTCCTGCAATTGCTTATAGCATCATCAGGGGATAAAATCAATCAATACAATCTTGAGGTTAATGATTTATATTCATTATGTGTTGTAGCTGCATCGGGAGGATACCCTGACAAGCATACAACAGGATACGTGGTTGAAGGGCTGGATAAAGCAGGGACCGAATGTCTAGTATTTCATTCGGGTACAAAAGAATCGGATAATAATGTTGTAACGAATGGCGGCAGGGTTTTATCCGTAGTCGGTGTAAGCGATTTATCTTTTAAAGATGCACGGGATAAAGTATACAGTAATATTGAGAAAATAACTTTTGAGAATATGTATTTCAGGAAGGATATCGGAGGCAAACTGGCTTTATGAACATTCTAATAACAGGCGGTGCAGGATTTATAGGTTCAAACATATGCGACAAATACATCGCCGAAGGGCATAATGTATTTGTAATTGATAATCTTTCTAACGGCAAAGAGAATAATATTAAATCTGCCGTAAAGTTTTTTAATAAAGACATATACCAAGATGACCTGGAGTTTATTTTCAAAGAGAACGGGATAGACGTTGTTAATCATCTTGCAGCACAGATAGATTTAAGGTATTCGATAAAGAATCCATTGTTTGATGCAAGGATAAACATAGAGGGTTCATTAAAGCTTCTCGATTTATCCGTTAAATACAAGATTAAGAAATTCATATTTGCATCATCAGGCGGTTCGATTTACGGCGAGCAAAAAGAATTCCCTGCAACAGAAGAACATACTATAGCACCAATCTCCCCATACGGCATAACAAAATCCACTATTGAAAATTATATTCTCTTCTACAATAAATTTTACGGATTGAATTATGTTATTTTAAGGTACAGTAATGCTTACGGTGAAAGACAAGGAAGCAAAGGTGAAGCAGGAGTAATTTCAATTATCTGTAAAAGTATATTAAACAAAAAGCAACCTGTAGTATTCGGGGATGGATTGAATACGAGAGACTTTGTGTACGTAAAGGATATTGTTAACGCAAACCTGCTTGCTTTAAATTTCAAAGGGAATGATGTATTTAACATATCTTCAGGAAAAGAAACAACTATCAGATCTCTTGCAGAGAATATAATATTAAATTTGAATCCCGACACCAAAATTATCTTCGGAGATGAGATTGAGGGAGAACAGAAAAGAAGTTTACTTTCAAACGCCAGAGCAAAGACAATACTTAACTGGGAGCCATTGCACTCATTTGAGGAAGGATTAAAATTAACCTGTAACTGGTTCAAAGATAACTCACAGAAGAATTGAGTATTTCAGAAGAATATATTAACAGAATAACTTCTGGAGACAAGAGAGCGGTTTCCAGAGCAATATCTGTAGTTGAAAATGAAGATAAAGAAAAGATTGAATTATTACAGGCACTGTACAAATATACAGGCAAGGCATACAAGATAGGGATTACAGGACCACCGGGAGCAGGCAAATCCACTATAACAGATTGCCTTATAAAGAATCTGACGAAGAAGAATTTCAGTATAGGTGTAATAGCAGTAGACCCTACGAGTCCTTTTACAGGAGGGGCACTTCTTGGGGACAGGGTAAGAATGACTGACGCAACTTTATTCGAGAATGTATTTATACGTTCGATGGCAACGAGGGGCAGCCTTGGAGGGTTGAGTAAAAACGTAAATGACGTTTGTAAAATACTTGATGCCGCAGGAAAAGATTTTATTATCATTGAGACTGTAGGTGTAGGACAATCAGAACTGGATATAGCACAAACTGCAGACACAACAGTTGTTGCTCTTGTTCCTGAGTCGGGAGATTCAGTACAGGCGATGAAAGCAGGGCTCATGGAAATCGCAGACATATTCGCACTGAATAAGTCTGACAGACAGGGAGCAGACGAAATAGTAACAAGCCTGAAAAACATTCTGCATTTACGTTCACCGCAAGGCGACAACCGCGAGATTAAAGTTCTTAAAACAATAGCAGTGAAAAATACAGGTATAGAAGAACTGATTGAAGAAATATTTGATCACAAGAAACATCTTAGCAGTACCGGGTATTTAGACATAAAACGGAAAGAACATTTATCGAATGAAATAATTGAAATAGTAAATTTAAATTTACAGAAAACATTCTGGGACAAAGAGAACTCCGAAATACTTTCAAAGAACATTGAGAAAATATATTCAAAGGAAACTGACCCATATACTTTTATTCAATCTTTAAATTCAAATATTAATTTATAATAATTTATTTGAACTTTTACTTTTAAAAATTGTTCTTAATTAATACATCGCATATGAAGCGGTAGATAGTAGAATGAATGATTTTATAATTTTAATACCCTTAAATGAGGAAGAATTCTAAAAATTCCAAAATGAATAAGATTGAACCAAAGAACAACGGAACATTTTGTACGGAATGCGGAGACGAACTTGAAGATTTTGCATTCAGTAAAAGTTCCAAGAACAAGAAAGAGATAAGAAAAAAACATTATAACTGTGTAAAGACAGGGAAGTTTTCCGGAGAATTCTGTTCGAAACTATTTATTTCTGACGATTCATTACTCGGAGATTTTCTGGGAAACAGCGAATAACTGACAACATTCAACTCTTTTAATTCCAATCATTAAGTTTCATTAATAAGTGAATTAATACCAATCCCCCTGAGTGTTAAGTTTATAAGGCATAAGACTTTATATTAACTCCATTTATTTTAAAACACTCCGTTTAGTATATTTTCTGCACTATAGATGCCGTTTCTTATGACTTAAAACAATTAGATTTTTTGTTTATATTTCTTTTCTTAAATAAGCGCGATTGGCGGAACTGGCAGACGCACTAGACTTAGGATCTAGCGAGGCAACTCGTGGGGGTTCGACTCCCTTATCGCGCACAATAAATAATAATTATGGCAACAAAATCAACTACTACAAGTACGGGCGGCCCAAGATGTTCTTTCTGCGGAAGAAATGCAGATAAGGTAACTAATCTGATTAAAGGGCCTGTTGACAGGTTTGGTAAAGCACCGTTTATCTGCGAAATTTGTGTAGACGGAGCAGTTCATATAATAAAAATGAACTCAGACCCGACTGTCAACAAAAGTGTTGAAAGGTTTAAGGGCAATTTAACACCTTCTAACATAAAGAAATTCCTAGATGAATACGTAATCGGACAGGACCGTGCGAAGAAATCTCTTGCAGTTGCCGTTTACAATCATTACAAGAGAATTGATTCGATGAAGTCCATCAGTATAGATGATGTTGAACTTGAAAAGAGCAACGTTTTAATGCTCGGCACAACAGGAACAGGAAAGACATATCTAGCACAGACACTTGCCAAACTCCTGAAAGTTCCTTTTGCAATTGCAGATGCAACAACTCTTACAGAAGCAGGATACGTTGGTGATGATGTTGAATCGATGCTCGTCAGATTACTTCAGAATGCCGATTATAATATTCCAAATGCCGAAAAAGGTATTATTTATATTGATGAAATAGATAAAATATCAAGAAGAAGTGAAAACGTTTCTATAACCAGAGACGTATCGGGTGAAGGTGTTCAGCAGGCATTATTAAAAATACTCGAAGGAACAGTTGCAACAGTACCACCAAAAGGCGGACGCAAGCATCCTGAGCAGCCATTATTGAGTGTTAACACAAAGAATATACTTTTTATTTGCGGCGGTGCATTCGACGGACTTGAAAAGACAATCGAACGCAGAGTTGCAAAAGGTTCAATTGGATTTGGAGCAGAAGTCTTCGGAAAAGATGATATTAAAAAAGATGAGATACTTGCACAGGTAGAACCTGATGATTTAATCAAATTCGGTTTAATCCCGGAAATAGTCGGGCGTCTACCGATTGTAACCACATTAGAGAGTCTTGACAGGAAAGCACTGTTATCAATTCTTACACAACCAAAGAATGCTCTGATAAAACAATACAAGAAACTTTTCCGTATGGAAGGTGTAGAACTCGAGTTTCACGAAGATGCACTAGTAAGCGTTGCTGATATTGCAATCAAGAGAGGAACCGGGGCACGTGCTTTAAGGTCTATCATGGAAAACATTATGATAGATATAATGTACAAGATTCCATCGAAGGAAAATGTATCTAATTGCATTATTACAAAAGAAGTTGTGCTTGAGAAGAAAGAGCCAATTTACTTAAACCCGAATAAGAAAGCATTAGCGTAGAATTTCATCTTTTAAGATACTTCGCTATTTTTCTTTCATTCAATTCTGTTTATATTGCAAACTTATAATATATAATACATTAAATAACATTAATTAATTTTCTATGGCATTAGTAAAATCGAATTTAAAGAAAGAGAAAGCCTTTAACGACAGAATTGCGTTTCATAAGAAACTTTTAAGTGAGTTAGGAACAAAAGCAGAAACTATTTCGCTCGGCGGAGGTAAAAAAGCCATAGAGAAACTTCATTCACAGAACAAACTTCATTGCAGAGAAAGAATAAACCTGCTTATAGATAAGGGCTCTTCATTCCTCGAGATAGGACAGTTCACGGCATACGAAATGTACAAGGATTATGGCGGTGCACCTTCGGCAGGAACAATCTTTGGTATAGGAAAGATAGAAGGCCGCGACTGCGTAATAGTAGCAAACGATGCAACTGTTAAGGCAGGTGCCTGGTTCCCTATCACATGCAAGAAGAACCTTCGTGCACAGGAAATATGTATCGAGAATAAACTTCCAATCATATATTTAGTAGACTCTGCAGGCGTATTTCTTCCATTACAGGATGAAATCTTCCCTGACAAAGAACACTTCGGCAGAATCTTCCGCAACAATGCAGTTATAAGTTCAATGGGTATTCCGCAGATTGCAGCAATAATGGGACCCTGCGTTGCTGGCGGTGCTTATCTTCCGATAATGAGTGACGAAACAATTATAGTTGAAGGTACAGGAAGTATTTTCCTTGCAGGTCCGCATCTTGTTAAGGCGGCAATTGGCGAAGTAACGAACACAGAAGCACTTGGCGGCGGAGAAGTTTCCACTTCCATTTCAGGAATCACAGATGAAAAAGTACCCGACGATAAAACAGCGATAGAAAAAATAAGAAGTCTTGTAAGCAAGTTTGGACATAATTCATTCGCAGGGTTTGACAGAGCAAAGTCAAAGAAACCGGTTCATGACATCGAAGAAATTTACGGAGTAATACCAGAAGACAGTGCAAAACCTTACAACACATACGATTTAATAGCAAGATTGATTGATGACAGTGATTTTGATGAGTACAAGCCTACATACGGACAGACAATCATTACAGGTTATGCGCGCATTGACGGCTGGGCAGTTGGTATAGTTGCAAATCAGAGAGAAGTAGTAAAGAAGAAGAATCCAAAAGGCGGTGTGGAAATGCAGTTCGGAGGAGTCATCTATTCTGATTCAGCTGATAAAGCAACGCGTTTCATATTAAACTGCAACCAGAGGAAGATTCCATTACTCTTCCTGCAGGACGTAACCGGATTTATGGTTGGTTCAACATCTGAACACGGCGGGATTATCAAAGACGGAGCAAAGATGGTGAATGCAGTTGCGAATTCCACAGTTCCTAAGATTACAATCATCACAGGTAACAGTTATGGCGCGGGAAACTACGCAATGTGCGGGAAAGCATACGACCCAAGGTTTATATTTGCTTATCCAAACGCAAAGATAGCAGTAATGGGCGGAGCGCAGGCATCTAACGTACTGCTTGACATTAAAATCGGACAGATGAAAAAACTCGGCAAGGAAATACACGAAGATGACAAGAAGAAATTCCTTGACGAAATAATAAAAAGGTACGAAGAACAGACGAACGTTCTTTACGGAGCAGCAAGACTATGGGTTGACAGCATAATAGACCCTGCAAAAACGCGTGAAGTTGTTTCGCATTGTATACAAATTGCGAACAACAATCCTGATATTCCAAAGTTTAATCCAGGAGTAATACAGACTTAGGAAATAATAGTTTTTACTGCAACAACTCTTACCTTTATTTATAATGTTAAAATTATTATATAGTGTATACTGATATTAATCATAATTAACATATATGAAAAAATTTACCATTCTTTTATTACTGTTAGGCTTTATATCTGCAGTTTCAACGGCCCAAATTAACGTACAAAGCAGTTTCAGCAAAAAGTTTAACGTTGAATTCAGAGTTGGACCAAGTTTCCCATACAGTGACTTCGGGAACAAAGATGCAAACAATAATAACTCAGGTTATGCGAAACTCGGATACAAGGCAGAGGCTATTGCCGGTTATAAGTTAATAGATGTTATCGGCATAAACGTTATGGGGTTTTACAACGCAAACGGTACTGATTTATCTTCTCTGAGCAATAAACTGAACATCAGTACTCCGGGAAGGACATGGACTTCGGATTCCAAGAGCTGGAATATTTACGGAGCATTACTCGGGTTTGAATATTCTTACCCTGCATCAAAGTATTTTATAGTCGGGTTTAAAGCATACACCGGGCTGCTGAACGCAACAGCTCCGAAAGTAGAATTAACAAGCGGCAGCGACTCATTCGTTCAGGATGAGAAATCCACAACTTCATTAACCTATATGTTTTCAGTCAGCGGTGCATATCCAATCACAAAAAGTACTTTCTGGATAACGTCGGTCGGTTATTTAGGTTCAACACCAAGGTTTGATAACATTAAAACTGTTTCGACTATTAATGGTGTTCGGGAAGAGACTACTTCAACTTTCAATCAGGACATGAAAGTATTTGTAGTTGATACGGGTATAAGGATAGTTTTTTAGTTTTATAACAAAATCAGAATCACAACACTTTCCATACAGGAGGTGTTGTGATTTTTTCAGTTTATATTTTAACCACTTATTTCATTTCTAATAATTCCCATTTAAACTATCTTTTGTTTTTGAGCAATAAATCTAAATATATAAATTAATAATGACATCGAAAGAGATAAGGAATACATTTTTAAAGTTTTTTGAAGAAAAAGGACATAAGATTGTGCAGTCTTCACCTGTTGTGCCGTTTGAAGACCCGACACTACTTTTTACGAATGCAGGAATGAATCAGTTCAAGGACGTTTTCCTTGGAATGGGTACACGTGAATACACTAGAGCGGCAGACACACAAAAATGTATAAGGGCAGGCGGGAAACACAACGACCTTGAAGAAGTAGGCATGGATGGATATCACCATACTTTCTTTGAGATGCTTGGGAACTGGTCTTTCGGGGATTACTACAAGAAGGAAGCAATCGGATGGGCGTGGGAACTGCTGACAGAAGTCTGGAAGATGCCAAAGGACAGACTTTGGGCGAGTATTTACAAAACGGATGAAGAGGCAATGGAATTATGGAAATCTGAAACTGATATAGACCATTCGCATATATTAAAGTTTGACGAGAAAGACAACTTCTGGGAAATGGGAGAAACGGGTCCCTGTGGTCCGTGTTCTGAGATTCATATAGACCTGACACCGAACGGTTGCAAGGCTGAAGATATTAATGCAGGGATTGAAGACGTTATAGAGATTTGGAATCTTGTTTTCATACAATACAACCGCGATGAAAAGGGTGAGTTACATCCCCTGCCGATGAGACACGTTGATACTGGAATGGGACTTGAGAGAGTAGTACGTGCAATGAGCGGAAAGAAATCTAATTACGATACGGATTTATTCTTACCTATAATAAAAAGCATCAGCGATATAACGGGTGTGAAATATGAAGGCGAATACATTTCAACCATGAATGCGATATCCGACCATATAAGGGCGCTTACTTTTGCAATCAGTGACAGTGCGATGCCGTCTAACGAAGGACGCGGATATGTGCTGAGAAGAATATTAAGGCGTGCGTTACGTCTGGCAAGGAAACTCAACCACAATGAACCGTTTATGTATAAACTGGTTGATGCTGTGATAGGAATATTCAGCGGTACTTTCCCTGAGATAGTTGATAAAAGCGAGTTTATAAAGAGTGCGATTATGGGAGAGGAAATCAGTTTCAACCTGACACTTGACAGAGGTATTGAGCACTTCAAAGAAGTTTACGAAACGCTAAAGGACCACGAAGACAAAATATTCCCTGGGGAAGTAGCTTTTAAACTTTATGATACATACGGTTTCCCTCTTGACTTAACTCAGGTTATTGCACGCGAGCATGGTTTTGAAGTGGACATAGAAAAGTTTAACGTTGAAATGAAGAAGCAGAAAGAGCGTGCAAGGGCGGCAAGGAAGGACGACATTGTGCTTGCGGACACGAAGATGTTTGAACTTGAGGATAAAGTGAAGGTGGAGAATCCTGTTTATAATCCTTACGACGTTGACGAAAAAGGCGTGAAGACAACATTACTTCAGGCAAAGAGGATTGCGGGTTCAGATATTGAAGTGCTGGTTTTGAAGGACAATCCTTTTTATTCGGAATCGGGCGGACAGATTAGCGATACGGGAAAGATAAAGTTTGCTGACGGATACGAGCTTGAAGTTATTGACAGCAAGAACAACCATTTTATATACGTTAAGAACTACGACCACAAAAATCTTTTGCATAAAGACGTAACGGCTGTTGTGGATTTAAACAGAAGGCACGCGATACAACGGAATCACTCTGCAACTCACCTTCTGCACGAGGCACTGAGGGAAGTGCTCGGGCCACACGTCAAGCAAATGGGTTCTCTGGTATCGGCAGAGCATTTAAGGTTTGACTTTCCGCACTTCCAGAAATTGAGTGCAGAAGAAATACAACAGATTGAAGATTTGGTAAACACGAAAATCAGTGATGCTGTGGAAGTGAAGACGCTGGAAGATATGCCGATTGATGAAGCGAATGAGATTCCACACGTGAAGAAATTCTTCGGAGAGAAGTACGGGAGTAAGGTGAGGATTGTAATGATGGACGAGAAGTTCAGCGTGGAATTCTGCGGCGGTACGCACGTATCTAATACGAGTGATATCGGACTATTTAAGATTGTGAAGGAAGAAAGTATTTCTTCGGGCGTAAGAAGAATATTTGCAAGAACGGGAGAAGGGATTATAAGACTGCTTGAGGAAAGAATAAGCGAAATAGAGAAAATCGTGAAAGAGTTACCTGAAAAATATTCTGGCAATTTCATTGCAGGCTTAAACATATTCAAAGAAGGATTCAAGAAAACAGATTTCAGGGATACGTCGCTAATGAAACTTATGCTTGCTCAGCAGGATAATAACATAAAATCGCTGAATGAACTCCGTGACAAATACATTGAAGAGAAGAAACAACAGCAGAAGAAACTGTCGAAGCAGAACCTTGAGAAGCATATAGCATATCTTAAAGCAAAAATAGACACATCAGAAATAATAAACGGCAGTGTTGTTCTTTCAGAGAAACTCGATATTGAAACATCAGATGAATTTAAAGAAATCGGTGAAGAATTAAGGAAAGTAATGAAGAATGGAATAGCATTAATTGCTTCGGTAATAGATGGCAAGATAAGTTTAGTATGTGCTGTAAGTGACAATCTAATTAAAGAAAAAGGTTTCGCGGCCGGAAAACTCATATCCGAAGTAGCAAAACAACTTGGCGGAGGCGGAGGCGGAAGGCCTCAACTTGCAACAGCGGGAGCGAAGGATGTGGCGGCACTGTATAGTGTACTGACTGGTTTTTATAATGATATGAAGATTAAACTTTCTTGAGATAATTTGAAATTTTAAATTTGAGATTTTAAATTTACATTGAATATTTCAAATTTATTAAAGATACAGAAGTATTTTGATTTTTGTAATATTATCTAAATTAAATAATATGGATGAGAAGACAGAATTAAGGAATAAATACAAAAGAAGGTTTTATGATTTTACGCTTGAATTGATTAAATTTATTGACAATTTACCGAAAACAAATGTTGCTTACAGAATTGGTGACCAGTTATTGAGGAGTGGAACAAGTATTATTGCCAATTATATCGAAGGGCAATCTGCAAGCAGTAAGAAAGATTTTACTAATTTTATTAATCATGCATTAAAGTCAGCAAACGAAAGTAAACTCTGGTTATCTTTACTAAAAGATTCAAAACACTGTGGTGACCAGGATACGACATGGCTAATGCAGGAATTAATTGAAATATCTAAAATATTAGCTTCAACCGTTCTATCTTTGAAAGGTAAGAAATAGAGTTGTACGTATATCAATAAACAGTTTAAAGTAAATTTCAAGTTTTAAATGCAAATTTGAAGTTTCAAATTTTAAATTTCAAATAAAATGAAGGTTATAATTCCAGTAGCGGGCGTTGGAACAAGGTTGAGACCACATACATTAACTCAGCCGAAGGTTTTGCTGAATGTCGCAGGCCATCCTATGATATATTACATAGTTGATGAACTGATTAAGAAGAAGATTGCGGACAGCATAATTTTTATTACAGGGTACAGGGCTGATGACATAGAGAAGTACCTGAACAAGACATTCAGGTTTAAATTTGATTATGTTGAGCAGAAAGAAACGCTCGGTCTTGGTCATGCAATACTTTGCGCTAAGGAAAAGTTTGACCCGATAAAGAATGAAGATGCACTGATAATACTTGGCGATACTCTTTTCGATGTTGATTTAAAGGATATAGTAAAGAGCAAACATTCTGCTATAGGTGTAAAGAAAGTGGACGACCCGAAAAGGTTTGGAGTTGTGGAAACGAACAAGAAGGGATTCATTTCGAGGTTCGTGGAAAAACCTGCCTCGCCAGATGTCTCCCCTTCTAACGAGGCAATTGTCGGGATATATTTAATAAAGAACTCTACTTTATTGTTTAATTCTATCGAACATATTATAAAGAATAAAATTACTACAAAGGGTGAATACCAGATAACAGATGCAATGGAAGTGATGATACATCAGAACGAGAAATTTGTGCCTTATAAGGTTGACGGATGGCTTGACTGCGGTAAGCACGAGACAATGCTTGAGACAAATCAGTACTTACTGAAGAAGAATAAAAAGAAATATAATTTTAAAGGATGTAAGATTAACTATCCTGTTTTTATTGGTAAGGGAGTCACTCTTGATAACTGTATAATTGGACCTAATGCTACAATTAATGATGGATGCGTTGTAAAGAATAGTATAATAGAGAATTCGATTGTGGATGAGCATTCGCATATAGAGAATTCGATTGTTAAGGATTCGCTGATTGGGAAGCATTCGAAGGTAATGCAGAAACAGAAGGTTTTTAGTCTGGGAGAATATTCGGAGGTATAAGTTTTAGGATTAGGTTCACAGAGAGCACAGAGGAGTCACATAGTACACAGAGAAGAATTTATTAGAGTTAGAGATAAAGAGCTACACATTGATGATTCTGATTGAGGCTGATTGATATAGTTAGTAGAGATTACTGCTAAAAAACGCTTCGCGTATCTGCTTCGCGAGTACGAATGACAGAGTTGGGAGATTAGTTAAAATGAGAGAAAGAATTCCAAAATAAGAAACGGGGCTTAAAGCCCCGTTTTTGATTTAATAATTTATATATTTATTGCTTCACCATAAGCGACGCCTGCTGCTTCGAGGATTGATTCCGAAAGAGTAGGATGTGCGTGAATTGTTTTGATTATAGATTCACCCGTACCTTCGAGTGATTTAAGCATAACAAGTTCGCTGATAAGTTCAGTTGCTTCGGCACCGACAATATGTGCACCGAGCAGTTCGCCGTATTCTTCGTCGAAAATAAGTTTAACCATACCAGCTGTTTCGCCTGCGGCTCTTGATTTTCCGTTAGCAGAGAAAGGAAACTTCCCTACTTTAAGTTTATAACCTGCGGCTTTTGCTTTTTCTTCAGTCATTCCTACAGATGCGACCTGCGGATTGCAATAAGTACATCCCGGAATCGTTCCATAATCTATATCGCCTGCACTGTGCCCTTTAATCTTCTCAACACAGTTAATTGCTTCTGCAGCTGCAACGTGAGCAAGCCATGGCTTTCCTTTTTCATTAATGAGAGCAACATCACCAATCGCATAGATGCCTTCTACGTTTGTCTTATAATCAGTATCAACTTTTATAGCGTTCTTAAACAAGGTAACTCCGATGTTTTCAAGTCCGAGGTTCTCGATATTACCAGTAACGCCTATTGCGAGAAGCACAGCATCAGATTCAAACGTTTCATTTGCTTTACCGCTGACAGTTGTAAAGACCTTATCATCTTTCACTTCAACGCTTTCAGTTTTAGTTTCGGTAAATATCTTCATACCGCTTTTTTTGAATTCCCTGGCAACGACATCAGAGATTTCCTTATCCTCGACAGGAAGAATCTGAGGAAGCATTTCGATAACGGTTACTTCCGTTCCGAAAGCATTGAAGAAATAAGCAAACTCCATACCGATAGCACCGCTGCCAACTATAGTAAGTTTTGCGGGGACATTCTGAGCGAGCATGGCACCTGTTGAAGAAAGAATCTTCTTTTCGTCAAAAGTAATACCAGGAAGACTTCTTGCTCTTGCACCTGTTGCAACGATTGTATGATTTGATTTAATTGTTTCTATTTCGTTACCGTCTTTATCTTTAACCGATATAGTATTATCGGCATTGAATGAACCCGTACCGTTTATGATAGTAATTTTATTTTTCTTCATTAAGAAAGCCACACCCTTTTCGGATGCTTCGGCTACTTTTCTTGAACGGGCAATAATTTTAGGAAAATCAAATCCTGCACCTTCAACTTTAAGACCATAATCACCGATATGTTTTACCTTATTGAGCATTTCAGCACTCTTCAAAAGAGCTTTTGTAGGAATACATCCCCAGTTTAAACAAACGCCACCAAGTTTATCACGTTCTACGATGGCAGTTTTAAACCCAAGTTGTGCAGCTCTGATTGCTGCAGTGTATCCACCCGGACCACTTCCAATTATTGTTACATCAAATTCCTGCATTTTTATATTATTATTTAGATTAATTAATTACACATAAATTAAAATTGATATTGCCTATTTGTAGTTCCCGATATTAAGGGAATTTGAACTGAATATTACAAATTAGTAACAAATTATGGATATTGAAATGGCAAATATAAGTTCTTAATAAACGGCAGAAATACGGAAGACAGAGAATTCAATAAGGTATTTATTCAGATACATGTTTGAGGCCAGTTATATACTGGTTTGATACATAAATGATACTTAAAATATACTTGAACGATATTTAAAATATACTGAAAGAATACATAAACGATACTCAGACAATACAGGCAGTATTTTTTGTTATTTGTGCGGGATACTAAAGTTTATACTAAAAAATGCATAGTGCGAAAACAAGAGAATTTTCAGTATCATAAACCGGTACTGAGAATTTATATTTTTCTCAGTATATAATATTTCAGATGAGCACAGGAAACTGTTCAACCCAGTTCGGGGTTGATTTATTTTAACTTATTCCACCGGCTATGCCGGTGGTTATTCATATTAAACCCTTTCAGGGTTTTGAGATTTAAAGTAAAGTCTTCAAACCGACGCGATGGATTGAAGTGACTTTTATTGATGCCACCAGTTTCACTGGTGGTTATTCATATTAAAGCATTTCAGGGTTTTGAGATTTAATTGACAGGTTGATATTCAAATGTGTTTGGGATATATGAATGTAATTTTATGCAGAACGGCAATTGCATATAGATTATACGGAAGATTGACGAAAGATGGATGGAAGATTACTATGAATCAAACGGCAACAAACTATAAAACATACGGCAAATGACTATGAAACATACGGCAAATGACTATGAAACACACGGCAAATAAATACTAAGCTTAAGGCAAAGAGAATACTTTACCTAATCTATCAAACACAGAACTGATTTTAATCTGGGAGTGTAAAGGGAGTGTAAAAAATTATGTGTAAATGGTTAAAAGAGAAATTATTAAATTAAGGAAGAAAGAAAGAGCATTCTTCCCCCCTAGGGGGGAAGGCGAAAAAAAAACAAAACGCTTTCTTTCGGCTAATTTATGGTTTCTGAT
>JAPLFJ010000039.1 GCA_026390735.1 Ignavibacteriota bacterium
ATAAGAAGTTACTTTCATTCCAAGACCTGCGATGTAGTTCCACATTTTTATGACACGACCACGGGCATCGTAGCGGTAGTATTTGTAGCTAAGGCTGTCGGTTCCGACTGTGCGGTACGCGGTGGCACAGAGAGAGCCTTTAGTGTTGCAAGGAGCAATATATTTAATTGATATACACATTTGACTTACTTAATTTTAGAATACCTTCCCAAGGAAGACCTTGGGAAGGAGAGAAAAAGAGCTAAAATGATTTTGCATTAATTGAATCTATAAAACCACCATAAATATTCTTTATATAATAATAAATGGAGAAATATCACGAATAAAGCTAATAAAGACATTCTTATCCTTTTTTTATTATTCATTTTCTTATAATTTATAAGAACAAAAATGGACAATGAGAACAATAAACTTCCGAATAATCCACTATTGTTAAGTGTCAATAATGTTCTTTCATAAACATATTCACAATAGGACCCAATTATTTGTTCAAACCATATCAGAAATATCAAAACAAAATTTATTATTATAATAAACTTTCTCGTAATCTCTTCGGCTTTTACATTTTTTTTCAAAGCGAATAGGAATAGAAATATGATTGACAAAATTACTAAGAGGTCTAAAATAATAACTGTTCTGAAAACTATTGATATTATAATATTGTCCGTATATCCTTTCGAGCCCTCGGTAAAAGAATTTGTAATAATATTTGATAAACGCAAATTTATTAATATAAAAATAGAATATACAAATAGCATAAGAATTAAAAATATATTTCTAAGAATTTTCATGATATCAAATTATTTTAATTTTGAATAATCAACATGTAGTATCATTTCTTTGTTATGTTGTAAAAATGCTTCGTGGAAATTATCATTTTCATATGTTAAGTCTATACAACCTGCACTTCCTGGTACTACACCACCATGTATATAAAAGCCACTATTCCTTTTTATTTCTAGATTTTCACCTATTGGCTTTATTGGAGTTTTATAGAATCCCCAACTTCCATATTCAAATTCCCATATAAGTTTTTGAATAACGTTCTGTTCCGCATAATAATTAAGTGTGTTTTTAGGATCAACAGACCACCAACCAATAGGTATTGGTCCTTCTTTTGAAATATTTTGTTTATCTGGTTGAATTTTCCCATCTTTTAAAACACCTGAAACAGCGTTCCATGATCGAATACTACCATCTTCATTGTACCAAGCTAGTTTACTTCCATTAAAACCTAATAACTCTATTAAACCTTGCTGTTTCATTATAATTTTATTTCCGTTTGCATCATATTGACCATTCCAAAGATCCATTGTAGGTGTATTCTTATAATAAGTCCAATCACCACTTTTTCCGCCATCATTCCATATGTAATACCATTCTTCGCCTTTAAGATCTAAATAAAGACAAGGATTTCTTAATGCATAATGGAATGGACTAAAGTCACAACTTTTTTCCATCTTTGGATCAACCGTACCCCAATTTGCTGTTCTACTATCATAAAACCTTGCACCGAAGTAGTCGTAGGAGGATTCTTTGTCGTGTTCTTTGCCTGTGAATTTGTAATCTGCGGATGTGGAATCCCAGGTTCTGGCGATGTGACCCCACGGGTCGTAGTCCTGAGCCTGAACGATTATATTGTTCTGGTTTATTACTGCACGGATAGAACCGAGATGGTCTTTGAGGTAGAAATATTTCATACCTGTTGATTTGATTCTGCCCTCGTTGCCACTACCCCAAACGTTCCAGTAGTCGAGAGTGTAGCTTTGATAGACTGCGATTTCTTTTCCCGACGCGTCCCTTGAATAGTATTCGTCTTTTGTGATAGACCAGCCAGACGGCAGGTCTTCGTTTTCTTCAGGTAATGGAGGAGGATTTGAATCATTACTTCTGTAAATAGTTTTCCTTGTTCTATTTCCTGCCTCATCGTACTTATATCTTGTGATGTCTGTTACAGGCGGGTCTTGTGTTAAATCCTGTCGTGTGAATTCTGTTATCAAGTTTCTGTGGTCATATTTTATACCGGTGTTGTTGTTTATGTAATCGTTTGTCTGGTTACCGTTATAGTCGTAAGTGTATTGGTCTGTTAAGCCTGTTACTTTTTTTAGTCTGTTTGTGCCAGAGTAATAGTCGTAAGAAAAATTATCGCTGTTGTAGCTGCGAGTGAGCGAAGTAAAGTTTCCGTCAGGGTCGTAAGAATAATCGCCTGTAAGGTCGAAGTATTTAGAGCTGTGTTTTTCAATCTTCTTTAACCTATTAGTCTTGTTCCGCCACGGCGGATCAACGACGTAAGTATAATTAGACCTTATATCTTTAGTGATATTTGCATTATTACTACTTAAATATTTAGTCGCTAAACACATTTGTCTTACTTTATTTAGAAAGCCTTCCCAAGGAAAACCTTGGGAAGGAGGGCAAAAAATGAATTACTAGTGATTATAAAGAACAACTATTTTGTTTGAATTTTTTTTCAGACCATATATATTAGCTGTTTCACAATCTAACTTCTCAAATTTGTAAACATTTGATATTGGTATAATTAACCTCCAAATATCATTTTGGTATGAATCATTTAATATTATTGAAGCCCAAAACATCACATGATAAATTACATAATTAATATTAGAATTATTGGAAAAATAAAAAATTGGTGAATCTTTAAATAAAGTTGTATTAAAATAATTTAGAAATGAATCCCCATCATACAAAAACGATTTACAATCCCCTTTGTCATTTAATAGCTTATAAGTTCTTAGAAAGGAATATAATTTTAAAAATTCGCTTGATGAATTAATGTTTTCATTAAAATAACCTAAAATATTAGACCATTCACCACCTATATTATTAAAATAATAATTATCATTATTTCGCTTAATATGTTGTAAAGAATCAACCCAATAAATTGGGCAACTCCAACTGACAATGTCCTTTGATAACATTTCCAACTTATTTGAGGCATCTATTTGTATAACAACATAACCATCGAAGAAATAAGAATAATCTTCAATTTTGAAGTCCTTATATGCAAATATATTTCTCGCAATATTATTATAAATGCCAACATTGTTAGGAATATTAATAGTATCCTGAGAGTATAAATAAGGAGAAAACTGAAAAAAAAGCAATAGATACAAAAGTCTATATATAATATTGTTACTCTGGTTCATGACCTTTTATTATTTGATTATCTTTGGATGTTAGGTTAATGTTATTTAAACGAAAAATTTCTTTCAATTCTGCCCCACTAGGTTTTAATCTTTTAACAATTTCAGTGCCTGCCTTGTCAAACTTTTTGGGTTCGTTAATTTTAGGTGCAATAATACCTGATGAAGATACCCCCTCTGGTAATCCCAATAAATGAGATGCTTCGTGGGCACCTGTATCATCGTATGGACTTGCACCAACAGACAACACTTGCAAGACATTAGAAACAGCGCCTATTCCAACATTAGAGGTGGAAGTGTTCAGTTTATCCACAACATTAATTACATTCGAACCATTGTGAAGATAAGCCTGATAAACAACATTATTAAAATCGCTGTTTATATAATTTAATTCAACAACTGTTTTCACACTAAACTCTTGCCCATCTATTGAAAACTTCCCACTCCAATAATTTTCAATATTATCTTTCATAGGTAAAATAATATCTTTAAAAATATTATGTGTAACACCTCTTTCATCATTAAACATATCCGTATAATAAAAAGATAAAGTTATTTGTATTGTTTTTTTATCATTGTCAATTTTAACAATACCATCTTCACCATTTACATCTGCCTTTAGAAGTGGGTTAAGAGAGCAATACACAAAGGGTGAATAACTAATATATTTATCAAGCAACGGTTCTGTCTGACCCCATCTTCCCACCCTTGCATCATAGTATCTTGCGCCGAAGTAGTCATAGGAGGATTCATTATCCCGTTCTTTTCCTGTGAATTTGTTCTTTGTGTTTGTTGGGCTGTATGTTCTGTTTTGGAGATAATAGCCCCACATATCATAATCATTTGCAGAGACTATGGTTTTGCTATTATCGAGGACAACACGAACGCTACCGAGATGGTCTTTAAGGTAATAGTTTCTATCTACGTTTTCAGTATTGTTTATCCTGCCGACTATTTCATTTCCTGACCAGACATTCCAGTACTGAAGTGTGTAACTTGAGTATATAGCTATTTCTTTTCCTGATACTTCCCTTAAATAATAGTCGTCGAGAATTATGCTCCAACCAGTTGGGAGGTCTTCTGTTTCTTCGGGTAAAGGTGGAGGATTAGATTCCGTGCTTCTATAGATTGTTTTACGGATTCTATTTCCTGATTCGTCGTACTTATAACGAATTTTTATTGTTGCAGGAGGGTCGGTGGTATTATCACTTCTTGTTATTTCAGTGATAAGGTTTCTATGGTCGTATGAAATTCCTGTGTTTTCTGCAAAATAATCATTTGTCTGATTTCCGTTGTAGTCGTAAGTATATTGGTCGGAACTTCCTGACACTTTTTTGAGTCTATTTGTACCCGAATAGTAATCATAACTAAAGTTATCAAGAAGGTTGTTGTTTGAGCCATACCTTTGCATTGTAAGAATGTTGCCGTCGGGGTCATAAGTATTTGTCAAATCAAACGTATTATCGGATGTATGAGTGAAGTTAGCATTAAGCAGGCGATTGGATTTGTCGTAGGTAAAACTCGTGCTTAAGTTATCCTGATTAGAAAAACTGTTTTTATACTGACCTGTGAATGTTTGCGATTGAATGTTACTGTTTGAGTAATAAGTAAGATTATAAGAGAATAAATCAGGTTTGCCACAGGCATAATTTGTAATCCTGCTTCTGCTGTCGTAAGAGTATGTATGCGTAAGGTTTATCGGGTCGAACTTTGAGGTATTAATCTGTGAATTCTGATTGTATGTATAGGAATTAAAAGTAATATATTCTTCGGGAGAATCAGACGGAATATAATTAAAGCTTGTATTGAGAAGTCTTCCGGCATAATCATAAGCATATTTAAACGACTTAGTGTCAGAATAGCCGCTCTGATAGATTAACTCTGTTATCTGGTTCTGAGAATTATAACTGTAATCGAATGTTTTCATTCCCAAACCAGCGATATAGTTCCACATTTTTATTACACGACCGCGGGCATCGTAGCGGTAGTATTTAAAGCTAAGGCTGTCGGTTCCGACTGTGCGGTATGCGGTGGCACAGAGAGAGCCTTTAGTGTTGTTTGTGTTGTATGGAGCATTGGTATAATAGTCTGCGGGTATATGGAAACCGAATACGTTAGCGTTTGCGGGATAGTTTGTGAGTGAATCGTAGACGTTGATAACGAGAAAATTGTTCGGAGTATAAGAATAGGAATCAAAGTAGTATGTATTATCCGGGTTTAGATTAGACCACGGGACAAGGTACGTTTCGCCGAAAGCATCGCAAAGATAGAGAAGACGGTTTAAGCCGTCGTATCCGCGGTAAGAGATAAACTTAGACGGCGGAGTTTCGGTAGGCTTATTTGCCTGATTGTTATCCTGCGAGAAACGGAGGTTATCGTTTTTATCGTATTTGTATTTTACTTCGCCAGCGTCGGGGGTGGTGCGAGAAGACTGGCGACCAAGCCCGTCGTAGGTGTAATATATATGTTTATCGTTTGGAGTTTTGACTTCGATTACACGGTAGAGGTCGTCGTATTTGTAGTCGGTAGTTAGCGGGATGACCTGTTCTTCCGGATTATCGCTTGGAATACCCTCGACGTATTTAATTTCTCTTATAAGGTTTCCGACAGCATCGTAAAACTTATCGAAATTATTACCGACTTCATCTGTAAGGACTTTTTTGAGAATCATACCCGGGACAAAACCGAAGGTATTAGTGTAACCGTTATAATATGTTTCAGATACAAGAGAATAGCTCGCATCTGCATTTTGTGTCTTTGAAGGATTTAAATACTGATTATAAGAGTATTTAGTAAGATTGCCTCTTCCGTCTTTTGAATTCAGTTTAAGAGAAAGATAATTATAATTAACGGCAGTGCTATCGAAATCGTTAGCAGAAGTATAGAGACGATTTTGTTTAACTCTGTAGAAGCCGTCGAAAAGGGATTTTCGTTTTCCGACGGACTGGTTATCATATTTTAAGTTAGTCAGCACAGATTTATCGTTATTATTGTAAGTAAATTTACTACTATAATTCTGATAAGTCAATATAGTATCACGATTAATAGTTCTCTTAACACCGGAAATGTGGAGGATAGGAGAGGCATGACTACACCAAGTACCAAAATTGCAATAATTAATATTAGGATATAAATCCATAAAATAACTTTGAGAGGGAGGTTTCTCAGTTGAATAAACCGGTTTTGCATCTATTTTAAAAGCAACGACTGAGTCATTGTTTGAGAAAATATGATAGTTAAGCATATCAGTAACATCAAAATCGTTTTCGTATGTAGTTGAACAATCTGAGACAGGTTCCATAAATGCATTAGCAAAATAATAATACCCTAAATTTGATTCGGAGAAGATAATTGAATTGCCGCTTTCAAACATTTGCTTTAGAGGATTTATACGCAATTTAACTTTACTTAAGGATGTATCTCCGCCAGTATTCCTGTTGAAATTTTTAGGTGATAGTTTCAGATAAGCATAGCTGATTGAGGAAATATTTCTGAATAAATCAGGGTTATTGAATCTGATTAAAGGCAATTCTTTCATTGGCGGCTGAGTGTTTTCAGACGGGTCACCACCCGGATCTATAATAGCCAAATGAAAGGACTCATAAATACTTCCATAACTGGTGAGAGTGCTACAGGAACTATTATACTTTACATAAAATCTAGTATTGTTGTTTAGAAAATCATAAGTAGAAACGAGGTCGGCTTTAAGGTCAACATTAACATTTTCAAAGACAGTGTCAACATATATGGTTGTATCGGGTTTTCCAAAGTCGTAAGGGAAATTGACCTTATAAATCCTTTCGAGAGCATCGTAAGAAAGTTCGTTAAGGTACTTATTATCGTTGAAGGCATAGTTTATATTACCCGCAGGGTCGTATTTATTATAGAGGAATAAGCTGTTGGATTCGTTGACGAAGGACTGAGTGATAACTGGCATTCTGGTATCTTCCCAGTTCTGACTTTCTTTAACGATAGTATCTTTTGAATACATAACATAAAAATCAATTACAGGTCTTCCAGGTAAATTATCAGTCTGGTATTCTGTGGAATAGACCGGGTGGTAATAATACTTAACAGGGTTTCCGCGCGGGTCTGTAACGGTTTTGAGTTTACCTTCGTTACTGGGTTTGGTATCAGAAACGGGATACAAAAATCTACCGACGGTATCTCTGACGTAATATGAATAAAAAATATCTTTAAAGTAAGATGTATTTGAAACGTCGTAAACTCTTATCTGAACAGACTGACCCATATATCCTGTATCGCTGTTAGTTCTGAGGTATTTTATGGAGTCGAAGTAGAAAGGCGAAGACTGACTTGAAGTAAAAACGCGTTTACTTGTCTGCTGATTTATAAGATAGAAATATGTTGTATCGCCTTCCTGAGAACTGAGGTTTGTATTTGCTTTGTAGAATGCATTAACAAAATGAGCGCTTGAATCGTAGATAAAGGAATTATAGACGAGAGTTTTCAGACCGAAGTTATCAATCTGAAGAATACTCTGAACGGGGTTTTTATAGGTCTCAGTCGAAAACGGAGAATTAAAATAACCGTAAACAAAATTTGTACGTTTCGGGATGTTATTAATTATTTCAACGACGGCAGTATCGAGGAAAGAACATTTAGAGACACCTTCGCCAATATTATTTTCATATTTATAGAGTGTTCTTTTCACGAGGGAGTTTGTATCGCTTATATAATCCATAGTTTCGAAAAGTTTTGTGTGACCCTGCCAGTCGGGGTATTCCTGGTGCGAATTTGAGGTCAGTAAGATTTTATAGTTTCGGTATTTAAAGAGGGTACCTTTGTTATCGGGGGTTCCGTATAAACTATCACCAGCAGGATTAAAAGTATTAATACTTGTGCAATAGAGGTCGGAAGGGTCGATAGGATCAGCTTGCCAATTCCGATTATTGTAATAATAATAGTTGTAAGAAGTTTTGGAAGACAATGCGCCAACATCCAAAGAGACTTTAGAGCCGACCATATTAACGAAAAAGACATCCCTTCCCTGACCGAAGTATTTATTATTATCCACGCTTGATATTTTGTTTTGCGCTTCGGGATTCATATCGACTGACCAAGCAGACACGGCGGTGTCTATGTAAGCATATTCTCTTATACCACCGAAATAGTTAGTAACCTTCTGAAGCCTTTTAACACCGTTATAATTTGTAAGAGCCATTTTCGTCGGCTGGTGGTTTTGGAACGGGTTGTACATATTATGTGCAGATCTTGTGTAAACAAGATGAGTAAAATATGTAGTTGCGTTAACAGGATTAACGAGAGAAGTAGGGTAATACCTATGATTATTGAGGCTGTCGAAATTTGCCTGTTGGTCGGCACACAGGATTTTATAAGTATTGCCGGAAGAATTCAGTGTAACGGCAAAGTTTCCGTTGACGATGTAGTTTAAAGAGACAGAAGAACCGGGCCAGCTGCCGACTATAGATGTAATTAACGGTCTGCCGTACACAGGCTGCCAGACACCGCCGAAGTAAATGGAGTAATCATAAGAGAGAACGAGCTGGTTTCCAAATCTGTCTTTAACAGCTTTTAGAAGGAAGACCTGCGGTTTGAACATAACGCTTGAAGCAGTGTTATAAGTGAAATCGGCATACTGATTTTTAAATTCTTCATAAACATAAGTGAGACCATCGCCTTTCATAAAAGAGACGCGGCGGTTTCTGTAAGAAGGTTGAGAAGCGTTTTCAATGAATTCCACTTTTGCTCTGGAGTAATCACCCAAGCCATCAACATAATAATCGCCAACATAACAGCCGGCAAAGTTATCATCTTCAGAACAAGAACCGGAGATTCTTTTTAAATATACAGCGGAGCCGTCGCCGCGCATCAGTGTGATTACATCGTGCATACTTGATTCAAGCGGCTGAAGATTATCAGTAAGGTGGTAGCCCATTGCGAGCAGACGGACTTTAGAATTTGCGATGGAGTCACCTCTGTTTGGAGTGGAGAAGAAATTTGTTTCGAAGTTAAGCATCTGAACAGCCATACCGTTAAGGCTGAGAATCCAACCAGGTGCAGAAACATTATAACGCGGGAGAAAATTACCCGTAAGGATGCTATTAGCGGCAGGGATTACCTGATAATTAACCGAACCGTTGTAGTTCAGGGAAAGGTCTAAGTGAATATCGCCGGGTCCTTTAAGGCTATACATTGGAAAGGTGTAGCAGAGATTTCCGTTGAAATTATTAATCATTTCACCTTCGTCGGGCGAGACTGAGCCCGACTTGAGGAAGCCGCGTTCATTGAACATGCCGCTAACATCAAGGGGGATGCTTGGCTGAGAGAGCAAAGACGGGGCAAAGAAAATGATAAAACATAAAGCTAAATTCATAAGAGAGAAATATCTCTTTGGTTCGGTAATTATTGTATCCATATTAATTATAAGTTTATTTAATAAGAATAATTGATTCAGGGTTTATAAAAATATAGAAAATAGATAATAAGAATTAATTGTATAATTATGTCCTTAATCAATTAAATATTAAATAATGGGTATACCAAATAAGGAAATTTTGATTAGGGCAACATAATTTTTTCAACTTCTATTGAGTTGAATAGAAATAAAGCAAATGATGTCAAAGAACTTTTGACCCATTCCCTAAATTATTTCTTGACCCTGATGTAATGTAAGAAATATCTTTTCAAATAAATACGTTAAATTTATACTTTCCACTCCACAACCCAATCCTATCCTTCCCACAAACCCCACCATACGTTTTCTCGAAGGTAATTTATCACAAAAGGGGGCGTTGTCTATTCCAAAATACCATACTCGCGCGCTCCCTTTTTTCTGTTAATGGGTGTTATCATATCTATGAGACTTTGGGAAATGTTTTATTGTTAAATACTGGTTGTTGGTGTTGCTTCTTGATGAGTTAA
>JAPLFJ010000025.1 GCA_026390735.1 Ignavibacteriota bacterium
CGATTTAATTTGTTAAATATTTGACCTAAAAGTGTTATTTTTACCATGACATTAAATTTTTGTTCGCATTAAACAAAAATACGCCCTATGAATTTATTTTTATAGGGCGTTTGTCGTTCTTATCGTTTTGGACAGATGTGACTCTCAATAAATTAATGGCTTTTGTTAATTCTTGTTTTATTAACCCAAATAGTATATTTTCAAGTAACAATAAAAACATAAATTATGGGAATTGTCGGATTGGTTTTCGGATTAATATCCATTGTAGGCTTTTTTATAGGATTAATACCTTTCCTCGGATGGTTCAACTGGCTGAATATACCTTTGGCACTGGTTGGATTAGTCATCAGCATTATCGCCGCAGCAACAAATGAAAATTCCAAAGGACCCGCTGTTGCCGGTGTTGTACTTTGTGCCATTGCGGTAATTATCGGTGCATTCAGATTAATGCTTGGTGGCGGACTTCTATAAAAATTAGCGGAAGTGGTAAATGATGTGAGATGAGTTTTAAATCCTTCTCAGGTATAGAATAGCCTATAATGAATAAAAATCATTTTTGTGTGTATTAACATGACTCACTTTTAACAGTATAAAAATGTACCGGTGTGAGTGATTTGAAATATTATAATTTATAATACAGTATATTTAACTATATCTATAAGGATTCATTCAAATAAACTTATTATACTGATATATTCTTAAATCTTGAGGAAATTGATTGAAATGACTATATTCAATAAAATAACTAATCGATTATGGCAAAAAATTCAAAAGCAAAATTAGTAATAAGCGTAATATTTGTATTCGGGCTTCTCGGTTTAGGGTACTGGCTGTTAAATGAAAACATTAAAATGATTCTTGAGCCTGACGCTAAAAGAAATGAAGATGGCAAAGGGATTCAGTACAGGTTTGCATATACAGGAAAAGGCGATAAAACGAATATTATAAGTCTGAATAAAGGACCATCGTTGTTTGAATTCTTTCACGAAGGTGCGGGGGATTTTTACGCTGACATTAAAACATCAGACGGTAAGATGTTGAAAGTTTTAGCCCAGACAAAAGGGAATTATGAGGGTAAAGCCGAAGTAGAAGTTCCTAATACGGATGCTTATGTTGTTACTATCAGGACTGCAGGAAACTGGGGATTAGATTTTAAATAAAATCTAATCCCCAGAGAATAATTATTTAAACGTGTAGTTTAAGTAATCTATTTTTCTTATTAACTCTTCTTTGTAAGTAGGGTTTAACTGTATTGCTTTCTGATAATTCTCGATTGCCTCATCATATTTTTCAACTTTCTCATAAGAAGAACCTCTGTTGTAGTATGCTTTTGCTAAGCGAGAATCTTTTACGATAACAGTATCATATTCCTTGATTGCCTGCCAGGGTTCATTAATTACATCGTAAACCACACCTTTGTTGAAGTTTGCAATCGTATCATTAGGTTTTAAAGCCAGTACTTTCTGGTAATCCCAGAGAGCCAGATCATAATGTTTTAACCTTTCGTGAGCTGTTCCTCTGTTCTGGTAAGCCGAATGATTATAAGGATTTAACTGAATGTATCTGTCGTAATCCCTGATTGCTTCAATATACTTATGTATATTCTGCAGGTGATTTCCTCTGTCCAGATAAGGTCCCGGATTTAAAGAATCTTTGCTGATTATAAGATTTAGTTTCTCAAATGCTTTGAGGTTTTCAACTTTATAAACACTGTCTCTTGGAATAGAATATCCCATATGATAACTTTCGATAGAATCTCTGTAATCAAAATATCCGTTACCATAAATATCAGTACTGTCCTTGGTTTTATCAACGTTTATTACTTTGGTTGAATCACCGTTATTTCCTGTTTGTAAACGCTTTGTACAAGCATTTAACGAAAACATAAGTGATACGACAACCAATGCCACCAGAACACTTTTCGCTAATTTTAACATAGTTTTTTTCTCCATTTTAATTATTTGTTCCTCTTTTCTCCCCAGAAAATTTACAAATAATTTTCCCTGATAAACTTTATATGGTATATTTCGTGTCCGGTCAGTAAATATAATATCGCACGGACTGTAATTTCGTTATCGTTTGCAGTACCTTTTTCCAGAAATGAATGCGGCTCAAAACTTCTGAACATTTTCATGTTTGCAGCTCTTAACATCAGTCTTTCGTCAACAAGGTCTTTTAAAGTTCTTTTAAAAAAATTAGCATTCTTAACATAATCATCCTGTTCAAAACCCGGTAACGCCTGTTTATCACCTCTTGCAATTCTTAAAGCTCTTGTACTGAATATTCTTTCTGTATCGATTAAATGTCCCACAATATCTTTTATTGTCCATTTCCCAAAAGCATAATTATGTTCCCAGAGTTCTTCAGGTATTCCCGAAAAAAATTCGTGTGTTACTGCTGACTGATTCTCAAATACATCGAGTATATTTCCATCACCAACTAAGTCAACGTAGTGAGAGTAATGTCCTGAATATTCATCCGGAAACGGCTTTTGTGTTAATATGTTTTCCATGGTATTATAATATAAACACTTTTATTATTAAATAAAATATAACAATTTAATTACTAAAAAGATTAATTTTTTATTAAATTAAGCAGATTATTTGAATAACTGTATATTTCCGCCTGTATGAATAAACAAAACATTATCCGTACTCTTAAATACTCCTTTTCGTATGTAATCAATCATTCCTGCGGCAGCTTTACCTGAATATACATTATCGAGCAATATTCCTTCGCATTTGGCGAATAATGATATTGCCTCTTTAGCCCCATCAGTCTCTATCCCGTAAGCTTCACCTATGTAATTATCGTCGACAAGGATGTCTGCATCATTAATTTTAATATCAAATAACTTACCCGTTTCTTCAGATAATGCTTTTACCTCTTTGGTAATCTGTTCTGAATTTTTAGTAATAGCTATTCCGTTAATTAATCCCTGCCACGCCATCAATGTCTTACCTACAACTAATCCTGACTGTGTTCCTGCTGAACCAGTTGCGTGGAATACGTTTTTAAATTCAATCCCGTTTACATCAGAATATTCTTTAATTTCTTTCATGCAATCGACGTATCCCAGCGAGCCTGTCTTTGTAGAGCCGCCGATAGGCATAGAATACACTTTCTTTTCTTTTGCATCTAATTCCCTGGTAAGTAACCTGGCCCGTTCCTCCCAGTCGTTCCATTCATACGAATCTACATCGACTATATTAGCTCCGAATAAATAGTCCAACATCAGATTGGCAGTAGCTTTTTCGGGTCTCTTGCCACCAAGTACAAGCCAGACTTCAAGTCCGCAGGCAGCACCGTATGCTGAAGCAATCCTGCAAAAATTTGACTGATATGCTCCGACTGCAACGATAGTATCCGCACCGAGTTCTATTGCTTCATGGATTAAATAATCCAGTTTACGTGTTTTATTCCCTCCAAATGCAAATCCAGTTAAATCATCACGTTTGCAGTATATGTTTGCATTAAGGTGTCTCGATAAATTTTCCAGTTTATGAATTGGAGTGGGCAGTAAAGAATAGTTTAATTTATTAAATATCTTTGTTCCCATTTCTCAGCGGATTAAAATTGATGAATCACCATAACTTAGAAATCTGAAATCATTTTTTAAAGCATAATCGTAAACCTTTTTCCAGCCATCTCCTAAATACGCTGATACCAGCATTAATAAAGTTGATGAAGGCAAATGAAAGTTAGTAATTATCACATCCGTAAATATAAACTTATAGTCAGGTACAATCATAAGACTTGTTGAGCCTTCTATAGTGTTCATATTGTACTTCTCCATGTACTCAAGCAAATTCTCAACAGCTGTTTTCGCTTCAGGCAAATCTTTATCCGTATAATCGTATACTTCCCACTGCTCCAGTTCAAAGTTATTTTTTGATATTTTATCGGGCAAAACACCAAGCCAGTATAAACTTTCTATTGTTCTCACACTTGTAGTTCCTACTGCGACCTTAGTTTTATCGATTGATTTCAGAAGATTATTTATAAACCTTTTGTTAACCGAAAAACTTTCTTTGTGCATCCTGTGCTCATAAACATTATCAGTTTTCATCGGTTTAAAAGTACCTGCACCAACATTCAGCGTGAGGAAATCATATGTGATGTTCTTATTCTTAAGATTACTTAATACATCATCAGTAAAATGAAGCCCCGCAGTCGGAGCTGCAACAGAACCTTCGACTTCTGCAAACACGGTCTGGTATCTATCGCAGTCAGATTCTTCAGCCAGTCTTTTAATGTATGGGGGCAAGGGAGTTGAACCCGTTGCATGCATCACATCAGAAAAACTGTAACCGCCATCCCATTTAAATTTGATAACCAGACTATCCTCTGTGCTTCCTGCTTTTTCGGCGAAAAGTATAGATTCTTTACAATTGAGCAGAAACCTTTTCTCCAGAATCTCATTTCTCCATTTACTCGCATTACCAACCAGGCAGTTCCATTCGCATTCATCAGTTTGTGCAAAGGCTTTTTCTACACCTATACCTGAAGGCTCTAAACAGAATATTTCTATCTTTGCACCTGTTGCCTTTTTAAAAAACATACGTGCATTGATTACCTTTGTGTTGTTAAAAATCAGGAATGAATCATCGGGAATGAAATCAACTACATTTGAAAATATTGTTTCAGAAATATTACCTTTATTGCAGATGAGCAGCTTAGATGAAGATCTGTCAGTTAGAGGAAATTGCGCAATTCTCTCTTCGGGTAATTCGTAGTTGTATTCTTTTATGTTTATTGTCTTCTTCATTTATATTCTGTTATAGGCAGAATTCATATCCTTAATTTCCTCATTTACTTTTAAAGTGCACATCTTATCCAGGTCGATTGGTAATACAGCCGTCCAGTTTTCGTCATTAACCACGCCCGGGAAATTAATCCTGAAAGATTTTTCTTCTATCTTTCTTAAGAAATTCTCATCAAGACTTAAATATTCCTGCAAAAGTTGTACACTGAATATCGAGTCAGTTGAACATACAAATTCCAGTATGCGTTTAATAAACCCTGTTGTCACTTTCCCTTCGGGTAAAAACACTGCAGACTCTTCGGGGTTGTCGAAAATTCGTTTCAGGAATTTATCCTTTTCTTCAAAACTATCGTCATACAAAACAACTAAATCCCAGCATTGCTCAATCGGTAAACCAATCGCATCAAGGAATAATTCTTTAGTAATATCGGGTTTCCATAGCAATCTGTTGTAGTGAGAATTCTCAAGGTCAAACAGTTTAATCTTTACTTGCGCAATCCTGTCATTATCAAAACCCTTTTCCGTCAGCAGTCTTTCGAACAGAAGTCCATCAATTGTTCCAGCTTCGTTGTACCACCATTCAACGAGAGATGAAGAATCGTGAGTTGAAACCGTTGCAGCTGTAAGCCATCTGAACTTTTCTTTTGGAATGAAATCATTTGTGTCTTTTATCCACCTTTGAACATCAATTCCCGGAACACCGTATTCCCAGAGTACACGACCCGAACATTCAGGTACTGTGCCTAAATCTTCTGCACAGGGCAGCAGGTTCGATTCTGCAACCATTGAATCAAGAAGTTTCCTACCTGTATCTTCCCATAGAAGTTCGCTTGAAGGAGAATATTTCCCATTCAGTCCACCCGTTTCAAGCGGCTCGCTTTCTTCTATAGTCCAGACTCTGAAAAATCCAACGAAATGGTCTATGCGGAACATATCGTAAAAGTTCTCAGCATACTTTAATTTATCATTAAAGTATTTAAAATTATCTTTCTCAATTTCCTCTCTGTTGTACGGAGGCATTCCCCACCTCTGCCCCTTGGAAAAATACATATCAGGCGGAGCACCTGAGAGTAAGTTTAAATCAAAGTAATGTTTGTTTGCCCACACATCGCAACTGTCACGGCTGACAAGAAAAGGAATATCTCCCATAATATAAATACCGCGTTCACCCGCATACTTCTTAACTCCGTTCATCTGTTCGAACAACTGCCACTGCATCCAGTAATGAAACTGCAGTTTTTCAAAGTTATCCTTCTCAAACTTTTCAATCACTTCAGCATCTCTGTTTTTGAAATCGTCTTTCCAGTCTTCCCATGAATCATTTCCGTTTGTGAATTTAATTGCTTTATACGTTGCATAATCTTTCAGCCAGTAGCTATTCTCCTCAACAAACCTTTTGAAACGTTTCAAACCATTTAAATAACTTCTTCTGTAAATCCTCCAGAGTAAATCAATCTTGCTTTGCTTAATAGCATAGTCAACTTTGTCATTAGTGTGCTGAAACTTAGTTCTTAATTCACGGATATCTTTTTTAAAAGGTGCAAGGTTGACCTCTTTTAAAGCCTGTATCGATAAATACATCGGGTCGAGTGCAAATGAAGATACACTGTTGTACGGAGCGAAGTCAAATCCCGTATCATTCAGCGGTAATAGCTGCAGTATTGTGTTGCCTGTCAACTCGCACCATCTGATAATAGTTTTAATATCTGGAATCTCGCCGATTCCAATACTCTTTCTCGACCTGACAGAAAAAAGCGGAACCGCAACTCCGGCCCGCCTTCTCATCCCAAACCTTTCCCATTTATCTGCAGTCCTGCTATCTTTTAAAAAACTGTAATCTATCATCTACGATTTAATGTTTATCTTTAAAAATATCTCCTTGCCGTTTATATATTCCGGTTTATTGCTCTTTGCTTTTTCAAGTTCATCAAGGAATTCATCGTGCAGAGAAATTCCAAGTACTTTTTCACCCATCTCAATAGAGCGTTTGGCATATTCAAGTACTTTCTGCGATTCTATTCCCGATATATCAGAAAAGAACCAGCCGCAGCTCGTGAACATAAACATCGCAAACTTCTGCATCTCAAGCAGATAAAGTGCTGTTTGCATTTCTGCCTTCTTCAGTTTCTTTACTGAATGCTTTGCAAAGAATTCCTTTGTATCATTCGTTAATATTACGTCTATGTAATCATTTCTTGCATCCCAGACATTCTTAAAATACTTCTGTCCTTCGATTTCATAAAGCACAGCAAGTTTACTGTCAAGTAAATTCAAAGCATTTCTCAGATGCCTTCTCCATCTTTGATTCCATCCGTCGTATCCGCCTGTATGGCATCCACAGTTCTTCTTCCATCTGCCGACACCGTGTATGCAGCTCCATGAAGTTCCTTCGCCTCTGTTACCTTCGTTAATCATAACTTCAAACTGCGGTTCGTGCAATGCCAGGTATTCACCGTAGTTTACAATCTTGTATCCTCTTGTTTTAGCATATTCCGAAAGCAGGAACGAAATCGTTCTTTCAGTGAAATGTTTGTGATGCCCGAATGTTTCTCCGTCAACTGCAAGAGCAATCAACTGATCTTCGTCGTAATTATTCATCTTTGCAGAATCGATACTGTCCATTAATCTCTTTGCATCGAACACTACATCGTCGAATGCTAAATTCTTTGAGAGCGGGCCATCGTAGAAAAAGATATCTATGTATCCAAATTGTTTCTTTGAAAAATATCGGTAGGGGAGTTTCGGATTCACTCTGCCGCCTATTACTTCTTCCCAGTTATTCGTCCCAATCTTTCTGATTTTCTCTGCCTGAGAAGGGTCGAGTATTGTGTACTTAATTCCTTCTTCTATCAGCACTTCCAGAGTTGCATTGTTACAAGCGGTTTCAGAAAGCCACATCCCTTCGGGCTTTCTTTTAAATCTATGTTCAAAATCTTTTATTCCCCACTTAATCTGCGTGGTTTTATCACGCTTGTTCGCCAGTGGAAGAATTATATGATTATAAACCTGTGCGATTGCGTTGCCGTGTCCCTTATGTGAAACAATACTTTTCTTATCTGCCTCAAGAATCTTTGCATAAGTGTTCGGATGTTTCGATTCAATCCAGCTTAAAAGTGTCGGACCAAAATTGAAATTAAGATATTCGTAGTTGTTAACTCTTCTTAAAACTTTTCCTGTGTCATCAACAATAACAGCTTCAGTGTTCGGCTTGTAGCACTCCTGAAAAATTCTTTCGTTCCAGTCGTGAAACGGTGCTGCAGAAGGCTGCTGCTCAATTTCATTCGTCCATGGATTTTCCCTTGGAGGCTGATAAAAATGTCCGTGTACGCATAAAAACAATTTCATCAGTTATTCCTTTTCAAATAAATAAACATTCGCACCAAGCGGCGGTAAATTTACTCTCACGGAATTTTCCCAGTCGAACCTTCGCTCCTTGGAAGAATGCACTCCGCCACCGTTGCCAACTCCGCTGCCACCGTATTCAAGCGCATCGGAATTTAAAATCTCTCTGTAGTATCCTTCGAACGGCACGCCGATTACATAATTGTCTCTCGGAACGGGAGTGAAGTTAAAAGTAAACATAGCGAACTGTTTGTCGTCGCGCGACTTCCTCATAAATGCAATCACAGAATTTTCCCAGTCGGAAAAATCCAGCCATTCAAAGCCATCGCCTTTAAAATCTGTATCGCTAAGTGCCCTGTAGTTTTTGTACAGTGCATTCAAATCTCTCATCAGCAGGTTTACTTTCTTCTGATAGTCATAATCAAGCAGGAACCAGTCTACGCACGAATCTGAATTCCACTCATTATACATCGCAATATCGTTACCCATAAAGTTCAGTTTCTTGCCTGGATGTCCGTACATAAACGCAAAGAACAATCTCAGGTTCGCAAACTTCTGCCAGTCATCGCCGGGCATCTTGTCAAACAGCGAACGCTTTCCGTGCACAACTTCATCGTGCGAAATTGGCAGCACAAAGTTTTCACTGAATGCATACCAAAGCGAAAACGTAATCAGGTTATGATGATACTTTCTGTGAATCGGGTCGTTAGTAAAGTAACGCAGTATATCATTCATCCATCCCATATTCCATTTCATGTCAAAGCCCAGCCCGCCAAGGTAAACAGGCAGGGTGACGCCCGGGAATGCAGTGCTTTCCTCGGCAATCATCACCACGCCTTTAAAATATTCGTGCACCTTCACGTTCAGTTCTTTTATAAAACTTATTGCTTCCAGATTTTCTCTTCCGCCAAAAACATTCGGCTCCCACTCGCCCTCTTTACGAGAGTAATCCAGATACAACATCGAAGCCACAGCATCAACACGCAAACCGTCTATATGAAATATATCAAACCAGTAAATTGCATTCGATATCAGAAAATTCCTTACTTCATTTCTTCCGTAATCAAAAATAAAAGTGCCCCACTCCATGTGGTAACCCTTCTTCAGACTCTTGTAAGCATAAAGCTGTGACCCGTCGAAACTCGCCAGCCCGTGTGCATCCTTCGGAAAATGCGCAGGCACCCAATCGAGTATCACGCCGATATCTGCCTTATGACAGTAATCAACAAACCATTTAAAATCCTTCGAAGTCCCGAATCTGCTCGTCGGTGCAAAATAGTTTATCACCTGATATCCCCACGACTGGTCGAGCGGATGCTCCATCACGGGCATCAGTTCAACGTGCGTGTAGTTCATCGCCTTCACGTAGTTCACAACCTCAATAGCTAAATCTTTATAATTTAAAAATCCACCGTCGGCACTTCTTTTAAAACTTCCAGGATGAAGTTCATAGATTGAAATCGGTTCCTTCTGAAAGTCATAACTCTCTCGCCGTTTCATCCAGTCATCATCGCCCCATTCGTAACCGTCGATACTGCAAACAATCGAGCCAGTCTTCGGTCGCACTTCCATCTCAAACGCATAAGGGTCACTCTTGAAAAACACATCACCTTCCCACGGCTTCAGCGCATACTTATAAACTTCGCCCTCGCCAAGCCCGGGCACAAACAGCGCCCACACGCCCGAACCGTTCACGTTGTGCATGGGAAAATTCCCAACGCCCCACTGATTAAAATTCCCTGTCACGCTCACAGCCTGAACGCCAGGCGCCCACACCACAAACTCCACGCCCGTCACGCCGCGCTTCTCCCTCACGCGTGCACCAAAATTTTCATAACTCTTATGCAGACTTCCCGTGCCAAGCAAATACAAGTCGAAATCAGTGATGTCAGTATCAAAACTGTAAGCATCAAACATTTCCATCGGATACCCTTCGGCATACTTCACCAGAAATTTATAGTCGAACGCCTCGCTAACATTTTTAAAACTTGCCTGAAAAAATCCTGCTTCCGAAATCACTTTCATAACTTGTTCTTTTCTCGTTTTAGCCGAAGGTAAAAGTTTCACCTCCACGGCATTCGGAAAAAAGCAGTTCACAAAAAACTCTTTCTTTTCGGCAATATAATGTGGTCCCAGAATTTCAAACGGGTTCACATTCTCAAAATTCACAATCTTTGCAAAGTTATCCTTAGTAAATTTTCTAAAACTAATCATAATATTATATTAATATATACATTTAATTATCAACTATAGTTTGAACACAAAAATAGCCTCCCTAATTCCCTGAAGAAATGCCAAAAGGCAGGTCAAAACAGAAATACAAGGACTTAAAATCATCATTTTCCCAGCATCCATACGCTGTTAAACCAGAAATATCTTTAATCTCTAATACTAAAAGCGTTCTTATCTATAAATCGTTTAACTTAGTGTAATTCGTGGAAAATCCATTTCATTAATCTTATTTTTAACCCTAAGAAAATCTTTATCCGTGAAAATTCGCTCTTTCGGCGTCATCCGCGTTCCATTCCTTTCTTTACCATTTATTCACGTTTTCACTCGTAACTGTCTCATCAAAAGTCAGCCTAAAACCTCAAAACCAGAGTGATATCTTATTTATGGCCTCTACTTTAACAAGTTCCTCCCTGCATGTTCTTAGCAGGGATCAGGAAGGCATTATAACTTTCTATCCATTCCTCAAAACCAAATAACCTATAGCCCCTGAAACCACCGAACCCGCGATTATCCCGACTTTTGCAAAATTCAGCAAATCAGAAGTACCAAAAGCCAGTCCCGCGATGAACAAACTCATCGTAAATCCGATTCCTGCCAGAAATCCCACGCCGACCAACTGACGCATACTCGACCCCGTCGGCAACACACCAAAGCCCGTTTTCACTGCAATCAATGAAAACAAACTTACGCCAAGAACTTTTCCAAGCAGAAGCCCGCCAAAAATTCCAAGAGTCACTCCGTTGAGAACGCCGCTGCCAACTCCGCCAAGCGCAACACCCGCATTCGCAAGCGCAAAAACAGGCATAATGAAAAACGCAACGTACGGATGAAGTTTATGCTCGAGCCTGTGAGCAGGAGCGATTGCCTCTGCGCAGGATTCTTCTATAGTATAAAGTACATCATTCACTTCGGGAGAAATGGTATAACCGTCATTTGCCAGATCTTTTTCCTTCATCTCATCCAAGGCACCTTGAGTGATGTCAAAAAACTCTTTTCCGTTTATGCGCGTCTTTGTCGGAATAGTGAAAGCAAGCACAACACCTGCAATAGTCGCGTGAACGCCGCTCTTCAAAAACAAAAACCACAGTACGATTCCAAGCACTGCATACACAAGCGGAGTTTTCACGTGAAGAAAATTCAAAAGTATTAAAAGCAAAACCACACCGCCAGCCGCACCAAGCAGAATGAAAGAAATATTTGTAGAATAAAAAACCGCAATAACTAACACAGCACCAAGGTCGTCTATAATTGCTACTGCCGTCAGAAAAACTTTCAGTGCAAACGGCACGCGGTTCCCGAGAATGGAAAGAATACCAATCGCAAAAGCAATGTCAGTCGCCATCGGAATACCCCAGCCCTTCGCAGCCTCGCCGCTCGTGTTCATTAAAGCATAAATCACCGCGGGAAATATCATACCGCCCAGTGCCGCAACAGCAGGTAGCATAGCATTCTTCACGTTCGAAAGTTCGCCGATTAAAAGTTCGCGTTTAATCTCAAGCCCAACCACAAAGAAGAACACAGCCATCAGACCGTCATTAATCCAGTGCAGGAAATCCTTCTCGATTTTGAAATCACCAAAACCAAAACTGACCTTGCTTTCCCAGATGCTGAAGTACGATGCAGCCCACGGACTGTTCGCCCATACGATTGCAAGCGCAGCAACTGCAATCAGCAGAATACCGCTTGCCTGTTCCAGTTTGAAAAAAGCAATCGCCGGCTTAAGTATTTCCCGAATCCTCGGATTCTCTACAACTTCTACATTCTTCTTCATTGACATAATGTGTTTTTATGTTCATAAAATAAACACTTGTAAACTTATTTTAAAGACACATATACCTTAATGGGAAAAATGTTACAAGAAACAAAAACTGCATTTTTTATACTCGTTTATAGTTGATATATAGCCATTCTATAGTCATTCTATACTCGTTAGGGCTTCATCTCGGCTTCATCTGCCGTTCACGAGATGTTCAGAGAATACTCAGTCTATACTGAATCAAACTGATTGTATACTTATCCGGTATCAAAAATTGAGTTTAGGTCCTAGGCATTAATGCAAAAAGGGGAAATATTATACAGCATTTGCATTTTCATATTTGCAAATTCTGACTATATTTGTATAACTTAATTTACTGTTATATAAAGATGATTTCCCAAAATAAAATCTTATCTTTTAAAAATATTATTACGGAGCCCTACTATGTATAATTTTCTATCTCTAAACCTTAAATGCCCCCATTGCAGTGCATCTTTAATGGACCCGGATACGCTTGTAGATAATGAGGTAAGCATCGCTTTGTTAATTGATGCAGGTAAAAAGAAAGGCGAGATTAACCTCTCTTCAATCTATGGCAGTTTTAATTACATTTGCAATATAGATAGTCAAAAAGATGAAGTCGCTTTTTTCTCCTGCCCGCATTGCGGCAAGGATATTAACACAAAGACTGAATGTAAAGTCTGCAAGGCTCCTATGGCTTCGCTGATTCTTGATATGGGAGGTAAAATCAGTTATTGCACAAGACGCGGCTGCAAAAATCACAGCGTCGAATTTGAAGACCTGAATAATGTACTCAGAAAGATGTATCAGGAATACGGTTATCAGAAACAGAATGATAATGAAGCACTCGATATTGTCCATCCCGAAGTTGACGCCAATGAAGACCTCGAGATTCTTGAAACAGGTACTTTCCTGCACGCATATTGTCCGCATTGCAGAAAAAGTCTGATTGAATCCGATATGCTAAAGTTGAAACTCGTGAATGAACAGAACGAAGAAGGTTATGTTCTATTAAGTCCATATTTGAATGTCTTTTCTTCCAAATCAACTCTCTTTCTTGCCGAAGGAAAACCTGTCGGTGACCTGCGTTGTTTCCATTGCGACCATACTTTAATGGTTGATGACAGGAAGTGTGAAGTTTGTGAATCGCCTGTTGGAGCTGTCTCCATCAGTGCACGTTCGAAGTTGATTGATTTTTTCCTCTGTTCCAAAAAAGGATGCAGATGGCACGGACTAAGTGAAGAAGATTTAAGCGATATTAAACTTGACGATAGTCTGGAGTGGTAAGCTTGGGAGCAAATAAGTTTTTTATAACTTCATATTATTTCAAATGTTTCAAATCGTAAGAAAACAGGTACTCTCCAAAGGAGCGATAATCAGGTTTGATATCAATGCACCGCGGATTGCCGCCAAGGTTAAAGCAGGGCAGTTTGTTATTATCAGAGTAAATGAAACAGGCGAACGCATTCCGCTTACTGTTGCGGATAAAGATGCATTCTCGGGTACTATTACTTTAATCTTTCAGGTTGTGGGTAAAACCACTGCTCTGATGAGGTCATTAAAGGAAGGTGACTCGCTTAAAGATGTTGTAGGTCCACTCGGTAAAGCAGCCGAAGTTGAAAACATCGGCACTGTAATTATGGTAGGCGGCGGTACAGGTGTTGCTATTCTCCATCACGTAGCAAAAGCATACAAGGAAGCAGGTAACTACGTTATCGGCATTATTGGTGCAAGAGATAAGGAAACTATGATTCTTGACGATGAAATGGCGCATATCTGCGATGAACTTATAATCACCACTGACGATGGAAGTTTTGGTGAAAGAGGTTTTGTTACTACACCTCTGAAAAAATATCTGGATGAGAGATACGATATCAAACTTGCCTATGCAATCGGACCTATTATTATGATGAAGAATGTTTGTAACCTTACTAAAAAATATAATCTTCATACCATGGTCAGTCTTAATCCTGTTATGATTGACGGTACGGGTATGTGCGGCGGGTGCAGAGTTACCGTCGATAACAGAACTCAATTCTGCTGTGTTGATGGTCCTGATTTTAACGGACATCTTGTTGATTTCGATGAACTAGAAAAGCGGAATAACATTTATCTTAAAGATGAAAAAGATTCACTCTTAAATTCAATCAGATGATTTTTAAAATTATAACATCAATTTATTATGCTTGAAGATGTAAAATATCTAAAGTTTAAAACTTATTTAAACACTTACTGTCCGCATTGCAGAAATACTTTCAATTATGAAAGAAAAGATGAAAAATATATTGTCTTCAAGTCCATTTATAAAGGTGAGGAAGCTGAATTAAAACTTAGTCCGTATCTCGACGTTTTTGATGTTGAATCTTCTGTTGAAGTAGCAGAAAACGACAGACTCGACGATTTAATCTGCCCTAAGTGCAAGAAGAGTTTAATAGTCGAAGAACCTGTTTGTGGTGAGTGCGGCTCACCTGTTGCAGAACTTATTATTACTGCTTTTTCAAAATTAATGCCCTTCTTTATCTGCCTGAAACATGGCTGTACGTGGCACGGACTTTCAAAAGCAGACGAGAACAGAGTTAAACTTAAAATCCCTCGTCAGGATATGCCTGAACAGGATATGAAACTTCGTGTTGCTAACCACGGCGAAGTTCCTTACGGTTACACTACTGAACTTGCACAACTCGAAGCAGGACGATGCCTTCAGTGCAAAGACCCTAAATGCGTAAAAGGGTGTCCTGTGAATGTTGATATTCCCGCATTTATAAGTTTAATCAGAGATGAAAAAGTTGATGATGCCGCTAAGAAGATAAAGGAAACGAATATGCTTCCCGCAGTTTGCGGAAGAGTATGTCCTCAGGAATCACAGTGTGAAGCCCTTTGTATTCTGGGTCTGCGCGACAGACCTGTTGCAATCGGTAACCTTGAAAAGTTTGTTGCTGATTATGAAAGAAAGATGGACCTCGTTAAGGTTCCTGTTATTAAAACGAAATTAAAGAAAAAAGTAGCGGTAGTCGGTTCAGGACCTGCGGGTCTTACGGCAGCTGCTGACTTAATACAAAGAGGTTATTCAGTTACAATATACGAAGCCCTGCACGAAGCAGGCGGTGTTCTTGTTTATGGAATACCTGAATTCAGACTTCCGAAATCTATCGTGAACTTCGAAATTGATTACCTGAAACAGATGGGTGTGAAGATTGAACTGAACTGTGTTATCGGAAATACAATAACTATGGATGAACTGCTTGAACATTTTGACGCAGTATTCATCGGAGTAGGCGCAGGATTGCCTGTGTTTATGAACATTCCGGGAGAAACACTCGGAAACGTTTTCTCGGCAAATGAATACCTGACAAGAATGAATTTAATGAAAGCTTATAAATTCCCCGAATACGATACTCCTAAACCTAAAGGCAACAAAGTTGTTGTTCTGGGTGGTGGTAACGTTGCAATGGATTCTGCAAGAACTGCTATTCGTACCGGTTCAACCGAAGTTACGGTTGTTTACAGACGTTCAAGACAGGAACTTCCTGCCCGTCACGAAGAAGTAAGGCACGCAGAAGAAGAAGGTGTAAAGTTTATGCTTTTAACTGCTCCTGTTAAATACATAGGAAATGACCAGGGTATTCTGAAAGGACTCGAATGCCTTAGAATGCAGCTCGGTGAACCTGATTCTTCAGGTCGCAGAAGACCGATTCCTATAGAGGGCTCAAACTTTGTAATAAACTGTGATGTAGCTGTAGTTGCTATTGGTAACAGTTCAAACCCGATTTTATTCCAGACAGCAACAGATATCAAAAGAAATAAATGGGGTAACGTTGAAGTAAACCCTGAAACTAACCAGACATCTAAAGAACATGTCTATGCAGGTGGTGACATAGTTACGGGTGCTGCAACTGTAATACAGGCAATGGGTGCAGGCAGAGTAGCTGCCAATGCAATTCATAAAAAACTGTCTGCAGGTTAAATTAACTATGAAATATATTTTAAAATAGGTACAGAATTATTTTCTGTTTCTTTTCACAATTATACATATTAAATAATTATTCTTATGAGAGTATTACGTATTAATAAAAAAGAGGTCAAACCCGCTGAAGAAAAAAGGGTTGACCTGAAGCTCATCGAACCGATTATCAAGAAATACAAAAACAAAAAGGGTAATCTCATTCCTCTCTTACAGGGGACACAGAACAAATTTGGTTACATACCCACAGAGGCAATGTTGCTCATTTCTAAAGAAACAGGTCTGAAAGTCAGCGATATGTACGGAGTAGTAACATTCTATGCTCAGTTCAGACTTAATCCTGTCGGTAAAAACATCGTTAAAATGTGCCACGGTACTGCCTGTCACGTTCAGAACGTAAAAGCAGTTACTGAGGATGTTCAGAATTTCCTCTCTTTAAAAGACGGGGAAACCAGCAAAGACGGTATGTTTACACTTGAGACTGTTGCTTGTCTTGGTTGCTGTTCGCTTGCACCGGTTATGATGATTGGCGATGAATCGTACGGAAAACTGAATGGTAAGAAAGCTGTTGAAGTAATAAAGGAAATTAAACGTAAAGAAACTTTAGCTGCCAAAGCTAAAGATATTTCAAATAACTAAAGTCTGAAAAGAAAATATTATATTATATGTCACAAACAAAAATTATAGTAGGTCTTGGTAGTTGCGGTCTCGCAGCAGGTGCAGGAAAAGTCTATGATGAATTGCTCAGAATACGTGAAGCAGATAATCTTGATTTTGAACTGAAGAAAACAAGTTGTATAGGTATGTGCTTTAAAGAACCGCTGGTAGAAATTATTGATGAATCGGGTAATTATCTGTACGGTGAAGTAGATGTTAAAAGAGCAGACGAGATTATAGAAAAGCATATTGTGAATTTTACTCCCGTTAAAGAATACCTTGTAAAGTCTGATGTAGTTGAAACAAAGTTCGGTGAATATTTTGACGGTCAGGTGAAGATTGCACTTCGTAACTGCGGATGCATGGACCCTGAAAACATTGATGAATATGAATCACGCGGCGGTTATGAAGCAGTAAAGAAGATTGCGAATGAAAAGATTGGTGTACATGATGTTATTAAATCAATTCTCGACTCAGGTCTTCGCGGTCGCGGAGGTGGTGGTTTTCCGACAGGTTTAAAATGGAAGTTTGCTAACAATAACCGTTCTAAAGAAAAATATATTATTTGTAATGCTGACGAAGGTGATCCGGGTGCATTCATGGACAGGTCTGTTCTTGAAGGCGATCCGCATTCAGTCCTCGAAGGTATGATTATAGGTGCTTACGCAATCGGTGCGAGTGACGGTGTTATTTACTGTCGTGCTGAATATCCTCTTGCAATCAAGAGACTTAACATTGCAATCGGTCAGGCACACGAACGCGGATATCTCGGAAAAGATATTCTCGGTATCGAAGGTTTTGATTTTGACTTATACATAAAGGAAGGTGCAGGAGCATTTGTTTGCGGTGAAGAAACAGCTCTGATTGCATCAGTTGAAGGTGAAAGAGGGATGCCGCGTAAACGTCCTCCATTTCCTGCCGTATCTGGTCTCTGGAAGAAACCAACTAACATTAACAACGTAGAAACTTACGCTAATATTCCATGGATAATAACAAACGGTGCAGCTGCCTACGCAAAGTACGGTACTGAAAAATCAAAAGGAACAAAGGTATTTGCATTAACGGGCAAGATTAAGAACGGTGGTTTGGTTGAAGTGCCAATGGGTATCACGATTAAAGACATTATTTATAAACTCGGCGGTGGTATCATAGACGACAAGAAGTTCAAAGCAGTACAGCTTGGCGGTCCTTCAGGCGGTTGTATTCCTGAATACCTGTCACACACTATCGTCGATTACGATTCGGTTAACGCAACAGGCGCAATTATGGGTTCGGGCGGTATGGTGGTAATGGATGAAACAACCTGTATGGTAGACGTTGCAAGGTTCTTCCTTGAGTTTACCTGCAAAGAATCCTGCGGTAAATGTACTTTCTGCCGCGTCGGTACGAAGAGAATGCTTGAAATTCTTACTCGTATCACCGAAGGCGAAGGTAAAGAAGGCGATATAGAAAAACTTGAAGAACTGGCTTATCAGATTAAAGATGCTTCACTCTGCGGTCTCGGGCAAACAGCGCCAAATCCGGTTCTGACAACAATAAAATATTTCAGGGATGAATACGAAGCACACATAAGAGACAAGAAGTGTCCGGCGGTTTACTGCAAGAAACTTCTTACTTATGAAATTGTGTCCGATAAGTGCACTGGTTGTATGGTCTGCAAGCGCGGATGTCCGACTCAGGCAATCACGGGTGAGAAGAAACAGGTACACTTCATTCATCAGGATAAATGTATCCAGTGCGGTGACTGTTATTCGAAGTGCAAGTTTGATTCTATCGTAGTTTTCTAAATCTAAAATTAAAGTTTAATAATAAAATGGACAATAAATTAAATATAATACTAAACGGAAAGATTGTTGCGGGGTATCAGGGAGAATCAATTCTCCAGCTCGCTAAACGCAACGGTATTGAGATTCCTACATTATGTAACGATGACAGATTAACACCTTATTCTTCGTGTTTCGTTTGTGTTGTTGAAGTAGAAGGTATGAGAGGACTACAGCCTTCCTGTTCGACAAAAATTGTTGAAGGTATGAAAATTACTACAGATAACGATAAAGTACACAAATCAAGAAAGTCAGCACTGGAATTATTGCTTTCAAATCACTATGCAGACTGCACAGCGCCCTGCAAGCAAACCTGTCCTGCAGGAGTTGACGTTCAGGGATACATTGCTCTGATAAACAAAGGAATGTACCGTGATGCAGTAGGACTTATAAAGCAAACCAATCCGCTTCCTGCAATCTGCGGACGTGTATGTGTCCGTCCCTGCGAAGTTGCCTGCAGAAGAAACCTTCTGGAAGGTAACGGAGTCGGAATAGATTATTTAAAGAGATATGCAACTGATATGGATTTTGCTTCGGATGATAAATACATGCCTGAATGCAAACCTAAGACAGGAAAGAAAGTTGCTGTAATCGGTGCTGGTCCCGGCGGACTTGCATCTGCATACTACCTTGCACAGGAAGGACATTCAGTTGAAATATTCGAATCAAGTCCGCATCCCGGTGGGATGTTAAGATACGGAATTCCTCCGTACAGACTTCCTAACGAAATAATAGACAAGGAAACCGAAAGTATCGAACAGATGGGCGTTAAGGTAAGTTACAATACAAGACTCGGTGATTCATTAAGTTATAAAGATATTAAAGGTAAATTTGATTCGGTCGTACTTGCTATCGGTTCACAAAACGGTACAAGCATCGGATGCGATAACGATAAGGCAGAGAACGTATTCTCAGGTATTGACTTCCTCCGCAACATGGAGATGACAGGCCAGAAGTATGACTTCACAGGAAAGAGTGTTGCAGTAATCGGTGGTGGTAACACAGCTATGGACTGCTGCAGAACTGCGATGAGATGCGGTGCTTCAAAGATATACATTATCTACAGAAGAACAGAAAAGGAAATGCCTGCTAATCCGATTGAAATTCACGAATCGAAACTTGAAGGTGTAGAATATATGTTCCTCACTGCTCCTGCAAAAGTTAATGTTGATGAGAAGAATACACTTAAATCACTTGCCTGTTATAAAATGCAGCTGGGCGAACCTGATGCATCGGGCAGAAGAAGACCTGTTAAAGTTGAAAATTCTGAATTCGACATTGAACTTGATTATATACTCGCAGCAATCGGTCAGAAGACAAACGTAAACTTTATAGACGATATAAATAAGTATGCAGATGAAAAGCTTGTTGTGAATAAATGGGGTGATATCGATGCAGATAAGAAGACTTTGCAGACATCGATAAAGAATGTATTTGCCTGCGGTGACGGTGTTACAGGTCCTGCAACTCTTATAGAAGCAATCGCACAGGGACGCAAAGCAGCAAGAAGTTGCAATCAGTACCTTACAGACCAGCCGATTGTAGGCGAGAAGTATGAATTTATTTCTAAACGTGATAATTTTGAGAAACAGATACCAGATGATTATGCCGGAAAGTACGGCGAACAGATTCGTGAAGAGATGCCGACACTTGACCCTAAGAAACGTCAGAACTTCTACGAAGTTGAACTTGGATATTCGCACGATGCAGCACACGAAGAAACAAAGCGCTGTCTGGAATGCGGATGTACGGAATACTATACCTGTGACCTTAAGAAATATTCAACTGAATATCAGGCAGGTCAGGCTAAGTATGACGGTGACTACAAAAAGCACGATGTCGACTTCAGACATCCGTTCATAGAGATAGATAATAACAAATGTATATTATGTTCCCGCTGTGTAAGAATCTGTAAAGACGTTGTTGGTGCTAATGCGCTCGGGCTTGTTAACCGCGGATTCGAAACATATGTAGCTCCAAGTCTTGGTTCAGGACTTCTCGATACAGATTGCGAATCGTGCGGTATGTGTATTTCCACCTGTCCGACTGCAGCTATCTCAGAGAACTTCAAGTTTAAACCCGGGCCGCTTGAACTCGATTCATTCGAGACCATCTGCAACTACTGTTCAACAGGATGTGCAGTCACTGTTCATCATAAGAATGGTTTTGTGATGAAGGTTACAGGAGCTGCGGGTGAGATCAATAAACATGAAAGTATCTGCCGCTTACCTAAATTCGGTTACGGATATTTAAACGACAGTAAGAGACTGGTTAAACCTCTTGTTAAAGTTAACGGAAAGTTCGAAGAAACTACATTTGAAAATGCGTTCGATCTGATTATTAAAAAGATTAAATCTGCCGGTGCCGATGAGAATGCTTTCTTTGCAGGAGCAAGACTTCCGAACGAAGAAATGTATTTAGTCCAGAAGTTCGCTCGTGCAGCAGTTAAAACTAATAACGTAGCAAACTTCCACTATCTGAACAGGGGAGACGGTTACAAGGATATTTCTAATGCTAATGTCCCATTCTCTCAGATTCACGGTGCGGGAAAGATTTATTTACTCGGTTCGGAAATTAATTACGAAAACGGAGTCGTAGGGTTTATGGTTAATGATACCAAGACTATGCGCGGCACTTCAGTAGAAGTAATTACTGAAAACGAAGAAGACAGAACACAGAAGAAAGCTGATAAAGTTCTTCATGTTAAATCATATTATTATTTTATCAAAGCTGTGAATCACTTCCTGCTTACAAACGGACTTGAGAACAGCATATTCTTAAACGACCACGTAAAGGGATTTGATGAATACAAGAAGAATCTGCTTTCACAGGACTTTAATGATTTGCTGAAGAAGTCGGGTGTGTTCTTTGAAAAGAGATTAATTGATTTTGCTACAGACTTCAACAATGAGCCAAAGGCAATACTTGTGTTTGCAGAAAAGAACATCACTTCAGAAACTGCGAAAGAAATATTCAACCTGATTCTCTTAACAGGGAAACTCGGAAAGACTTCAAGCGGTTTAATATCATTGAAGGAAAAGAACAATTCACAGGGATTGTTCGATATGGGAATAATGTCGGACAGTTACGTAAGCGGGAAATCGCTTAATGATGAGAAGTTCCTTGAACAGGTAAAGAAAGTCTGGGGTGTGCACGATGTTTCTACGACTTCAAACAATGTGTACAATCTGTTAAACGAAAGTAAGATTAAGAACCTGTTTATCTTTGGCGAAGACCCAGTTGGATGTGCTAACGATAAGGATGAAGTAATAAACCTTTTGAATAAATCCGGCTTCAAAGTTGTTCAGGATTACTTCCTGAGTGAAACTGCTGAACTTGCTGATGTTGTATTACCTGCGTCATTCCCGTTTGAAAGCGGCGGAAGTTATACAAATACTCAGAAGTATATAGTTACTTTCGATAAAGAATACGATACCAAACTGGAGAAGCGTTCTTTCTCACAACTTATTGAACTGATGGGTAGTTTCGGAATAAAGAATAAATTCGATTTAACGCATAACATTACACTTGAGATAGCGTCTTTACTGAAAGACTCTGTTGTTTCCAATGGTGTGGGTTATAAGTTAGCAGTGACCGAAGATGATGCAAAGGAAAAGATGTTCAGATACGGATGCGATTATTTAACCAAACGTTTCGAAGAGTATTTCGAAAAGGAAATGGCAGAAGCAAAAGAATTAATAGAAAACTAAACAACAATATTATGCAGGCATTTAAAAACGCAGATGAGATTCTTGATTTCGCGATGGAATCAGAACAAAAGGCAGTTGATTTTTACACAGAACTTGCCGAAAAGATAAAGAACGAAGAAATGAAAGTTATCTTTCGTGAATTCGCTCAGGAAGAAGTTGGGCACAAGGCCAAACTTATGAAGATAAAAGAGGAAAGGATATTCACAATCCCAGCCGAGAGAATTGCGGACTTAAAGATAAGTGATTATGTTGATTCAGTAGTTATCAAACCTGATATGAGTTATCAGGAAGCATTAATCGTTGCGATGAACCGTGAGAAGGCAGCTTTCAATCTATACACACGTCTTGCAGTAAGAACGGATGTACCAGAACTTCAATCGTTGTTCCGCGGACTTGCACAGGAAGAGTCGAAACACAAACTCCGTTTCGAAATGGAGTATGACGAATATGTCCTTACAGAGAATTAAAATATTTAGATTATTTTCAAAGAGCGCCGGGTATCAGTATTCGGCGCTCTTTTGTTATATGGAACCCTCTGATTGTTATGTTCAATACCTACGGTATTGTAAGAACACATATACACGTATCTATAAATATGGAATGCCTACGGCATTCTCTTTCCGAAAATGCAGATTATATTTATTTCATCGTGCAATACCTACGGCATTGTAAGAACTGATAACCACGTAACTACAAATATGGAATGCCTACGGCATTCTCTTAAATTTAATTGTTCTTAGCCTGAAAAATCTCTTGATCAGTGAAAATCAGTTCTAATCGTTTCTTATCAGTGTGCCATTTTTTATTTCTGTGTGCTCTGTGAATCCTCTGTGTGCTCTGTGAATCCTCTGTGTTCTCTATGAACCTACTACAAAAACCTTTCTAAAACAAAAAAGCCCTTTCACCTTGCGATGAAAGGGCGTCTTATAAATTCTGGTACAATTATCTGCCAACTGAATCTAAATGATCTTTCTTTGCCGTTAATTGTTCTTTTGTCTCTGCATGGTCAGGGTCTAAAATAATTGCCTCTGTAGGACATGCAGGAATACATTGTGGTTCATCATGAAAACCAACGCATTCAGTACATTTATCGGGGACGATGTAAGTATGCTCGTCTGTGATTGCTGTTTTTGTTTCACCACCAATTACCCAGTCTTTTCCAGCTTCATAAATTGCTTCGTTTGGGCATTCTGCTTCGCATGCGCCGCAAGCAATACATTCTTCAGTTATCTTTACTGCCAAAGTTTTACTCCTTGTTTTAAATTTAATATATATTAGATGTGTAAATTTAACAGAAATAATATTAAAATTAAATTCAAATCTTTGGTAGAGTGCCAATCTTACCTGATTATTTCAAACGGCTCGTAGAAAGATTCGTTCGGTTTTATCAGAAGTTTCTTATTGAGATAATCGAATACGAGATTAAACCTGCGGAGTGCATCGTTAGAAATCACTCCGTCTGCATATTTATCTTTGGAGCGCGAGTTGCCCTCGAAGAATGTTGCAGTAACATCGTGGAATTCATACTTACCGATTTTGTATTTTGAAATTCTTGCAGTCTTTCCTTTTATTTCACCGCTTAAACCGAATCCACCATAATCTGCTTCGTACTTTTCTGGAAGTATGAACTTCATTCCGTCTTTCACGGTAAGTTCAAGCGAAAGACTCGCGGCGTAATCTATGTAAACATCAAGCAGGACTGGTTCTTCGTCTTTTATCTGAACGTAGATGTTCAGGTGGGGCTTATTATTTTCGTCAAAAGTAAGCGGTATAGTTTCCCATCCCTTTTCGTCTATGGCATCTTCGAAGTCGTGAAGAGTGATAAGTTTATTGTCGTAATCAACTTCCACTTTGTGGCTGCCGAAGTACGAATAGCCAATCACGCCGTCAGTGGTTGAGCCTTTGAACATATCATTCTGCAGAATAATTACACGCTGGTTTTTAAACTCACAATCCCCTGATTTAAACGTCATAGAGTCGGACATTATTCCGTTCGACGGCGGACCGTCACCCGCTCCGGGAATCTGAACAATTATTCTGTTGCACAGCGAAATCGAATCGGCAAGTTCACTCTTGAAAAGAATCATACCGTCGAAACCAAAACCGCTGTCGAGGATTAAATCAAAAGTCCGCGAGTTGCCGATGCTAACGGGTACGAGAACTTTGTTGTTTACGAGTTTAAAAGGAAATGTGTGTTTGCCCTCCTTATCAAAAGCAGAGCAGTTGAATGAAGTAAGTAGAATAACAACGGCGATTGAAAGTGTACAAAAGTATTTCATAATTTACTCCTTTCGTTTAAAGCGCTTACTTTCTATACGGGAAAATATGTAATATTGTTTTGTTTGAAAAGTACAATAAAAAATGTACACCCGAAAGATTCGGATGTACATTCTTGTTGTTTTTCTTACTGTTAAAAACTATCTGCCGGAGAGGGATTTTGGTATGCGTCCCGTTTTGATGCTTTCTGAACGGAGACGTTTGCCGACTATCCTTTCCACCATATTTCCAATTTCGAGAACTTTGTCAACGTCGAGGTTTGTTTCGATTCCCATTTCATCCATCATCACAACCATATCTTCTGTTGATACGAGTCCGACGATGCTGGAGTCTTTATAATAATAATCGCCTGTGCCGCTGACGGGTACGCCGCTAACGAAGTTTGCAGGCTGTCCGCCGAGTCCTCCCATTGTGGCTTCGTAGTTTGTCATTCCTGCCTGAAGTGCTGCAAGTACGTTTGCCATTCCCCATCCGCGTGTTGTGTGGAGATGGACAATGTGCTTCTGCGGATTTGTGAACTCGTCCATTATCATTGAAAAATATCTGTAAATCCTGTCGGGCGAAGCGGAGCCGTCGTGGTCTGCGTGTTCCACGTCGCTTGCGCCGATATCGAACCAGCGCTTTGCAAACTCAACTGCCTTCTTCATATCTGTTGGTCCTTCGATAGGACATCCCCAGATTGTGCTGACTGTTCCGTTCACTTTTATTCCTGCATCGCGTGCCTGCTTGATGTACTTTTCTGCCATTTTCCAGTAATCATCGAGCGAGAGCCCTGAATTCTTTTGGTGATGCGATTCGCTTGTTGAAACCATAAGCAGAATTCTGTCGGGACCGAAACCGTTCTTCTTGTTTTCGATTGCGCGTTCTATTGCTTTCTCGCGGATTGTTACACAGGTGAGCGAGACGCTGTCGATTAAGTGAGCAATCTTCTTGCTTTTTCTAAGACGCTTCATAAGTTCGTCGGCATCTTTGAACTGCGGCATCCCTGTTGGGTTGCCGAGGTTTGTAACTTCTACGTGTTTGAAGCCCGCGAGTATGAGCTGCTCTGCAGTCCAGAGTTTTGCCTCGAGCGGGATGTAAATCTCTTCGTGCTGAAATCCGTCTCTGACGGTAATATCGCCGATTACTACTTTTTTAGGATAGTTCATTCTTTCTTCTTTAGTTTAAAATTGTATTTCTGGTATATCGCCTTCAACTATCAATGTACCTTCTGTTGCTTTTTGAATCTGCTCGACAGTAACTCCGGGAGCTCTTTCGAGAAGTTTGAAACCTTTTTCTGTAACGTCGAGCACTGCAAGGTCGGAGACGATTCTCTTCACGCAGCCCACGCCTGTTAAAGGCAGTGTGCATTCTTTCAGGAGTTTCGATTGTCCTTCTTTGTTAGTGTGCTGCATAGCGACGATGATATTTTTTGCAGAAGCAACAAGGTCCATTGCTCCCCCCATACCTTTGATTAATTTGCCGGGGACTTTCCAGCTTGCAATGTCACCTTTCTCAGAAACTTCGAAGGCACCGAGTATTGTAACGTCAACGTGTCCGCCGCGAATCATCGCAAAGCTTGTTGCGGAATCGAAGAACGATGCGCCAGGCAGGTAAGTGATAGTCTGTTTGCCAGCGTTTATCAAATCGGCATCGACAGTTTCCATCGTAGGGAACGGACCCATTCCGAGCATTCCGTTTTCCGACTGCAGAGTAACTATGATTCCTTCAGGAATAAAATTCGCGACTAATGTAGGAATGCCAATTCCAAGGTTAACGTAGTTACCATCTTTTATTTCACGTGCAATTCGCATTGCAATCTGATTTTTATCTAATGCCATAATTTATTTTGATAAGGTTAATTGCTCAATTCGTTTAATGTAATTCTCGCCCTGGAAAATTCTCTGTACGAAAATTCCGGGAGTGTGTATAAAGTTCGGGTCGAGTTCGCCGACTGGAACGAGTTCTTCCACTTCAGCGATAGTAATCTTTCCCGCCATTGCCATCATATTGTTAAAATTGTTCGCAGTATATTTATAGATTAGGTTGCCTGCAGTATCGCCCTTCCAGGCTTTCACAACTGCAAAGTCAGCGGTGAGTGCGTGTTCGAGCAGATGCATCTTACCGTTAAACTCACGTGACTCTTTTCCGATGCCGACTTCAGTGCCGTAACCCGCAGGAACGTAGAATGCAGGAATGCCAGCACCGCCTGCGCGGATTTTCTCGGCAAGCGAACCCTGCGGAAGAAGTTCCACTTCAAGTTCGCCGCTAAGCATCTGTCTTTCAAACTCGGCATTTTCGCCAACGTATGAAGAAACCATTTTTCTTATCTGATGATTGTTAAGCATCAGACCAAGTCCAAAGTCATCTACACCGCAGTTGTTTGAAATGCAAACGAGTCCTTTAACTTTTGCCTTTGATAATTCAAGTATCGTGTTTTCAGGAATGCCGCAGAGTCCGAAACCACCGAACATCACGGTCATATTATCCTTAAAACCTTCAATAGCCTCTTTAGCGTTTTTTACAGTCTTATTCATTCTATTAATTAATTTGGAGTAATTTAAATCAAAAATTCTAATATTACAATAGATAACACAGGGTAATGTATAAGAAGTTCAAATTATTCAACTTACTTCCTTGTCTTTGCAGTCATAAAAAACTATTTTTGTACTCAGTCGGGGATTTAGCTCAGCTGGTAGAGCGTTTGAATGGCATTCAACTTTATAACTAAACAGTACTTTATTAACTGTACTATTCATCACAACCGTTTCATAACCCTTTATTCTATTATTGCTATTTTTGTTTGTATTCTTCATTTTGTTTTAAATATAAAAGGGAAAGCATTTAATATACCTTCCCTTCTTATTCTTCTAATTATATTATGACTTCTTTGCAGATACTTTATATATGTACTTTCCTTTTTCGGCAATTAATATTCCTTTCCATTCATTTAATTTCAGTCCATATAAACATCCGTGAATTGAATTTCTTGTGGCTGTTGGTTTCAATACCTGAACTGCTTTAATTATTTCAGAATATTTCATTCCTGTTTTACTCTTTTTTAATAATTCCGGAACTGTTTGAATGGTAATACTTTTTAAAGTAACTTTCTTTGAAGGT
>JAPLFJ010000038.1 GCA_026390735.1 Ignavibacteriota bacterium
ATTTTAACACTTTTTGTACTTATCTTTTCCGTACACATTTTAGGTCTCCTTTCATTTTTGAGATGCCAATTTTTAAATACTTGAAATTAGTATTTATGCACCGCTAATGGAAGTGAGACCTTTTTCCAATATACCGACACTGTTAATAGTTTTTGCATAATCCCTTAGGGATTACATATCTGTAGTACAAGTATTCATAGTTTTACAATGCCGTAGGTATTACATATTTTATCTCAAGAAATTTATTCTTATTCTTTATGTCATATTTGTTTTTAAATTCATATATTTGTAAAAATCAAAATCACACTATGAAAAAATTTGTCGTATTATTCGTACTGATATGCAGTATGGGCTTTCCTCAGAGCAAGCAGACTTTTAACGAGAAAGACTGGCTCGGAAACTGGAAAGGCACACTTAACATCATTATGGCAGGCAAGTTCAACACTGTGCCCATGGAATTATGGATATACAAAACCGATACACCAGACAAATACGGATGGAAGACATCTTATGGTCAGGGAGTCTCAGCGCTTAAGAAAGATTACTTTTTGTACCCTAAGGATGCTGAACGCGGCGAGTGGATTCTTGATGAGGATAACAACATACTGCTTGACTTCTTTTACGGAGACAATCAGTTTCATTCTTTCTTCGAGACGCAGAATATACTATTGAGTTCAAGGTATGACCTGAAGGATGGTAAGATATTCATGGAAGTTCTTTCTGCGCAGAAGGAAAAACAAAGCAAGAGCGGCAGCGGAAAAGAGGAATGTATTTCGTATCCGATTTATGTGATACAGAAGGCTGAGCTTACTAAGAACTGAAAAGATTTCAGGAGTAGGTTCACAGAGACAACAGAGAATTCACAGAGTACCACAGAGAAAAGATTATTCAGGCATAGAGATAAGATAATTTCAAACAGAGATATTAATACCAAAGCACTAAAGCACCAAAGATTTCTTTATTAGTGCTTTTGGTGCTTTGGTGATAATAAAAGTTTTATTTCACAACTACCATTCTTTTTATAGAGCTGAACTTACCTGCTGACATTTTATAGAAATAAACTCCTGAGCTGAGTGATGATGCGTTGAAGTTTATTTCATAGATGCCTGCCTGTTTGTTTTCGTTCAGCAATACTGCGACTTCTTTTCCGAGTAAGTCATAAACTTTAATCGTAACAAGTTCATTATGCGGTACTGCAAACCTGATGTTCGTCGTTGGGTTAAACGGATTCGGATAGTTCTGCTGCAATTCATACGTACCAGGTATTTCAGTCGATATTACACCGATACCGACAGGAACATTCTGTCCGCCGCTAAAGCAGATGATTCTTCCATCCCTGCAGCCGGCAACAAATTCAGAAGTTGTGTTTCCGTCTATGCTATTGAGAGCACAGACTCTGTCAGCCCTGTAAGTAACGGATGAACCGAATGAATAAGTGAACAGAAGGTTACCGTTTGCGCCATTGAGAACAAGAACGTTTCCTGGTGTCTGCATTGCCACAACAATATCTTTTTTTCCATCACCGTTAACGTCACTGAGGAAGTCAACGCTTCGAATGTAAGAGGCTGCGGGAGAATATGACCACAGTATATTATGAGTCTTGGAATCGACTCTGTAAACAGTCTGTGGACCTGAGAGAGTGAAATCAGGTGAGCCATTTGAATCGAGGTCGTCAATCACTTTCAGACTTCCTGCGTTAGCCGAACCGAATGTAGTATTCCATTTCTCTGAACCGTCGCCTGAACTTATGCAGAAAACTTTTCCTGCAAATCCGCAAAAGCCTAATATTTCCTTAGCAGTGTCGGCATCTATTGTAGGAATAAGTTTCATGCTCCATACTTTTCCGTCCGGTCCTGAATAAGACCATACTTCCGAACCTGTATTGCTGAAGCTATGGACGCCATAAGGAGTCCCCCATCCAATTGCTCCGCCGAATTGTGTTGAGACTAAATCGCCTGTGAATGTACTTGCCTGAGTAACGTTGAAGATAACGCTTCCATCGAGACCGTTAAGACAGATAACGGCGTGTCTGCCGCCTGTTCCAGTGCCTGTCCCATTTGCAGAGACAAGAACGTCTTTAATTCCGTCTCCGTTGAAATCCTTATCAGCCCTGATGTCTTCAATATCACCGTCAGAATATGAAACAGAATCTCCATAAGACCAGATTTGTCTTCCCGTTCTGCCTGATACCGTATAAACCATTTCGTTACCGCCTGCGCATCCGAAGACTATATCCTGTATTCCGTCTCCATCAACATCATCGCGTATTACCATTCCGTCATCCCACTGAACAGCACCAGTATTATTGTTATCGTATCCTGTATTGAATATCCAGAGCAAGTCACCTGAAACGGATGAATTACCGTTCCAGCAGGCAGTATAATAATTACCCGAACAGATTACTATATCATTTATACCGTCTCCGTTGACATCGTTTATCTGCTTAATACTTACAGGCTGAAAATCGTCAAGACTGGTGTAAGGATTGTCGGGTGTGTTTACAATCCATAACTGTGCACCGAGTGCAGTTGGACTTGTGTTTCCTGTACCAGTTAATGAAATCTTTGCAACTGGAAGGTTTACAGCATTTGAATTAATCTTTAAAGTATCGCTGAATGTACCTCCTGCGTTTGGGTTAAACCAGACTCTGAAAGTTTTTGATGCTTCAGGAAGTATTGTGCAAGGAAATGTTATGCCAACAGTGTCAAGTCTGTAACGGGCAGTATTAAAAAGCACGGATGAAATATTCATATTTGCATTTCCCTGATTCGTGACTGTGAACATGTAACCGCAAAGAGAATTCACACGTCTCTGCTGATAGTCATAATTTGCTGCTGATAGTCCGATGCTGGCTCCGTTATAAATTCCTTTACCTCTTAATGTTACAATTTTTATAGGGAGGAGCAAATCGTTGCTTGCAATCTGAAGTTGAGCTGACAGAGTATCGAATGCAAGCGGATTGAAAGAAACAGTATAGTTTTTATTCTGCCCGGGTGTTAATGTATCGGGGACAGTGCCAGGCGAAATACCGAAGCGTGGGTTTGTAATTATCTTACCTGAAATAATAAGGTTTGCAGAACCTGTATTTAAAATATTAAGAGTCTGATTTGATGTATTACCAACTATTATGTTACCGAAATCCATTAAACTTGTGTTAACCGTGATTTGCGGGTTACCTGTTCCGCCAATCTGATATTTATACAGGTTTCTATATGCACTTATGTTATTTCCTATTCTGTATGCCATAAGCCATAAATACTGACCATCCCAGAAAATTCCCCTGGGGTCACAATCGTTGTCTATATCAGGCGCAGGAAATGAAAACAAAGTATCACCTGTTGTTTTTCTGAAAGCATAGATTCTTTCGCTCTCACCCTGAAAATTATCGTTTACGTAGAATACAGTGTCACCTTTAACTGCAATACCCTGTACCTGACGGCCGCGCAAAGGAATAGTATCAACTACAAGTTTTGAAGTAAGGTTGATTTTATAGGCATAAGCATTAGGATAAGAAGCATTGTCAGGATAGTAGGATGCAACCCATATGTTATTTCCGTCAAGTGCTATTCCGCCAATTCCCTGAAGGTTTGTGTTAGTGTAAATGCTGTCAACTCTCTGGCCTGCAAGATTAATCTTAAAAAGTCTACCGCCTGATGAGCGGTAATCTTCGGCAATCCAGAACCCCGTACCGTCCCAGGCAAGACCGTGATTGAAAGTGAACGGAGTCGTTAGACTGTCGACAACTATACCGGTTTTTGTAACTTTATACATTTTTGATGTTGGATATCCTGTTCCAGTATAACCTGAGCCAACCCAGAGAGTATCGTTAATCTGAGTAATTCCCCATAGATAATTATATGTATTGCTGTACTGAAAAGGATAAAGACCCACAATCGTCTGAGAGTATACCTGAACGGATAAACTAAGCAATAAAAGGAGGATGTATAGTTTTTTCATAATGTTTATTGTTTTACATAAAATAAAGAAATTATTATTAGTATTAAATGAATATATTGCGAATATTTTTCAGTTATAACCGATATGCGACGAATGTAACTTCATAATTTATTAATTGCTTTTTTAATTAAGAGTATTTAAATTACACTTTACTAATTTTAAAGGGAGTTTTGAAATGAAAATGCTTTTAAAGTCTTTACTATCTGTTTCTGTATTATTCATGGTTGCAGTATTTATTTCAGGCTGCGTTAACGTAGACCAGAAGACAAAATTAAATGCTGACGGGTCCGGAACAATGAGTGTAAAATACTGGACAAAATCAACGAACGTATCGGGTGAAGAATTAGCAGGCTTTGGTTTTACTGAGCCTAAAGTTAAATCTAATTATACTTCTTCGAATACAGAACCAAGTGATATTAAGGTTGAAAAAAATGCAACAACTGACTCTGTCACAGTAGTTACATTAAACGTAAAGTTTAAAGACATTAACAAACTTTCCGATGCAGCAGCATTTAAGAAAACAAAGGCAACTTTTGTTGATGGCAAAGAAGGAAAAGACTTTAAGTACGTTCTTTTGCAGGACACTTCAAATGCAAAGAATATGGGAATGAGCGATTATAAACTTACTTATGAGTTTGAATTCCCAGGTGAAGTTCTCGCAACAAACGGTACAAAAGACGGCCAGAAAGTTAAATGGGAAAAGACCGTTGCCGATTTAAAAGAAGACATTACAATGTCTGCAACAGTAAAAGCAAGTAAGAAATGCGGAATGTTCGGAATGGAATTACCGATAATCTTCTTACTTGGAATGGGTTTCATTTATTTGCGCAGAAGGAAATAAAAAAAGTTTTTAGAATTTTAAAGGGCTGATGATTCAGCCCTTTTTCATATATATGCATCATATAAATAAAATACGAAATAAAAGAAAAAGATTTTCACGACTAAGACACTCAGGACACTAAGGTATTATTGTCGTCATTCCTGTTTAATGAATTTCTCAAATAAGTTAATAAACTATATTTCAGGATTAATATTAAAGTGCTTTTACAAATTAATCATTAAAATGTTTATTTCAGGTTGTTTTTCAGCCAATCTTCATTGTGATATTTGGAAAGATATCTTTCACCTGTATCACAGACTATAAACACTACTACAGAATCTTCAGAAAGGTTCTTTGCGACTTCAAGAGCAAGGAATGCATTCATACCTGAAGATGCTCCGCAGAAAATCCCCTCTTCTCTTGCAAGACGTCTGCACATATTGATTGAATCCTTATCCGATACAGACACAATTTCATCGACGTATGTGAAATCAGTAATCGGCGGAATCTCATCCGTTCCAAGTCCTTCAACAAGGTATGGAGAAGTTTCGGCAGTCTTACCCGTATCTTTGTAGAGTTTGAAATTCGAGCCGACCGGGTCAGCTCCAATAATCTTTATATCAGGGTTCTGATCTTTCAGGTATTTTGAAACACCTGTCATAGTTCCTGCAGTACCTACACCACAGACAAAATGCGTAATCCATCCTTTTGTGTCTTTCCAGATTTCAGGCCCTGTTGTTTTATAATGTGCTAGCGGGTTTGCTTTATTAGCGTACTGATTAAGATTTACTGCACCGGGTATTTCAAGCGAAATTGCTTTTGCTTTATTCCTGTAATAATCGGGAGAGTCGGGTGTTGCTTCTTTAGGAACGACAATAACTTCTGCTCCGAGTGCTTTTAGATAATTCTGCTTTTCGACGCTTGCTTTATCAGTCATTACGAGAATAACGTTATAACCTTTAAGTTTTCCTGCAAGAGTAAGACCGATACCCGTGTTGCCGCTCGTTGCTTCAACAATTGTTCCGCCTTTTTTAAGCAACCCTTTGTTTTCTGCATCTTCAATCATTGCAAGCCCGATTCTATCCTTAACACTTCCGCCCGGATTAAGTGATTCTATTTTTGCCAATACTATAGGCTTAATGCTTTCAGTAAGTCTGTTTAATTTAACTAACGGGGTATGCCCTATTAATTCAAGTATACTGTGATAATACATTCTTAGATTCTATTTATTCTGAATTTCAATCAAATTATTTTAATCGGAAATAATAAACAATTGAAAAGGCAGTGTATTTTCTTTTAAATTGAAGTAAGATTCCAATTTAGATATATTTAAGGCTTATGAAGAAATATCTGTTAATATTCCTTTTCGTCGCTTTTTATTCAAACGGCCAGAGTTTCGACTTCACAAAAGTTGATAACTTAATCCTTAATGGAATATCGAATAAATACTTTCCCGGAGCGGCATTAATAATTGGCAATAAGACAGATATAATGTATGAAAAGTATTTTGGCGGGTTCACTTACGATGATAATGACCAGGGTGTAACTGAAAACTCAATCTATGATTTAGCTTCAGTCACAAAAGTGATTGCTACAACTTCCGCAGTAATGAAGTTATATGAAAGCGGATTGCTTGACCTGGACACAAAAGTATCTTATTATTTCCCAGAATTTGCTGTCAACGGGAAAGAGAATATTACAGTAAGGAATTTACTTCTTCATAACTCAGGACTGAAAGCCTGGGTTCCGTTTTATCAGACGTGCAAAAACAAAGCAGATGTTGTAAATACAATTTTCACAATCGGACTTGAATACGAAACAGGAAGTAAGTTCTTATACAGTGATTTGAATTTTATTACACTCGGATTAATCGTGGAAAAGATATCCGGACTTTCTCTCGCTGAATACTGCAGGAAAGAAGTTTTTTATCCGCTGAAGATGGATAATACATTCTTTACACCTGACCAGAAAGTTTTAAATAATGTTGTACCGACTGAATTCGACGCGAACTGGCGAAAGAGACAATTAAAGGGCGAAGTCCACGACGAATCGGCTGCTTTATTGGATGGTATTTCAGGTAACGCGGGGCTATTTTCCAATGCAAGAGACCTTTACACTTTGATGCGTGTTTTGCAAAATAATGGTAAATATAACAATCCATACTCAAGAGGAATAAAACAGGAATCGCTGTTTAAAGAAGAAACGGTTAATCTGTTTTTATCGAAGTACATAACAGGAGGTTATGCGAGTACACGGGCAATGGGATGGGATACTAAACAGGAACCTGTAGGAAAATACCGTTCACAGTGCGGCGAACTGATTTCAGCAAACTGTTTCGGTCATACTGGTTACACAGGAACGAGTGTATGGTGCGACAGGGACAGGGACATTGTAGTTATATTTTTAACGAACAGGGTTTATCCCTCAAGAGGCAACGACGGAATAAAAGAAATAAGACCTGAACTACATAATTTAATAATCAAAACTTTAACAAATAAATAACTAAACAAGTATTATGGGAACTTCAAAATTTAAGAATGAGCCGTTTACTGATTTCACGGATAAGAAAAACAGAAAAGCATTTGAAAATGCTCTGGAAGAAGTAAGACAGAGATTCAACAAGGAATATCCTCTCGTAATAGGCGGAGAGAAATTATTCACAGACGATAAATTACGTTCATACAATCCTTCAAAACCTGATGAAGTACTCGGTACTTTCCAGAAAGCAACAGTTGAGCAGGCACTTCACGCTGTAGAAACAGCAAACGCTAAGTTTTGTGAATGGAAACTTGTTTCACCGAATAAACGTGCCGAATATCTTTTCAAAGCAGCAAAGATAATGAGAAAGAGAAAACATTTGTTCTCTGCGATGATGGTTTACGAAGTCGGCAAGAACTGGGCAGAAGCAGACGGCGATACGGCAGAAGCGATTGACTTCATGGAATTCTATGCAAGAGAAATGATAAGATACAGTGAAGACCAGCCGTTAACAAAACTTCCCGGTGAAAAGAATAAACTTGTTTATTTACCGCTTGGTGTCGGGCTTGTTATTCCGCCATGGAACTTCCCACTCGCTATTTTAGCAGGTATGGCAACAGCCTCGATAGTAACGGGTAACACAGTAGTACTTAAACCATCGAGTGACTCCCCTGCAATTGCACAGATGTTCGTAGAACTTATGGAAGAAGTAAAACTTCCTAAGGGTGTGCTTAATTTCGTAACAGGCGGCGGTGGTACGATTGGTGATGTGCTTGTACAACATCATTTAATAAGGTACATATCTTTCACAGGTTCGATGGAAGTCGGATTAAGGATAAACGAACTTGCAGCAAAGAAACAGCAGCATCAGATATGGATTAAGAGGGTTGTTGCCGAAATGGGCGGCAAGGATACAATGGTTATCGATAAGGATTTACACAGTTTTGATGATGCAGTGCTCGGAACGATTCAGGCAGCATTCGGATTCCAGGGACAGAAATGTTCTGCGTGTTCGAGAGTTGTTGTTGACGAGAGTATTTACGATAAATTCTGCGAAGCGCTTGTAACAAGAGCAGGAACACTCAGAGTCGGAGAAACAAAAGACAATCCGAATATGGGTCCTGTCATCAATGCAGCCTCAAAGAATAAAATAATGGATTACATACATACAGCAGTAAAAGAAGGCGGAAAGATAATTCACGGCGGTAATGAAATCGAAGGCGGATATTTTATAGAACCTACTATCATCAGGGATGTAAAGCCATTCGATACCATTTCACAGGAAGAAATATTCGGACCTGTACTTGCAGTGATTAAATCACCAAACTTTGACGAATCGCTGAAGATTGCGAACAACACAGTGTTCGGATTAACTGGTGCTGCATATTCCAGCAGCAAAAAGAAGTTGCAAAAAGCGGATGAGGAATTTTTCGTAGGAAATTTGTATCTTAACAGGAAATGCACAGGAGCTTTGGTCGGAGTTCATCCGTTTGGCGGTTTTAACATGAGCGGAACAGACTCAAAAGCTGGTGGCAGGGATTATTTATTACTGTTCATGCAGGCAAAACTTTCAAGCAAAAAAATCATTAAATAATTACGATTATGAATTATTTTAAATTTGGTGTTGCATTGTTCGTACTTATCGGAATACTGAGCTGCGGCAGAGTGAAAGAAAAAGTAGAGCAAAAGGTTAATGAAAAGATAGACCAGACTATTGACAAGAGTCTTGAGAAAATAGATTCAGCTTTTACCAAATCGAATCTTGATTCGCTGAAGAAAGCAGTCGAGAAAATGGATTCTTTATCGAAGAAAATTGACAAAAAACTTAAGGATAATAATTAAAACATAATTAAATGAAAATACACGAATATCAGGCAAAAGCACTTCTGAAAAAGTACGGAGTTGCGATTCAGGACGGTGTAGCGATCAAATCAATCGATGAGTTTGATAATGCCGTTAACACTCTTCGCGAACGCGGAGTAAATCAGTTTGTTGTTAAATCTCAGATTCATGCAGGAGGCAGAGGTAAAGGTACAGTTTATAACAAGAACAACCGTGAAGAAGTAGTTGTTCAGGGCGGTGTTAAGTTCTTTGGCAGCAATGTTGAAGGTGCGAGAGAATACGCAGCCAAGATAATTGGTAACATTCTTGTTACACATCAGTCAGGTGCAGAGGGAAAAGAAATACAGACATTATTCATAGCAGAAGGTCTTGATTACAAGAAAGAGCTTTATCTGAGCATACTTCTTGACAGGTCAAATTCAAAAGACGTGATAATGGCATCTACAGAAGGCGGAGTTGAGATTGAAAAAGTAGCTGAAGAAACACCTGAGAAGATTATTAAAGTCTGGGTAGAACCGGGTTTAGGTCTTCAGAGTTATCAGGCAAGAGAACTTGCGTTCGGATTACAACTTGAAGGTTCTGCTTTTAAAGATTTCACAAAGTTCATCATGGCGCTTTACAGAGCATACCTGGAAACAGATGCAACTATGCTTGAAGTTAATCCTTTAATTATCACAAACGACGATAAGATACTTGCACTCGATGCAAAGATTGGGCTTGATGACAATGCCTTATTCAGACATAAAGATTATGAAGCATTACGCGATTTAAACGAAGAAGACCCGCTTGAGATAGAAGCATCTAAATCGAATTTAAATTATATTAAACTCGACGGTAACGTAGGATGTATGGTTAATGGAGCAGGACTTGCGATGGGTACGATGGATTTGATTAAACTCGCTGGTGGTGAACCGGCTAACTTCCTCGATGTTGGCGGTACGGCATCGGCAGAGACTGTTGAGAACGGGTTTAAGATTATATTAACAGACCCTAACGTTAAAGCAATACTTATTAATATTTTCGGCGGTATCGTAAGATGCGACAGAGTAGCAAACGGAGTTATTCAGGCATCGAGAAACTTAAACCTTAATATTCCTGTAGTTGTAAGACTTCAGGGAACGAATGCAGAAGAAGCAAGACAGCTTTTAACTGATTCAGGTTTAAACCTTATCGCAGCAGATACCTTACAGGATGCGGCCGATAAAGTAACACAGGCATTAGCACAGGCAGTTTAATACTAATAAATTAACTTAATTTTTGGGAAAGTTCAGAGTTCAACTCTGTCCTTTCCCCTTTTAATGTATACAATATGTCATATAAAAATATTCTTTCAGACGATTCATTAACGTACGATGATGTTTCGTTACTGCCGAATCAGATTTCGGAACTGGAACACAGGTCAGACTGCGACACTTCAGTTGACTTCTGCGGAATAAAATTATCAGTCCCCATCATTGCTTCCCCAATGAACACAGTTTGCGGCGGCAGGATGGCAAAGGCATTATCAGAACTCGGCACACTCGGAATACTTCACAGGTTCAATTCTGCAGAAGAGCAGGTAGCAGAATTCAAGGATAACGGGTTTGAATCATCTGAATACTTTTCAGCAGCAATCGGTATAAGCGAGCATACAGAAATCAGCAGACTGAAAGTCCTTGCAGACTATGGTGTAAAGATTTACTGTATAGATATAGCAAACGGCGGTTCAAAAATGATTGAAAGGTTTTTAAAGAGTATCCGCCCGACAGTTGATGAATATAAACTGAAGATAATTGCGGGAAACGTTGCAAGTTCTGAGACGACAAAGTTTTTAATAAACCTTGGAGTTGATGCTATAAGAGTCGGAATCGGTAACGGTGCTATGTGCTCTACTTCAATTAAATCAGGAATAGGTATCGGACAGGTAGATGCAATAGTCCGTGCATTGAGTGCAAGAGATGATTTAAGAAGCAGCGTTAAGATTATTGCTGACGGAGGCATAAGTACTCCGGGAGCAATGTGTAAGGCAATTGCTCTGGGATGCGACGCAGTAATGTTCGGAAGAGTTCTTGCAGGAACTGATGAAGCTCCGGGTGAAGTTTTGAAATATAATAACCAGAGATGGAAGAAGTATTGCGGAAGTGCTTCATTTGCAGTAAAACAGGAAAACAAGAATTATATAGAGGGTGAAGAATCTCTCGTACCTTATAAAGGAGCTGTTAAAAAGCTAATTAAAGAATACAAAGAAGGTTTACAGTCATCTATGAGTTATCTGAATTCAAAAGACATCAGCGAATACCAGAAGAGAGCTACATTCGTGAGATTAACTTCCCATTCATTCCTTGAAAGGAAGCCTCAAGTAGATAATGGTTAAAATATTCTGGTTCAGAAAAGACTTAAGAATTTTTGATAACAGGGCATTAGAGCATTTTATTGAAGATACAAAGCCCGGTGAAAAGTTTTTGTTACTATACATAAAGAACCGGAACAGTTTTAAATATTTTGGAGAGATGAGGGTTTCTTTCCTTTATGAGTCCCTGAAAGAAATGGTAATTTTACTTAAAGAAAAAGGTTATAACTTCAATATTATTAAGGGAGATAGCCCTATAGTTTTTAAGGAGTTACAATCTAAGTATGGAAATATTTCCGTTTATGCTAACAGGCAGACAGAACCCTATTCGATTGAGAGGGATAAGGCGATTATGGATTTCCTTAGTACAAAGGGCAGTTCTCTTAAATTATATTCTGATACTACATTATTTGAGCCCGATGAGATAACGAAGGATGATGGAAATCCGTATTCTGTATTTACACCTTTCAGCAGGAAGTGTTTAAATCTGATAAGCGAAAATCACTATAAATCCAGCAATTGTAAGATTGAGAAACTAAGTCCGGAAGATAATATATCATCAGAGATATTTAAGTATGAAGATTTAAAGAAGTCTCCCCTATTCTGCGGAGGCAGGACTGAAGGATTAAGATTACTCAAAGAATTTTACAAGAACGGACTTGATAAATATAAATCACAAAGAGACTTCCCTTCTGTTAAGGGTACAAGTTTTCTTTCTGCACATCTGCACTTTGGTACTGTAAGCATCAGAGAATGTTACAGAGCAGCATTAAAGAAGCAAAAAGAAATAAAGAATGATGAAGAAGTAAAAGTATGGATGAATGAACTGCTGTGGAGGGAGTTTTATTACCATATTACGCATCATTTTCCTTATGTGATTAATTCTTCATTTAAGAAGCAATACGATAAACTTGAATGGAACTACGATGAGAAATCATTTAAGAAATGGTGCGAAGGAAAGACAGGATATCCTATAGTTGATGCAGGAATGCGACAGTTAAACGAAGAAGGATGGATGCATAACAGAGTAAGAATGATAACAGCAATGTTCCTTACAAAAGATTTGTTCATTGACTGGAGATGGGGTGAGAAGTATTTTGCGGAGAAACTAATAGATTTAGATTTTGCTTCAAATAACGGCGGATGGCAATGGAGTGCTTCCACTGGATGCGATGCACAACCATATTTCAGGATATTTAACCCTTATCTGCAAAGTCAGAGGTTCGACGCAAAGGGAACATACATCAGAAAGTACGTAAAAGAGTTAAAGAATGTCCCTGATAAGTGCATTCATAAACCCGATGATATGAATAAGGAGCAGCAAGTTAATTGCGGAGTGGTAATCGGGAAAGATTATCCTTTTCCAATAGTCGAGCATAAGAGTGTGAAAGAAAATGTATTAAATAAGTTTAAGAGTATTACCAAATAATTTTAATAAAACAATTATAAGTATTATGAGAAAGAAACTAATAGCAGGAAACTGGAAGATGAACAAGAGTTTATCTGAAGCAAAAGTACTGATGAACGAGATTAAATCAGCAGTATCGAAAGAAGTTGCTAGTAAAGTAGATGTTGTGGTCTGTCCCCCGTTCATTTCTTTATCTGCCGCAGCAGAAATATTTGTCGGTTCAGGAATAGAATTCGGTGCACAGAACATTCATTACAAAGATGACGGGGCTTTTACGGGAGAAATATCGGCATCGATGTTAAGGGATTTAGGATGTGAATACGTAATTCTTGGACACAGCGAAAGAAGACAGTATTTCCACGAAACTAATCACTTAATCAATTTTAAAGTTATTAAAGCACTTGAAAAAGGACTAACCCCGATTCTCTGCGTAGGCGAAACACTCGAACAAAGAGAACAAGGAATCGAAGTGAAAATAGTTGACGAGCAGGTAACGATGTGTCTGAAAGATGTCTGTGCTATGGATATGCAAAGAGTTGTAATTGCCTACGAACCGGTCTGGGCAATTGGAACAGGAAAGACGGCATCACCGGAACAGGCAGACGGAATGCACATGGAAATCAGAAAATCACTCGAGAATCTTTACAATGCAACAGTCGCTGGAAGTACAAGAATCCTATACGGCGGAAGTATGAATGACAAGAATGCAAAAGAATTACTCGGAAAGCAAAACATAGACGGTGGATTAATCGGCGGCGCAGCATTAAAAGCAGACAGTTTATTAAAGATAATCGAAGCAGGATTATAGTATAATCAGTTTTTATTGATATATTTATAACCAATAAATTTAGAAGGGCTCGAATAATAGTTTCATAATTTGAGTCCTTCTGCAATTTCAAGTATTATTTTACAAACCCGCCAATAATCTTTCATTCTACAATTCTTTATGATACATTTAATTCGTTTTAGTGAAATATTAATAAAAAATAATTACTGCATTTTGTTATATATCTTGAATATAAAAACATTAAGATGTAATTTATAATTAATTAAATCTTATACAAATATCTAAGAATATTTTAATGAGAAAGTTTAAATTACAAAGTTATTCAACACAGCACACACTCCTTTATTATAAAAAAATATATTATCTATATGAAAACTCAAAAAATCTTTTCACGCATACTTGATGTACTGATACTTCTTGTCTTCATGCTGTTTTTTGCTTCGGCAGGTTTTCAGGATAAGAGCACTTCGGGTTGGTATCAACAGTTCTTTCCGAATTTGAATGGAAATACTATTCAGGATAATACTTTCCTTGATAGCCTGACCGGTTTTGCTGTAACTACGACAACATCGTCATTATCATACATTTTAAAAACAACAAATGGTGGTGATAATTGGATTATTAATTATACTTCAAATACAACATGGGGATTTAGAAGAATTATTTCTATTGATTCGAACACAATTTTTGCAGTTAGGAGTTATACAGAAATATTGAAAACAACTAATAAAGGTTCTACTTGGGAAATAATACCGTTAAACATATTTTGTGATGATATCTCAATCCTTAACAAAGATACAATGCTTGTAGTTAGCAGTAGTGGCTTTGACGGCGGCGTTTACCGCACCACAAACGGAGGATATAACTGGCAAGCAATGGGACAAACAGGAGGAAGCGGACAGCCATCAACTATCTACATGTACAACATAGACATGGGGTTTTGTCTTGGCGGTCAAATGCGTAAAACCACAAACGGAGGTGTTAACTGGTTTGCAATAATTGGCGAAACATACACAAGTATTATGTTCGTTGATAGCTTAACGGGTTGGAAAGTGACTGATAGTATTAAGAAAACAACCAATGGCGGAATAAATTGGGTAACACAAAAGACACCAATATTTAGTTCATACTTTAGTAATAACACTTCTTTTTCTATTTTAAATAAAGACACTGTATGGATGGTAGGTGCAGAAAAATATGGTCGCCCCCCCGTTATATAAAACGACTAATGGAGGAATAAATTGGGGTTATCAATTTCCTGATACAACATTACAGCGTTACTCTTTTAGTTTTATTTCTTTTGCAGATAAATTAAATGGATGGATTTATCCTTCTAGTATTACTGTTCCATCTGAATCGCATACTGTTACAGGAGGCAACGACACAACATATATTACTGGTATAAATAATAATATTACATCTGTTCCAAAGGATTATATCTTGTCTCAGAACTATCCAAACCCGTTTAACAATTCAACAATTATCAATTATAAATTATCAATTAAAGGAGAGATAAAATTAATTGTATATAATATTATGGGTAAAGAAGTTAATACATTAATAAACAAAAAACAGACTGCAGGGACTTATGATGTTTCATTCAATGCAGGAAATCTTTCAAGCGGAGTTTATTTCTACACTCTGTTTGCAGACGGAATAATCATTGATACAAAAAGAGCATTATTAATTAAATAGAAAACAAAAGATATAAACCATTTTATTAATTTAAACATAAAGTATATGAAGCATTTAATTTTCAAATTAGCAATATTCTCCGGTATTGTTGCGTTATTACTGATTTCATATTTCACACAACCTTCAGCAGAAATTAATAAATCAGGAAACAATGTTACTACCGCAGTACGAGACACACAATACCATATCGGCGCATTCGATAACGGCTGGTATTCGCAGTATAACTATTTAAAAGATTCATTGAAATTCAATGTATGGCATAATTATTCAGCACTTGAAAATGGATGGGAAATGAATACAAGTGACAATTATTTACAGCCTATACCGCAATTTGTCAAGGACATCGTTCGAAACAATAAAGATAGCAGTATGAGAACATATATGGACCGTCCTATAATTCAATACATCGTTGCGGGTCAACGGGTTGACTACGAGTGCGAGCAGATTCCCTCAAGCGACCCTTATTGGTTTTATTCTTTTACGGGTTCGATAAACGGTACAATTCACGTTAATGATACTACTGATAACGACCCAAAATATGGAAGCGGTGAAAGGGTTAAACGGTGTAAAATAATAGAGCAAAACCCAATTACAAGCAATATTTTAATAGATTCAGGAGTAATATCCGACAGGGAATTATCTTTTAATGCTACCCAATCCTGGATGAATGATAAACGCTGGGACTGGTACGTTATGCCAAGGATAAGAATAGATTCCACTTATGCCACAGGTGGTCAACATGATACTGAGACAGTTTGCAGAATTCAAATAACAGGATGGAATGGACAAGTAGTTAAAGATGTTCCAATCCGAGTTATGAATTTTAAACCAGACTCTTTGAACCCCATATATCATGGAAATTATTTAGAGGAGTTTTATTTTAGGCAGGGTCAAGGAAACTTAAAAATTGACACATCATTATGGAGTAACTTTTCGGATACGACCGACCATAACTTCTTTGCCTTCGACTGGAATAATCAAAAATACAGCGGAAACGACTTTAAAATTTATTGGACAGGTAAATGCGATATGTGGATTGACAGAGTGAGGCTGGAAAATACACCTGCTCATCAATATTTAACATTAAATGACAATATGCATAATTACTTAGTAGGAAGACTCAACACTGAAATCGACCTTGCACAAGATAATAAAAGGGACGGAGTACCAAATTACTTTTATTTTGAAGAATGTGAATTCAGTCACTTCCCTGCAATAAAACAATTGGACAGTCAGATAATTGGCCGATATGGCAACACCAACTCACTCGTCATCTGGCTAAACTATGATCTGTTCAGGGCTCATATACCGGGATTTCCTAATGATAACAAAAGTCTTTTGAATGCATCACAGTTGAAAAAATACTTACACGACGATTTTGGTCTGAACACAATCGTTATGGGTTCATATTCTCTTGAAGGTTATTCAAATTATGATGTGGCGCATAACTCTTACTGGTCAAAATCATACCATCCCAATACATTATTTGATCCGGATCAGGATTATGATTCGTCAATAACGAAGGGTGTTTTATCATACACAGCAACACCGGATTTTTATGATAATTGGCTTCAAACACACATTGATACAGGACGGGGTGGGTCAAAACTAATTTATATTGATAAACTGATGGACGGACTTTCAAAGAATAGCGATATGAAAATTATAAATTGTCCGCAAGCACATCTCTGGTATAGCCCGTCACATAAATTAAAAGAACCCTCAAATGAAGAACTTGAACTGCAAACCTGTCTTGGCATTACTTATAACGCAAAAGGTACTATGTATTTTTCTTATACATCATTTGATAATACTATAAATTCAACTTACGCCCGTGGGATTATTAATGGCACAACTTCTGATAGTTGTAGTCCGCGTCACGTATCTGCTTACAATCAGGATAAATTTAAAAAGATTGGAGAGATAAACAGTAAACTGCAAAAATGGGGACCGTACATTATGAACTTCGACGCTAATTCAACCAAATCCTGTTCTTACAAAAGTGATGATGAAAGACCAAACTTTTTAAACTCCACATATTTCTCTGATATTATAACTTTTAAACCGGGCTCGGGTTCGCCTGCCTGTGTTGCATATACTCCACAGTTTACTTTGCCCACGGGTTTAACTTACGAATGCAATTATGACAGATACATTCAGGCAGCTACATTCAAATCGAGCACAAGTGAACTGGATAAATACTTTATGATTGTTAACAGAAGGTGCTCGCCTTATATAAACGAAACCTCCATTGATAACAGAGGCGGCAAAAGAAATATCCGTGTAAGGTTTGATATAAATTCATCTGAATTTGCAAACTATGATAACTGGGAAATATTTTGCATAGATTCGAATAAAACTGTTGCAACATTCGGCAAAAGTGCAGGCACACTCATTGACCTTGGCTGGTATATGCCCGGGCAGGGAGAACTTTACAAAATATCCCCTGTTATATTAGGCGGCGGTACACTCGTTGTCGATGAAGTTATAAGCGGTAACGTAAACTGCAACGGAATGATTTACAATGGCGGACACAACATAACCATTTCTCCCAATGCTGTTGTAACATTTTCAGACAGTGCAGGTATAGAAATGAACGGAGGATGTTTCGTCAGTAATGTTAATGCAGATAATGCTGATGCTGTAACGCTTACAGGCAAAACAGAAACAACTTTCTGGAAAGGTATCACACTCATTGGCTGTGATTCCATCGGTGTTTACAACACAAACATTTCAAACATAAAAGCAAACGATACGGCAAAAGCGTTTTCAATCATAAATTCATACAAGGTTAATTTCAGAAGGAATACTATTAATGCAAACAGTAATTCAGGAGGAATTCAGGCTGTATATAATAGTTTTTCGGATAACCTGATAGTATTCAACGTTCGCGAATGCAACTTTAATATGAATCAGAGCGGTTACTCAGCTATCAGTGTACTTTCAAACGCATCTGTAACTCTGCCGATTGTAACCGAATGGTGTTTGTTCAATTCTCAGAACGATACATCAAACGCAATTTTATTTACCGAAGTTACAGGCGGTGCAATTAAGAATAATGTATTTACTAACTTCGGAAAATCAGTTGTTCTTATGTATTCCACAACAGACCTCTACGGAAACACAATCCTTGGTAAAAATAACTCACAGGGAATTTTGTGTCTTTCGGGAAGTTATGCGTCACTAAGCCCAACATCAGGTCAGTATCTTGGCGGATATAATTACATCAAGAACAATGGCACTTCGGCAAGCAATGTATATTCAAACAATTCATACTTTAATATTCAAAACGGACAGAATGATTTCGATTTAAGCGATATTGATAACTCAAAACACCTTACAGGTGATTTAATCGGAATGCCCTATTTATACGTAAACGCAATGAAGAATTGTTTCCACAAAGACAGCGTAACAAACATAGATGCGACACTTTCAGTTGTTTGGAATGGTTCTACTGATCCTGTTAATTTTATTTTCGCAGATTACAGTTGTAAACTTTCTCCTCCCGGCGATTACTTTGTGTATCAATACGGCGGATATAGCGATACTTTTTACTACCGTTCGGGCGGTGAAGGAAGCGGATTTAATCCGAATAAACCAATGAACATCGAAGAAAATGTTTATAAGAGTTTGAAAGATTCCATAAACATAAACCTTAGAAAGAGAAATTATCTTACCGTTGAAGACAAAGCAAAACAACTTTTAACGCAATATCCTGACAGCCTTGAAAGTGCCACAATGGTACAGAAACTTTACATGGCATCGCTAAGTCTTGATAGTACTAAAATAGGAATAACAAAAACATTCCTTGAAAACTTAATAGCAACAAACACACAAAACCCAACACTAATAAAACGAGCATTTTACTTCATTCAGAAATGCAAAGTTAAACTCGGACAGTATCAATCAGCACTCAACGGCTTTCAATACATAATGACACAGAATCCATACACATATGAAGGACTCGTTGCAAGCTGGGACTATGCGGCAACATATTTACTAATGGGAACAGGCGGCAGTTATAAAGGAGATTTAGAGCAAACAACCGAAGAACTAAACACACCTGCCGACACATTGTTAAACCGTATGACGAAGAGTGATATAAACACAAATAAAAGCAAAAACACAAATTCAAACAGAAACTCAACCGAGCAAATAACAAAGACATTCTACGAGAAAATAAAGAACGTAACGAAGGATGATAAGACCGCACAGGAAGAGAAAGTGAAGACACTCGAAAAGAAGATAGAAACAACAAAAAGCAAAAACGAAAAGAGCGATGCAATAACAGAACTCGCAACGATGAAACAAATTAAAGAAGTGGTGAAACTAAAGAAACCAAACACCATCGTAACTCACACTGCAATCATTAACAATGACATCAAGAAAGTATTCGGAATCGGAAAAGGAAACAAAGATGAATCAACAAACAGTCTAATTCCGCAAACTTACACACTATACCAAAACTATCCGAACCCGTTTAATCCAACGACTAAGATAGCGTATGATATACCACGAGATGCAAAAGTGAAACTCGTAATCTACGACATTCTCGGAAGAGAAATGAAAACACTCGTTAACAATGAATTTCGTTCGGCAGGTAAACACATAACCGAGTTCAACGGTTCGAACTTGGCAAGCGGAATATACTTTGCACGGATACTCGTAAACGAAGGAAAGGATTTTATTTCGGTTAAAAAAATGGTTCTAATCAAATAATAACTGAAAAACTTTAGATAAATCCCCGTCTAAACGACGGGGATTTATTCTTATAAAATAATTTCAATTATTTATCATTTCTCGGGAACTTTTCTCACCATACCGTTGTTTAAACATTACAATGTATAATCAAATGTGTATTGTTGATTATTTACTAATCATCTGCTTTAAAAGACTGAAAATGTAAAAACCGCATTTTTGAATACCTAATACACATCAAATACACGTCTAACCCACATCAAATACACATGAAATCCACCTAATTCAGCAATCAATAAGCAAATAACCTGCAAGAGTTTAGCAAAGAACAGGCAGAGGTAATAATCCACAATCTTTTTAGCTGAACTATAGTTATTAAACGGAAATTTGCGATTTTGGTTTACCAAAACTATAATTTAGCGATTTAATACCTAATGACTACTAGAATTCTTTTATCTTATAATCCATACTCTGGTAAACCAGAATTATCTTTTCTTATCTTTAACCCTAAAAAACAATCAGTGAAAATCAGCTCTAATCGTCTTTTATGCTGTGCCATTTCTTCTTTTATCTTTTCTTGCCATCTTGTGCACGTTTTCACTCGTAACTGTATAACTTAAATATTCAGATGTTTTGAACATAAAGAGAATTATTTCATTATTATTTTCTGTTCTTTTGGAATTTATTTTGTGGTATATAATTGTTATTTGTAAATCTATTAAATTTAAAATTAATCAATTATCAATATGAAAGAAGTAGTTATAGTTTCAGCCGTCAGAACTCCAATAGGTTCTTTTCAGGGAGCACTTGCAGGGTTTACTGCACCACAGCTTGGTGCTCTTGTTATTAAAGAAGCAGTTAAACGTGCAGGTATAAAACCGGAGGATGTTTCTGAAGTGATTATGGGAAATGTTCTTCCTGCGGGCGAAGGTCAGGCTCCTGCAAGACAGGCAGCGATTTATGCAGGTCTACCGAAATCAACTCCTTGCATGACAATAAATAAAGTCTGCGGTTCGGGTCTTAAGGCTGTTATGCTTGCCGCACAGGCAATCATAGCAGGCGATGCAGAAGTAGTTGTTGCAGGCGGTATGGAATCGATGAGCAATGTCCCCTATTATCTTCCTAAAGCACGTACAGGTTACAGAATGGGTAACGGAACAATAATTGACGGAATGGTTCACGACGGTCTCTGGGACTGCTACAATAATTATCATATGGGAAGTGCGGGCGAACTTTGTGCGAAGGAAATGAATATTCCTAGAAAAGAACAGGATGATTTCTCCGTAGAAAGTTACACACGTGCACTTAACGCGATTGAAAAAGGATTGTTCAACAAAGAAATAGTTGCAGTAGAGATAAAAGATAAAAAGGGTTCGAAGATTGTTGCAGAAGATGAAGAGCCAAAGAAAACAAACTTCGAAAAAGGTCTTGCGTTAAGACCTGCATTCGATAAAGAAGGTTCAATCACAGCTTTCAATGCATCAAAGATTAATGACGGTGCATCGGCACTCGTGATTATGTCCAGAGAAAAAGCAGATGCAATGGGGATAAAACCACTTGCAAAGATTATCGCACAAACATCTTTCGCACAGGAACCTGAATGGTTCACAACAGCTCCTGCTTATGCGATAGAAAATGTAATAAAGAAAGCAAACATGAAACTTGAAGATATTGATATCTTCGAAATCAACGAAGCATTTGCAGTACAGGCACTTGCAGTAATAAAAGTTGCGAAATTAGATATTGCGAAAGTAAATCTAAACGGCGGTGCCGTTGCTCTCGGACATCCGATTGGAGCAAGCGGTGCAAGAATATTAACAACATTATTAAGCGTACTTGAGCAGCAGAACAAGAAAATCGGTCTTGCAACATTATGTATCGGCGGCGGAGAAGCCAGTGCTTTAATAATTGAAAGATTATAACTGAATCGTTATTTTTGATAACTCATTAAATTTCAAACAGAACAATAAATGGAAATAAAACAAATATCTGTTATAGGTGCAGGAACTATGGGAAACGGTATCGCACACGTATTCGCACAGTTTGGTTTTAAAGTAAATCTTATTGATTTATCGGAAGAATTTCTTGATAAAGCAATAAAGACTATTACAGGAAACCTTGACAGACAGGTGAAGAAAGGTACTATTACAGAGGAAGTTAAGAATGCAACTCTTGCAAACATTACAAGAACTACAAAACTGCAGGATGCAAAGACTTCTGATTTGATTGTTGAAGCTGCTACAGAAAATCCTGAGATTAAAAAGCAGATATTCAAAACAATCGACGGATTATGCAAGGAAGATGCAATTCTTGCTACTAACACTTCTTCAATTTCCATAACTGAAATAGGTGCAGTAACAAAACGTGCCGATAAAGTAATAGGAATGCACTTTATGAATCCTGTTCCGATGATGAAACTTGTTGAGATAATACGAGGTCTTGCAACGTCGCAGGAAACTTATGATATAGTGAAAGTACTTACCGAAAAGATTGAGAAAGTACCTGTTGAAGTTCAGGACTATCCCGGATTTATTTCAAACAGAATTCTTATGCCGATGATTAATGAAGCGATTTACTGCGTTATGGAAGGTGTTGCAGAACCGGAAGCAATCGATTCGATTATGAAACTTGGTATGAATCATCCGATGGGACCGCTTACGCTTGCAGATTTTATTGGACTTGATGTTTGTCTGTTTATAATGGAAGTTCTTCACAATGGTCTTGGCGATACAAAATACCGCCCATGTCCCCTTCTGAAGAAAATGGTTGCCGCAGGATACCTTGGCAGAAAAAGCGGAAAAGGTTTTTACGAATACAATAAATAGTATACAAATTAAACTTTAAAAATACTTAAAATGGATTTCAATTTTACGGAAGAACAGATTCAAATCAGAGATGCCGCAAGAGACTTTGCTGAAAATGAAATTGCACCATCTGCTGTTGAAAGAGATATTAATGCAACATTCCCTGCTGAAATAGTAAAACAGTTAGGTGAAATGGGTTTTATGGGAATGATGGTTTCGCCTGAATGGGGAGGTGCAGGGCTCGATACTGTAAGTTACGTACTTGCGATGGAGGAAATATCAAAAGTTGACGCATCAGTCGGTGTTATTATGTCAGTAAACAATTCACTCGTTTGTTTTGGTCTGGAAAAATGGGGTACAAACGAACAGAAAGAAAAGTATTTACGTCCGCTTGCCACAGGACAAAAACTCGGAGCATTCTGCCTCTCAGAACCTGAAGCAGGAAGCGATGCAACGAATCAAAAGACTTTAGCCGATAAAGACGGCGACTTTTACGTTTTAAACGGAATGAAGAACTGGATTACAAACGGTACTTCAGCTGACTATTATTTAGTTCAGGCACAGACAGATAAATCTAAAGGATATAAAGGAATTACAACATTTATAGTAGAGAAAACTTTCCCCGGTGTTGAACTTGGAAAGAAAGAAGATAAACTCGGTATCAGGAGTTCAGATACATGTACGGTTGGTTTAAATAACGTAAGGGTACCTAAAGAAAACATTCTTGGAGAAGAAGGTCTTGGCTTTAAGATTGCAATGGAAACTCTCAATGGCGGCAGAATTGGAATTGCATCACAGGCATTAGGAATTGCATCAGCTTCACTCGATGCATCAATAAAATACTCAAAAGAAAGAAAAGCATTCGACGAACCTATCTGCAACTTACAGGCAATTCAATTCAAACTTGCAGATATGGCAGTTAACGTTGAGACTGCAAGACTGCTTATTGTTCAGTCTGCTTTAAAGAAAGACGCACACGAAAAGTACGCAAAGGAAGCTGCACAGGGAAAACTTTATGCAAGCCGTGTTGCAGTTCACAACGCACTCGAGGCAATTCAGATTCACGGCGGATATGGATACGTGAGAGAATACCTTGTAGAAAGATATTTACGCGATGCAAAGATTACTGAAATTTATGAAGGAACGAGTGAAATACAAAAGATAGTTATTGCTCGAGAGTTATTAAGAGATTAATTCTAAAAGAAAACCCCGTTTTAAACGGGGTTTTTAGTTATAAGTCTGCCGGAACATTCCATATTAAATTTCCCTCGTGAGTTTTTAGCTCTATCTTAGAAGGTATGTAATTCTTTTTAGCATCTTTTATCCCGAACCTCTGATAATTATCAATATCACTGTTGAATATGAATATGAAAGTATCACCTGATTTCAATAAAGACCTCGTTAAAACTATCGGTTCATCGTAAGTCTTATCTTTTAATCCCTCGAAAGTGTGTTCGTACTTATCGTCGAACTTAAAAGTACAGTGTATGAAATCACTGTCGGACTGATTCGTTATTCGTAATGCAAATGCGCCAAAGTCTTCCGACTTTGACTTCACTTTACTTACTTCCAGATTAATCCTTAATCCCTTTTCGTTTGTGACGGGCTTAAGCTCTTTCCAGCTCATTCCGCATGAAGAAAGCATTGCGGAAAGGAAAATTATTAGTGCTGTGTTTAGTGTAATTTTATTCATATGCAAAGATACAATTCCTTTATATTTATAACAGTTGAATAATTTCTCTCAATTCATAAATAGCTTCCTTCAGCTGATTGTCTGTAAGGTACGGCGCAGGTCCCAACCTGAGAAACTCCCCTCTTGAATCAGCAAATACATTCCTGATTTTTAACTCTTCAGTAAATTTTCCTGCAAAAGGAGTAATGAATGTCAGGAATCCCGCAGTGTTTTTCTGAGATGTTAATTTGATTACCTTTTCGTCAAGATTCATTTCCGTGAATGTATCAGCAAGTACTTTCTTCTGATGAATGTTTATTTCACGAAGAAGTTTTGGAGTTAACTTTTGTTCATCGAAAAACTTAAAAACTTCCAGAGCTCTGTAATGTGACGCAGGGTCATACGTAGAACCTTCGAAAGCCCAGTGCTTTTCTCCGTACTGAACCTCTCCTGGAATCTTCTTTGCCGAAAGTGTTGCAAATTCTGCGAACCATCCTGTTATTACAGGCTTAAATATTTCGTTCGGAGGTATACGCATAAAACAATTTCCTTCGCCGAGCTCTAAATATTTATAACCTCCGCCGACTAAGAATGAACCCTTAAGACCTTCTTCTTTAATTGAAAAAGGAATAGCATTCAAAACGTGATATATATCTACTAAAAGTTTTGCTCCGTGCATCGTACAGGCATTTTCCACTTCAGAAAGTCCGCTAACGATTGCAGAATCCTGAAACATAACTTTCGAAACCATCACTGCACAAACTTTATTATCAATCTGCTGAATAATTCTCTCGGAAAGAGTTTCCACCGGGTTACGCTGTACCTTCACAACTTCAAGAATTCCCTGACTAAGTCTGTCCATCTGCCGCCTGATAGTATGAAACTCACCGTCAGTAGTGATAATCTTATTTCTTTTCTTTAAATCCAGCGCAGAAAGAAAACGAAGAATTAAATCGTGAGTATTTTGTCCGAGGACAATGTTATTTTTATCATCATCCATCAGCCCCGAAAGATAAGTTCTTACTGAATCCGCAGCCTCAAACACTTTTCCCCACTTATCATCGGCAAGAGAAGAAGCATCTTTCCAGCATTTAAGTACTCCTTCCTTTGCACAATCGGGCTGAGCTTGATGAGAATGTCCTGTAAGCAGAATTCTTTCTGTAACTTTGAAGTCTTTGTAGTATTCAGACAAAGGATTTATGTCTTTGCCAAGGTCTTCCACACTAATCATTAGTAAACTCCGATCTGATTGTCCACAAATCTTCGAACAAAGGTTTGAACAATGTTGCCTGTAAATATTTTATACCGTCGGAACCGCCCGTTCCCATCTTAGCACCGATAGTTCTTTCCACCATTTTAACGTGCCTGTACCGCCATTCCTGCATACCTTCGTCGAAGTCAACCATCAATTCACAAAGTGTGGCAATAACGGGAGAGTTTTTATAGATACCGAGTAACATCTTCTGAATTTCCTTGTTAGGTTCAATCGGTTTTGTAATATCCCTGTTTAATACTTCTTCAGGAATCGTATAATCATTAATAGTAAGGAAGCTCAGGAAATAATCCCAGAAAGTTTTCTCTTCAAATCTCTGAGCTAATTTCGCGTAAGCCTTACTTCCCTTTTCAAACCTGTCCAGTACATTTAGATTTTTCTTTCCGAGCATGAATTCCAGTTCTCTGAACTGATAAGACTGAAAGCCGCTTGCCGACTGAAGATAATCGCGGAACGAAAGAAACTCCAGCGGAGTCATAGTTTCCAGAATATCCACCTGATGAACAATTACTTTCAGTATAGTGTTGATTCTTTTCTGTGTCTTTATTGCAGTCATCACATCATTCTCGCCAAGTTTCTTAATCAGATGGTCAAGTTCGTGAATAATCTGTTTAAACCATAGTTCATACGCCTGATGAATTATGATAAACAGCATTTCATCGTGCTCATTCGGTTTTGAACAAAGCTCCTGCAGGTCAGTAAGCTCGTCAATTTTTAAGTAAGTTGAGTATGTTAACTCCATAAATTTGTTTCTCCTTTTGTTTTTCAGTTTAAATTGGAAAATTCAGCGTTAAAAATCAATTTAATAGCAAAGTGGAATAATATTTTCAGGAATATTAACCGCAAAGTACGCTAAGAGCGCAAAGAATAAAAGAGAAATATAAAATACATTTTGATAAAAAGATTCTTTTATAATAAACTTTGCGACCTTGGCGACCTTTGCGGTGGAAGGATATACTATTTGTTTTGATTATTTATATCGGATTATTATTTCTGTGTATTTTTGAAAAGAATAACGATAAATTGCACTATGAAGTATAAAATATATTTAGAGTACAACGGCACTAACTATGCCGGCTGGCAGCAGCAGAAAAATGCAAAGACAGTTCAGGGAACATTGATTGATACAATCAAAACGATCTTTAAGAATTCCAAAGGTGAAAGCCATTTCATTGATTTGCAGGGTTCGGGAAGGACTGACAGAGGTGTTCACGCTATTGAACAGGTTGCACATCTTGAATGCGAAACTATGCTTGCTCCCGAAATACTTAAGCAAAAGATGAATGATATTCTTTCTTCCGATATAAACATTCTGGAAATTGAAAAGACTTACGATAGGTTTCACGCACGTCATTCGGCAATATCAAGACAGTACGTTTATAAAATTTCCAAGCGCCGAACTGCTTTCGAGAAAAGATATGTCTGGTGGGTGAAAGATGAACTTGATGTAGAAAGAATGCAGAAGGCGGGAGAAATGTTTGTTGGTATGAATAACTTTAAATCGTTTTCCGAGAAATCGGATGAAGATAAATCAACTTTAGTCAAGGTTGAGTCGGTTGAGATTACTGAAGATGCAGACAAGATTTATATTCGCATCAAATCTTCTCACTTCCTCTGGAAGATGGTTCGCAGGCTGGTTGGGGTGCTTGTGGAAGTCGGCAGAGGAAATTTCAATCGCAGCGAGATAGAACTTCTTTTAAAAGAATATTCCGAAGAGCCTGCAAAATACACGGCTCCTCCATCAGGGTTGTTTTTAGAAAAAATATATTATTAATTAAATAATTTCAGGGGTATGAAAAAACTTTCTACAATTTTATTAATTGTTATCTTTCTTGGTACAAACATTCAAATAGCAAATTCAACTTTTTCCATCTGTGCAGTTGACCCTGTAACGGGACAGGTTGGAAGTGCAGGTGCTTCGTGCATCGCTAACTGTTTAATCTTAAGTTACATTCAGCCAAACTGGGGCGTTGCTCATATACAGGCATCGTGGACTCAGGCAAATTATAACAATGCAATGAGAATGATGCTCTTAAAGTATTCACCTACAATGATTCGTGACTCTGTTGTGCTTCAGGATGCAACTCCTACGGTCAGACAGTATGGTATTGTTGATTTAGTCGGCGGCGGAAGGGTTGCTGCTTACACAGGAACAGGCTGTACGAATTACAAAGGGCATAAAATGGGTCCGAATTATTCCATTCAGGGAAATATATTACTTGGTTCACAGATTCTTGATTCTATAGAAGCAAGATTTTTAAGACAAACAGGAACACTTGCCGATAAACTTATGGCAGCATTGCAGGGTGCAAAAGTTGTTGGTGCCGATACAAGATGCGCAGGTTCAGGAAGGTCTACAATTTCTTCTTTTCTTCGAGTCAGAAAGCCCGGGGATACTATAGGTACAAAGTACATTGAATTGATTGTCCCAAGCACACAGGCAAATCACGACCCTATAGATTCATTACAGGTATTGTACAATCAGTGGTTACTGACTAATGTAAATTCTGTTCAGGAAGAAATTCCAACGAGTCCCGAACTCTTTCAGAATTTCCCGAATCCTTTTAATCCCGTAACAAAGATAAAATTCAGCGTACCGACTGCAAGCTTTGTATCGCTGAAAGTTTATGATGCACTCGGCAGAAACATTTCAAATCTTTTAAATGAAAACATGAATCCCGGTGTTTACTTCTCCCCTTTCAACGGCTCAGACCTAAACAGCGGAGTATATTTCTACACACTCGAAACAAAAGATTTAAACTCAGGAAAGATTTACAAAGAAGCAAAGAAAATGCTTATAGTGAAGTAGGAAAAGTAGTTTATGTATAAAACAAAAGCCCGTTATTATAAATAACGGGCTTTTTTAATTTTTGTCTTTTTCTAATCTGTCTTTCCAGCGAAAGCTGGAATCCAGATTGTATATTTTTACCTAGCTATTGTATAAGACATTAATTCTTTTTCAGTTTCAAAATTAGATTGAGTAATAGCCGACCTAACTAAAACCAAACCAATATCGGGAGCATAATATTCTTTATAATAATCTTTACCAATGACCAAACAATTATAAAAAGTCCCCGCACTAGTAATTACTCTTTCTTCATATCCTAAAAATCTTAATTGAAAGCCATAGACTATCCATTTAGTAAGACCGTCCAAAGGAAAGGCAATTTTAGTATAAGAATATTCACCTATCATTTTATTGTAACCTTTATAAATTAATTTGTTGTTATCTAATAAATAAGTCCCACTTTCTTTTAAATATACTTGATTTACTTGATAAGCGGAATAATTAATATAATAATTTATTAAGACTTTTGCATAATTATTTCCATCATCCTCCCCAAAGACGTCTTCTAAATACGAAGCAGAATTATTTACTTGCCAATATAATAATTTACTCCCTATCTTATGAGAAGGAAAATATTTATTGATAATCCGCAAATCATCATCTGACAACTTATATGAAAGTGTTTTAAGTCTTTCTAAGTTAGTTTTGTATAATTCTTTTGGTTCAATTTCATATGCTTTTTCATAATATTCATTAGCCTTTTCATAATTCTTTTGTTTATCATAAATAACCCCGATATTATTGTAGGCAATACTTGAACTTGGATTTATTCTTATACATTCAAGATAATAATGCAAAGCTTCTTCAACATTCCCGATTTTATCATAGCAATATGCAGTCCGAAATGTAATTTTTAAATCTATTACATTATAATCTTTTTCTAATTTTAAATATTCTAAAAGTGCTTTATCGAATGATTTCGATTCATAATACTCGTCTGCATTATCAGAAATTTTCTCAATTTCTTTCTTTATCTTTAAATCTTCTTGATCTTTAACATAATTTTTTTCCCTATCACTATTAATAATATTATTATCATAAATATTAAAACTATATAAATTGTCCGTTAATATATAACAATTGCCATTTGATTGAACTTCTACCGAACGTATATAATCTCCTATAATCAAATCAATCGATTCATATGATTTACCTCCATCTAATGTTCTGAATAAAAGATTCTCATTTAACCAAATTAACCCAACATCTTTATTAATAAATTTAAATTTTACATTAAAATTATTGTTAAGCTCTTTAATAGGAATCCAACCAGACCCGCCGTTAGTTGTTTTTAACAAATAACCTTTAAATTCTTCTCCATTAATTATTTTTGTGCAATAAACATATCCATTACTCTGATCCAAAAATTGAGGTTCATAAATATCTTGATATTCTTTTAAACCGTTTGCTCTTTCCCAGCTTTCTCCACCATCTTTTGTTTTAAACCAAAAGACATTACTATAGTTACTGGATTTAAATCTACCTCTGGCTTCTTCAACATTTAATCTTCCATAGCAAAATCCATTATAACTATCTAAGAAATATATTCTACAATCGTTTGAAGCAAATTCATCCTTTTTCTTAATCTTTAAAATATTATTAAAATTGAAGAAAAATTGAGAATCCCAATTTCTTCCATAGTCCTTTGATTTGTAGATAATATAGTCATCATAATTATTATCCTCAAAATCTATTTTCTTTATTTCGTTACTAAATTTTTCTGGAAACATATATTCGGCCAACCCTTCAGCCATTTTCCATGATATTCCTCCATCAAAGGACCATAAATAAACATCTCCAACACCATATTCATGGATTAATGCTATGATATTGTCTTTTATGAATAATCGATGAAAAATATTCTCTTTGCCATATAATATCTTTATCTCTGAGTAAGTTACGAAATTATCAGAAGATTTAAATAGTCTTGATTTATTAAGACTATCATCTTCGATTAATAAAAAGCACAGACTATTATTTGATACTTTAATATCTAAGAAACTATCGCTATAAACTGGAATCGGGAGATTAATTGTTCTAATGTTTTGTCCAAAAGATACTTGACTAATAAACAGCATAACTAATACATAAATCGTTTCTTTCTTCATAAGATTATAATATAAATGAGTAAAATTATTCAATAATTCATATTTTATTATTAATTAATTGTCATTCAAATTGGATTCTTTAAAACTATTATTTAATTCCCATTCACAGTTTTTATCAACTGGATCATATTTATCTAGCCCTCTATTATATATTTCGTCAAATACCTCTTCTAAATTAATATGTCGTTCAAAACTAACCCGATAAAGTGTTGCAGGGTTAATTTTGAAATTATAATTTATTGTTGGTACATATTCCCAAACATCCCCTTTTTGTTCTTTTTCGATATAAACACTTATAGGATTATTATCAAACTGACCCTTAAGAAATATAGAGAAATAATCGGCATCATTTATTCTTATGTCAAAACGTATTTTACCTATTTTGTCGGAATATTTCTTGGCAAGATAATCTAAATCTAGTCTTTCAATTGAATTCATTTCTTTGTTCAAATAGTTTGTATTAATTATTCTATTAGTTATTTAACTAAAATCCACAGAAAACATTAATGCTTATACTGTTCTGCTCTAAGCAGTGAAGCAACTGTTATTGGTACGATTTCTATTTCGCCGTCTTTATCAAGTCTGCGGATTTCCGTCATTGCATCTTTTGTGAAGTCGAACGAAACGAAGTATCCTTTTATTCTTCCGTCTCTGCGAATTGCTGTTTGAAATGAATCTATGTCTGGTCTCCCGACTTTATCCATTTGCTTCACCTGAACAGGATAGTATTTGTCTGTATCGCCGAATAAATCCTTTTCTTCTTTCTTCTTCTTTTCAAGTTCTACGGGATAAAGCTTTCCGTCTATACCAAAGTCACCGGATTTAATTTTATTCGGAATGCCGGACATATTTGTAAGTTGTCCAAGAGCGATGACGGCCCAGTTCTGAAATTCAAAATGCGGAAGGATTCGAAGGTCTTCTTCAGTTTTCGGAAGATCATCCACCCAAAAATCTGTTCCCTCACGAAGTTTATACAATTCATAAAGTCTTTGTCCCATCACACGGCAGGCAGTTGGGGAAATATCCACTCCAATCCATTTACGATTTAGTCTTTGAGCGGCAACGAGAGTTGTTCCGCATCCGCAAAAAGCATCAAGAACGACATCACCTTTGTTAGAACTTGCATTTATAATTCTTTCCATTAATGCAATTGGTTTTTGTGTAGGATAGCCAAGTCGTTCTTTGGCGGACGGACTAAGAGATTCAATGTCATCCCATAATGTTTGTATTGAAACTCCTTTCCCATCTTCAAGATATAGTTTTCTTTGCGGAACCGTTCCCGGCTTCGTTTGAACTACTAAACCGTCCTCAATTAATTTATTCATTTTCTCTTTTGAATATCTCCAATATTTCGATACACCTAATACTTCATAAAAAGGATTGCCTTTCGAACTTCCACCAGGACCAATCATGCTTATAAGTCTATATCTGCGACCATCACTTTCTTTATATTTATAAAAATTATCGAGATATTCAGAAGTGTACTCTTTAAACATTGGGTTAAATGTATAATCTGTCGTTTTTGTATAAAAGAATATATTATCAATATTTGGGCTCCATAATTTACTGCCTTGTCCAAAATTACCTTTTACGGTATTTGCTCTCTTCCAAATTATTTCATTCCTAAAATAATTAAACCCAAATATCTCATCAAGCATAATCTTAACGTAATGCGAGGCGTGCCAGTCGCAATGATAATAAAAACTTCCAGTCTTTTTAAGCACACGATAAATCTCACTTACTCTCGGTCGCATATAATTAATGTATTCCTGAGCATCGCCAAACCTGTCATTGAAAGCTCTTTTCTCCTGCACGTCTCCCCAGAACACTTCATAATTCCTGTTGGAATTAAAAGGAGGGTCAATATAGCAAAGGTCAATACTCTCATCGGGCAAATCTTTTAACATCTTGATGTTATCCCCGCAATAAATCGTCTGTGTCTTTAATTGGTATGAGGTCATGATACGAAATCGCTTAATTTTAATATTTCTAATTCTTTATAAAAATTATGTTTGTTCTTAATTTGTAAAATTTGATTAGTCATATCTTTTTCCAAGAAAACTGAATCAACATAGGGAAAAGCACTTGAAATATAAACATCATTAACATCCGAAGGCTTAGGCTTTCTATGTTTCAAATAGAATTTGTAAAATCTAATCAATGTCATAGATTTTAAAGATAAAAACTTATCATAATTTAATGGTTCTCTTAATTTAATCTTATTATCAACAAATTCTTTATAAATGCCAAATAATATATTATGCATTTCGGAAGTTAGCCAATTATTAATATATCGTTTTTCCAAGAATATATTTTCACTTGGGTAACTATTTGATTTCTTTACCATAGCATTGAGCACAAATGGTTTAAGATCTCTATTCCTTTTGAAATTTTCTGAAATAATATTTTGAGTGAATATATCTTTAAATTCCTTATAATAATCAGCACCTTTAAGCATATTTACGAAAATTAGTATTGGATCAATTTTATAATTATCGTTTTCATAATTATTAATTTCTTCATCTAATAACATTTCATCGGTTTTTAATAATATTGTAGGCATAATACTGGTATAACTTATGAATTCTTCGAATATATCTTTACAAATTTCCATTTCCTCAATATTCTTAATCGAATAACAGAATAATCTCTGCTCTTGTAGGAACTTTGGAACAATAAACGAACCTAATTCCTCTTTGAACTTCAAAAGTTCGCTAATAATACAAGTGTCAACTAAACATAACTTATAATATAATCCGCCTAATTCAATCAATTTTTATAATAGCCATATTTAATTAAAATCATCATTTTGCTCTGCGTAATCATTGTCTTCTTTATATTCCTCAACTAACTGAATTGTAAATTCAACAAGGACTTGTCTTTCATAATCAGTCAAGTATTGTATAAGTTTTTCAAGTTTCTCAATACTTGTATTTCCAATAAGATTTTCGTCATTGTCTTCCAAGTTTTCACTATTATATGGCGCCGAAGGAATATATTCTATTAGTTGAAATAAATCTTCAATAGTATCAGCACCAATAAAATCTCTTATCATTTCTTGAATAATTGGTAATTGATCAATTCTATCATCCGTATCTTTTCTTTTAAACTTTCTTCTTGCATGCTTTGGGATTGTTCCTTCCAAAGTATTTACTTCTGGCTCTATTAATTTATATTCTTCTTCTTTAGGTGATACTTCATCTATAGGCAATTTATCTGCACTCGGTAATTCCTCTTTAGGAATCTCAACTTCCTTCCTTAATACCTCTATTGGTAATTCTTCTTCCAATATAAGATTTGAATATTCTAGTTTCTTTCGCTTTATGTATTTAGCAAAACCAATAAAGCCCATTGATAGTACTAATATTGCAAATAACTTTTTCATAATTGTTTTGTTAAATGTAATAATATTTGTTCAAATAGTGAGTCAAGTGATGGTTTAAACGTACTTGATTTAGAAAACTCAGGATTTGTTTCGATCAAATTATTTGCGAATCTAATACGCATAATATCGCCTATTGATTTTGAAATTGATTCTATTTTATTTACAGGGAAATAGAAAGTCTCAAAGTGTTCGTTTTCAAAAACAAAGTAGATTAATAAATTATTTTCGAAGTACAATAATTTATTACTTTTTACTTCCTTATATGCATGTTCAAAATAATAATCTTTATTTCCTTTTAAATGATTCGTTAGTTCAGTATGAACATCAACATTTAGTAAATGTTTAGATGTTCTACTTAATAAATCCCATATTTTATCTGCTTTCATTTTTGTATTCTTTAATTTATTACAAACTTATGAAATCAATTTCAGTTTTCATTATCATTTCGTGATAATTTTTAAAGACTCTGGATTCCCGCTTTCGCGGGAATGACAAAGGGTGATTTGAACTTAAATAAAAAAATGTAAAATGGAGCAGTTTTTCTTTAATAATATTATTCTCCCTTACTTCTAAATTACTAAAATTAATTTTTTATTACAACGGATTATAATATTATATATATTTAGTTGTCTTTAATTGAGGTTTTGACAAGTTACTCTTCTTTCTCAAGCAGGATGATTGAGTTACACTTCTTTCCTCAAGCAGGATGTTCACCACGGCGAATCTATGACTTGAGTTACTCTGCTTTTAAATAAAAGCGCCCCGGGATCCGGGGCGCTTAACTGAATTTGGTGGGTAAAAGTGTTTCTTGTTTTGTCAACCCACCCTATTTTGTTTATTGTACTCTGCTTGCGGCTTCACTCCAGGGTCCGTATCCGTTTCGGTTTGCCGCTCGAACGCGGAAGAAATACCGGACTCCTTTGATGATGTTATCATCTATGAAACTGATTTTTGATGTTGTTTTGAAATAGAATAATTGTGGAATGTTTGTCAGGTCTGTTGATACTAAACTTTGACCTTTCTGCCACTCGTATGAGTCTGCATTTTTATCCCTTGCTTTAATTCCGATTAAGAAACCTTCTGCATCGGAATCATCTTCGAGGACGACTGCAAGTACTTCGGTTGGCGGAGGAATTTTGCTTGGGTCTTTGCGGGGTTTCATTCCATATTCCGCAAGTTTATCAGGTTGGTTTGCATAGATTGCATATGCGAATGTTTCGCATTGGCTTAGCAAACTTTTTGATTCTGAATTCTGGAGAGATCCTGAATGGCGCGCAATTACAGAGGCAGACTCTGCGGCGTCGATTGCTTCGCCTTTTGTTGTTAAATCTGTGATAGAACTCTGAACATCGGTTGATTTTACAGGTTCGCCTGTCCAGTCAGTTGGGTTTTTCTTCATTCCCTGCAGGAATGCGTTTAACCTGTTCAAGGTTTCGAGAATGTACTTTTTCATTTTGTACCTTCCTTCTAAATTAGTTTTTAAAAAAGTTCTTTTAAAATTTACAGTTAAAATTATTCCGTTTAGAATATTTTAAGAGTAAAACTTATTTAGAAACACTTGAAACCTTTGAATTCAGTTATAGTTTTTTGTAGTAATAACAAAATATTGTATTAATAATTAATTGTCAATATAAAAAGTTAACTGTTGTTATAATAATTATTTATGAATATTCTAATGACAAATCTCAATAATAATAACATTATATTTTCCTAAAAAGACCAACAACATTTTTGTATTTTCCGTTAAAACCGCAAATACAGCGAGGAATCCACTTTATTTCCCAAAAATGTGCACATTTTTGGGAACATTTTGCACATTTTTGGGAACATTTTGTATATTGTTCGGAACATTTTGCATATTGTTCGGAACATTTTACATATTCTAATTTACAATCGGCAAATTCTAATTTACATTTTGCACTTTCTAAATTACATTTTGCATAATTTTCGGAACATTTAGCACATTCTAATTTACATTTTGCATATTCTAAATTACATTTTGCACAATCCAAATTACATTTTGCATAATGTTATTTACAATTTAAGTGTTTTAAGGCAAGGTTTTAAATTTCAGGGAATAAAAAAGCCGGTTTTACCAAATTACCGGCTTTCGCAATTTTTGCATATCAAATATTTGATTGGCATCTCAATTTGATGGATTAAAGTATTATATAATTATATAAGTATCAAGCAATAAATTTAGTAAGATATCGAAATCGGTATTTCGTATCATCGTTTATCCTGTGGAAACCATTGCGTGAGAATTTTATGTTTCGGTTTATCTTTATTGATTCTTCAACGTAAGAAAGAAACTTTGAGTATTTCATCGTCAATGGATTGAACTTCCCTATTAGTTGATTACTTTTCTTTTAAAAAATATAAAACGGGAAGATTCTTTATTTCCTCAGATGAAGATATCCGCCGCGATGAGGAATTGATGGCTGGTATGTAACGAATGCTTTAGGGTCTATCTTTTCTATAATTTCCATAACTTCTTTCTGGCGCTTGCGTGGAATTAATGCAAGGATGATTGCAACACCTCCGCTGGCACCTTCACCGGGAAGGATTGTTACTCCGAAATTATTTTCGCGCAGAGCGTTTGCGATATCGTCCGGATAGTTCATTGAAAAGACGTTTAGCCAGACGTGACCTGTTCCTATTTTCTGTTCGATTGTAATTCCGATAATTGTACCGAGTGCAAAGCCTCCTGAATAAGCAAATACGTTCACCCAGTTATCGAGGTGCGACATGACACTGCTGATTGCAACAACCCAGATTGTAACTTCCACGAAACCGATTGCCCCAGCAATGTATTTTTTGCCCTGCACGGTGATTATCATTCGTATTGTTCCGAGCGAAACATCAACGATGCGTAATGACATAATCATAAGGGCGTACAGCACGACTTCAATCATTTTATTTGTCTCTCTTTGTATAAATCGTTTAGCTCGTCAATCATTCTGTTTATGTCATCTTCAGAGAAATTCTTCTTTATTAGCACTTCTTCAAGCGTTCCCCATCTTGCATCACCCGAGACAAGCAATTTTACTTTATGTTTCATAAAGTAACTTGTTGAAGCAGGAAATGTGAATATCAGTTCCTTTACAGTTATCTCACGTGTTATTACCATTTCAGATGAGTTTTTTAAATTCGCGAATGAATGCTTCGTTCTCTTTCATCAAACCCATTGTTATACGCAGACAGTTTCCGAGACCGAATGCTTTGAGCGGACGAATGATTACTCCCTGACGAAGAAGTTTCTGGTTTATGTCAGTAACTTTTTCTTCAGTTAACATATCGAGCATTAAAAAGTTTGCGTACGTAGGAATAATTTTAAATATACCTTTTTCTTCATAAGGTTTTAATTCACCGAGGAAATATTCAAGACCCTGTTTATTAAGTGCTAAAGCTTTATCTATAAAATCATCGTCTTCGACTGCACCTGTAGCTGCTGCCTGAGCAAGAGTATTCGGTTCAAATGGAAGTTTTGTCTTCATTAAAGTCTCAACTATAAAGTCGTGGGCAAATCCGTATCCGATACGAAGCCCTGCAATGCCGTAAATCTTAGAGAAAGTTCTGAGAGTAATTACATTATCATATCGGTAATCGATTGAATCCGGATATTCTGGATTTCCCATTGCGTATTCGAAATATGCTTCATCGAAAAGAATAATCACATCTTTCGGAACATTAGCATAGAATTCTTCAAATTCCGATTTCGTGATTATTGTGCCCGTAGGATTGTTAGGATTGCAGAGATAAATAATTTTAGTATTCTTATTAATCTTATTTGTAATCGCGTTCAAATCAAATTTATAAGTTTCGCGTGACATCGGAACGTAGTGAGTAGCATTATTTCTTCCCATTGCGAGAACCTGAAAACCGATAAATGTTGCTTCGGAAGTAATTATTTCATCACCGTCACAAAGAAAGCAACGGAGAATATTTGCCATTATACTTTCGCTGCCGCTTCCGACAGCAATGTTCTTAACGGGTATATTAAACTTCTTTGAGATTTTTTCGCGCAGGTCAACTGATCCAACATCAGGATAACGGTTTATTTCACTTACGAATCTATTCTGTGCTTCAACAGCGCGGGGTGAGGGCCCAAGCGGGTTTTCATTGGATGCAATTTTGTGTATTTCTTTCAGACCAAACTCTTTTTGGAGCTCTTCAATTGACTTACCGGGGACATACGGTTTCAGATTCTTTATAAAATCAGGTGTCTTAAACATAGAATAAATTTTAAATTAGCCTAAATTTAGTGTTTATTAAGTATTTAAAAAATGATATTTTTGAGTCATTAATAAATTGTAAAATTTGAAATAAATATTTAATTTCAAGTAATCAAAACAAAAGACTAAATGGCAGACGAATACAAAGGCATTAAAACATTTGACCAGAAGGAATGGGTAAAAGAAAATTTATCCTACAAGAAAGACAGCGGCAGCTGGGCGTGGATTTTTCACAGAGTTACAGGACTTGCACTTATCGGTTATTTGTTCTTACACGTTTATTCACTTAGCACTTTGACTTCAGGGAGAACAGCCTTTGAGACAAAGATGCAATCGTTCCTTTCTCCGCCGCTCTTAGCATTAGAGTGGTTCTTATTCATTATTGTGCTTTTCCATTCACTGAACGGAGTAAGAATAGTTTTAGTCGACTGGGCAGACGGAGCGAAATACCACAAAACATTGTACCGATTTTCGTGGATAATAGGAATAATATTATTCTTATTGATGGGATACATTATGTTCTCACACGAAATTTTAAAATTCTTTGGAAAATAAAAACTTAATTGAATATGTTTAAATTACAGTCTACAAAAAATTCAGGTGCAAATAGTTGGATAATGCAAAGAATATCGGGTATTGCACTTGTAGTTCTAATGATAGGTCATTATATTTTAATGCATTATCATCCTGATTCAGGCCATACATACGATGCCGTGCTCGGAAGAATGCAGTATTCGTGGTACAGAATAATCGATTTAACGTTCTTATCGCTTGGTATGTATCATGGATTAAACGGAATCTGGGGAATATTCAGAGATTATAACATGAAACCGTGGTTAAAAATCAGTGTAATAAGTGCATTAGTAATATTCGGAATTGCATTTACAGTTTGGGGATACAGTATTATATTCTCAATACCTTATTTAAAGAGTTAATCGTTAAATTGAATTAATTTTAGGAATTAAATTTATTATATTAATCAAACTAAACTAAAGGAGATCTAATGGAGAAATTTACCAAATTACAAGAGACCCTAGACGGGATGAAAGTAGATTTAGAAAAATTCTACGAAAAGAATCAAAATGCAGCAGGCACAAGATTAAGAAAAGAATTAAATAACTTAAGAAAGCTCGCAGCAGACATTAGAAAAGAAATTCAGGAAACAAGGATTGCAAGAAAAACAGGTGCTTAATACCTTCTTAAAGATGGCAAACATCTTTTTGGTTTTAAAGTGGGTGTAGTCTAGCCCACTTTTTTAATATTTAAAATGGAGATACGTTTAAAAAGTGCAGAAATCAAATATTCGAAATTTTTGTATCATTGCTCACATAGATCACGGTAAATCAACTTTAGCCGACAGATTGCTTGAATTCACAGGAACTGTTGAAAGCAGAAATATGACTAAACAGGTTCTTGATGATATGGATTTAGAACAGGAACGCGGAATTACGATTAAACTTCACGCTATTCAAATGGCTTATACGGGCAAAGATGGTGAAGTTTATAACCTTAACTTAATAGATACACCGGGACACGTTGACTTTTCTTATGAAGTTTCCCGTTCACTGGCTGCCTGCGAGGGGGCATTGCTGATTGTTGATGCAACTCAGGGAATTGAGGCTCAAACAATAAGTAATTTATACCTTGCAATCGATAACGGGCTGGAAATCATTCCTGTAATAAACAAGATTGACCTTCCGAGTGCTATGATTGAGGAAACAAAAGACCAGATAATTGAACTAATAGGCGGAAAGCGTGAAGATATAGTTTGCGTTAGTGCAAAAGTAGGAACAGGAACGGAAGATGTACTGGAAAAAATCATAGAAAAGATTCCCCCACCGACAATTATAGAGGATAAACCTTTACGCGCTTTAATCTTTGATTCAATTTTTGATATCTACAGAGGTGTAATAGTTTATTTAAGGGTTTTTGAAGGCGAACTCAAGGAAGGCGATAAAATCGAATTCTTTGTGAGCGGGAAGAAATTTGAGGCAGAAGAAGTTGGTGTGCTTAAGATGGAAAAGAAACGTACAGGATTACTTAAATCCGGTGACGTAGGATATTTAATAGCTAACATTAAGGATGTAAACGATTCAAAAGTCGGTGATACGATTGTAAATACGAATGACAGAGCGCTGGAACCTATACCAGGTTTTAAATTAGTGAAACCAATGGTATTCAGTGGCATATACCCCATTGCGACGAATGATTTTGAGGGATTAAGGGATGCGCTGTCAAAGCTTAAATTAAACGATTCATCATTAACGTATGAACCAGAAACATCAGTTGCTTTAGGGTTCGGGTTCAGATGCGGATTTCTGGGACTGCTTCATCTTGAAATCGTTCAGGCAAGACTGGAAAGAGAATACGATCTGGATATAATAACAACAGTTCCGAACGTGGAGTACAAAGTTTACAAGAACAATGGCGAAGTTGTATTAGTTGACAATCCGTCAACAATGCCCGATGCTGTTCATGTAGACCACATTGAAGAGCCTTATATTTCAGCGCAGATTATTGTACCAGTAGAGTTTATAGGGAATATTATGAAACTTGCGAATGACAGGCGTGGTGTTTTTAAAGACCAGCATTACATTGATACAAAGCGTGTTGATTTGCATTTTGAGTTCCCTCTTGCGGAAATAATATTTGATTTTTATGACAGGCTTAAATCTGTTACTAAGGGATATGCTTCACTGGATTATGAACTGATTGATTACCGCAAATCAGATTTAGTAAAACTTGATATATTACTCAACGGTGAACCTGTCGATGCATTATCTTCAATAATACACAGGGAGAATTCGTATTACTGGGGAAGAAGGCTTTGTGAAAAGTTAAGGAAACTTATTCCAAGGCAGATGTTTGAGATTGCAATACAGGCGGCCATCGGTGCGAAAGTAATCGCAAGAGAGTCTATAAGTGCATTAAGGAAGAATGTTATTGCAAAATGTTACGGCGGTGATATTTCAAGAAAAAGAAAGTTACTGGAGAAACAAAAAGAAGGTAAAAAACGTATGAAACAAGTAGGGTCAGTTGAAATACCTCAAGAAGCGTTTTTAGCTGTTCTATCGATTGATAAATAAATTAAAGAATAATTAAATGGGATTAAACGAAAACGTTCCGGGGAAACTTCCGAAACAACTTGATAAGAAAAGAAAATCCAAACCAAAAGAGTATTTTGATGCATTGGTCTGGGCTGCTGTGGTTGCTTTCATAATTAAAATATTATTGTTTGAAGCGTACAGGATTCCTACCGGGTCGATGGAAAACACATTACTTGTAGGTGATTTTCTTCTTGTAACAAAATTTACTTACGGTGCAACAACACCGAGGAATGTACCTTTTACGGATATAAGAATCCCCTATTTCAGACTTCCTGGATTTAAAGACCCGAAACCCGGCGATGTGGTAGTTTTCGATTTTCCAGGCGACAGAGATGAGAAGGAATCAAAGGAAGTTTTAAATTATATAAAACGGTGTGTAGCAGTTGCCGGTGATTCTATAAAGGTTGTTAATAAAGTTCTATACAGAAACGGCCAGATTTACCCTAATCCAACGCAATCCAAGTTTATTGCCCCGTTACAGCCTGCAAACCTTGCGAATAACAGAATATTTCCAAAGGGTTCAGGATGGAATGAAGATAATTACGGACCTATAAGAATACCAAAAAAGGGAGACATCATAAAGATTGATTCTTCTAACTTTGAGGGTTATAAAATGTTTATGGTGAAAGAAGGATATAAGAATGTAATGTTTAACCTTGACGGTTCAGTAACATGCGATGATAAGACATTTAAAGACGGTAAGTATGAAGTCAAAAAGGATTATCTCTGGATGATGGGTGACAACAGGAACAATTCATTGGACAGCAGATTCTGGGGCTTTATGCCAATGGAGAATGTAGTCGGAGAAGCTTTCCTGATTTACTGGTCGTGGGATGCAAACATTTCTTTTGCAGACTTCTTTAAACTGCTCGGAACAATCAGATGGAACCGTGTAGGTTCGCTGATTAAATAAGTTGAGCAATAAGTATTATAACAAAAAAGGCGGGTAAATCCCGCCTTTTTTATTATTGCCAAACAGATTAAACTCGTTTTAATAACAAAGGCAGACATTACTGTCCGCCTCTGAGCCTGTTATAACATAAGAGGATTATTTTATAACAGTTATATTTATTGTCTTTATATCTAAAAGAGAGAACCTTAATTCTCAATAAGATATTAGATACAATAATTGTACCATAAAAAAGCTCGAAAACAATTGAATTTCGTCCTATTAGTTTATTTAAGTATAGTATCGTTTTAAAAAAAGAAGTGGCTTGACTATTTATGTATTGATTAGCAGCAAATTATTAATTCTATAATTATGGTTTGACTTTAAAAAGTCAATTAAATTGGGTATTTTATTTAACTTCATTTAATAATACATCTATTTTAAAGCAAATAACCATTTTACTACAATATTTTTTATGAAAAGTCCAAAAAGGAAGATGCTCGTAAATATACGGGATTATGCAGGAATTTTATTCGGGAGTATAATATTCGGCATTTCCTATTCATGGTTTTTAATACCATTTAAGGTTGCTCCGGGAGGAGTTGGCGGTATAGCGCAGGTTATATACTATTTTCTGGGTATTCCGGCCGGTATTTCTATGTTGATAATAAATGTACCTCTCTTCGTTGTTGCATGGTTTTTTCTTGGGAAACAGTTTGGGGTAAAATCTTTCTTTGGAATGTTTATGGGTTCCATATTAATAGATTTAATGAGTCCTGAGTTATTGTACAAGAATTTTCCAATATTAAGGGATTTTATTAATACACAGTACTGGGCTTTTACAGACAGCGTCCTACTGGCTTCAATAGCTGGTTCCGTATTACTTGGCTTCAGCCTTGGAATAATATTCAAATTCAGAGGTTCAACAGGTGGCACAGATATCCCTGTAGCAATGCTGAAGCAATATTCAGGAGTATCTATTGGAACAGGATACTGGATAATAGAGACATTGATAATATTTGCAATAGGTGTGGCTTTCAAGGACCTGAATCTCATAATCTGGGGGTATTTAAACCTCTTTATCACAACCCAGATAGTAGATTTGACTGCAGAGGGCGTTCCCTACACAAAAGGGGCATATATTATGTCAAAATCTGAGGATATGATAAAAGAAAGAATAATAACCGAACTTGACAGAGGGATTACATTGTTTCACAGTGAAGGCGGATACAGCGGAGAAAAACAGAATGTTTTGTTTGTTGTAGTGAACAGAAGGCAGATTACAAGTCTAAGAAGGCTCGTAAAAGAGGAGGACCCGAAGGCATTTATGGTACTTGTGGATGTAAACGATGTTATGGGAGACGGATTCAAAACAAGGTCGCTTGATTTTAATCAGTAGTAATATTCATTATATCATTGAATAAATTGCAGATTTTAGTTAAATTAAGCGTTTGTATAAAATATTTTAATGTTTGAAGATTTAACAAATAAGTTTGACTCGGTCCTTAAGAAGATCAGAGGTCAGGGTAAAATTACGGAAAAAAACGTTGATGAATCATTGCGTGAAGTCCGTCGAGTCTTATTTGATGCAGACGTTAACTATAAAGTTGTTACAAATTTTATAGCAAATGTTAAAGAAAAATCTTTAGGTCAGAATGTTATAAACAGCATTACACCGGGACAATTAATCGTTAAGATTATAAATGACGAATTGATTGAACTGATGGGTTCTGAGAAAAGTGACCTTAAATTTTCAAACAATATTCCGTCTTCGATTATGCTTGCGGGATTGCAGGGTTCTGGTAAAACGACACTTGCAGCAAAGCTTGCAAAATATTTAAAATCGAAAGGCAGGAATCCCCTGCTTGTAGCATGTGATATTTACAGACCTGCAGCAGTTGAGCAGTTAAAAGTTTTAGGAAAAGAAATAGATATTCCCGTATTTTCTGTTGACGGAGAAAAAGATGTTATTAAGATAACAGAACAGGCAGAAGATTTTGCGAGAAAGAACGCAAGAGACGTAATGATTATTGATACTGCAGGAAGACTTGCAATTGACGACCAGATGATGAATGAGGTTGCCAACATTAAGAAGCGTTTTTCTCCAGAGGAAATACTTTTTGTGGTTGATTCGATGACAGGACAGGATGCGGTTAACACTGCAAAAGCGTTCCACGACAAGCTTGATTACACCGGAATAGTTCTTACAAAGCTTGACGGTGATACAAAGGGTGGTGCGGCATTATCTATCCGTGCAGTTGTTTCTAAGCCGATAAAGTTTGTGAGTGTTGGCGAGAAGTTAGATGCGATTGAGCAGTTTCACCCTGACAGAATGGCTTCAAGAATTCTTGGGATGGGTGATATTATTTCTTTTGTTGAAAAGGCGCAGCAGGAAATAGATTTAACTGAATCAGCGAAGCTTGAAGAGAAATTAAGAAAGAACAAATTTGATTTTAATGATTTCCTGTCGCAGATAAAACAGGTTAAGAAGATGGGTTCAATTGGCGGTTTAATTTCAATGATTCCAGGAGCAAGCAAGGCTTTAAAGGATAAAGAGATAGATGAAAAGGTTTTTAACAAGATAGAATCAGTAATACTTTCAATGACGTATGAGGAAAGAGAAAACCCAAACGTATTGAACGGTACGAGAAGAAGAAGGATTGCAGATGGAAGTGGTTCGAGTATACAGGAAGTAAACAGATTAATAAAGCAGTTTGATGATATGCGTAAGATGATGAAAGGATTCTCAAGCGGTAAGATGAAGAACATGTTAAAAGGCATGAAACTTCCGCCTGACGTAATGAAAAGCATGAATTTAAAATAGTTTACATAGATTTTAACAACAAATAATAATATAATTAAATCGAAAAAAGATTCGAAAGGAGACACGTTTAATTGGTCAAATTGAGACTTAAGAGAATGGGTAAGAAACATATCCCTCTTTACAAAATAGTAGCTGCAGATTCACGTTCACCGAGAGACGGTAGATTTATTGAATCCGTTGGACATTACAATCCGCATACAGATCCAATGCTTATAACTTTTAAAGAGGATAGAGTTCTTTACTGGTTAAACAATGGTGCACAACCAACTGAAACAGTAAAAAGTTTACTGAGAAAAGAAGGCGTTATGATGAAATACCGTCTTTCCAAATCAAAAGTAAGCGCAGAGAAAATTGAAGAGAAAATGAACCAATTTATCGCTGACAAACCTGCAAAAGTTGCAAGAGCAAAAGCCAGGAAAGTAAGACAAAAAGAAACTAAAGCGAAGAAAGCCGAAGCTAAGACAGAAGAGACTAAGTAAGTCTGATTCCTTTTTCTTTCTGTCAGTACCGGTTTAGATTTATTTATTAAATCTTCCTTTACTGTACAAGAAAAATACGTTTTGATTTTTGTTTACAACTAACGGAGTATTTTTTATGCTCTGTATATTAAACATTAGAAACAGTGAGTGATTTAGATCAATTTATATTCATCGGTAAAATTACGAAAACTATAGGGATAAAGGGTGCTGTGAAAGTAATACTCTTAACAGACTTTCCCGAACGGTTTTTGAAATTAAAGGAACTTCAGTTATTCGATGAAAAGAAGAATAAACTGGTCATGAATGAAATCACAAAGGAAAACAGTTTTGGTATTTTTGATGTTCAGTTATTTAACAGTTTTGTCAGGTTAAGCATAAGAGGATACGAAAGTATCGAGAAAGTAACTCCCCTGCTTAATCTTCTTATATGCATAGACGAAAAGAAGAGAATGAAACTCCCGAAAGGACTACATTACTATTATGAAATGTTAGGATGTGATGTTTACGATTCAGATAATTTACTGGGAACGGTAACTAAGATAGACAACTTCGGATGTTCCGATATTTTGTTTATCAAAAGTGTTAAGGGAAAAGAGATAATGATTCCTTTGCTGAAAGAATTCGTAACTAAGATAGATGTAAAGACCAGGAAGATTGACGTTAAGTTAATAGAAGGATTAATCGAAACTGATGATGAGGTTTGATATAGTTTCGGCTAATCCGAAGATTTTAGACAGTTCTTTGACAAATGGTTTGATTTCAAGAGTAAGTTCGAAAGGACTTATTGAAATACACATGCATAATCTGAGGGAGTATGCTGAAGGAAATTACAAGCAGATTGATGATACTCCTTATGGAGGGGGCGCAGGAATGATTTTAAAACCTGAACCGATTTTCAAATGTGTGGAAGGTTTAATGAGCGAAAGAGAATATGATGAAGTAATATACTTTTCTGCTCAGGGGATTAAATTGAAACAGAAGATTGTTAACGATTTTTCTTTGAAATCAAACTTTATACTTATTTGCGGGCATTACAAGGGTATAGATGAAAGAGTTATAAAAAAATTAGTGACTCAGGAAGTATCGATAGGAGATTATGTATTATCGTGCGGAGATGTAGCAGCACTGGTTTTTATTGATTCGGTGGCAAGGCTGTTACCCGGTGCTTTAGGAGACGGGGAATCAGCATTAACTGATTCATTCCAGGTAGAAGCAGGGTTTGACTGTCCGCAATACACGAGACCTGAAAAATACAAAGGTATGAAAGTTCCTGATGTTTTGTTATCGGGGAATCATAACAACATAAATATCTGGCGCAATAAAAAAGCGACAGCAAAGTTTAAAAAAATAAGAAAATTAAATAAATCATAACAGTTACAGGAGTAATCAAGAAATGGACAAAATTAAATTAGTCGAAGCGGCACAATTAAGAAAAGATTTGCCGGACTTTCACGTAGGTGATACCGTTACAGTGTTTGTAAAGGTTATCGAAGGTGATAAAGAAAGAATACAGCAGTTCAAAGGAATTGTTATGGGAATTAAAGGCAGCGGTTTAAGCAAAACATTCAGAGTCAGAAAGATTTCGAATGGCGTAGGCGTTGAGAGAATATTCCCTTATAACTCACCCAAGATTGCAAAAATAGAGATAATAAAGCACGGCGGAATCCGCAGAGCTAAATTATACTATTTAAGAGGTTTAACGGGTAAAGCTGCAACAAAGATTAAAGAAAAGAAAAGAAAAGTTCTTGAATCTGTTATAGAAGAAATAGTTGTAGAAACTCCTGCAGTTGATATTCAGGAAGCACCTGTAGCAGAACAAACAACCGAAACAAAAGAATAATGATAATATAAGGTCAGGCCAATAACCTGACCTTTTTTTATTACATGCTTTGTCATCAAAAAAAATCTTTATATCAGTTGCCGGTAACATTGGATCAGGGAAATCATCCCTGACAGGCTTGCTTGCCAATAAATTTAACTGGCTTCCCTATTATGAATCAGTTGCAGACAATCCTTATCTTTCCGATTTCTACGGAGATATGACAAGATGGTCTTTTAATCTCCAGATATATTTTCTTGCCCACAGGTTTAAAATTCACAAAGACTTAACCGACAAACCAGGTTCCGTTATACAGGACAGGAGCATTTACGAAGACGTTGAGATATTTGCGAAGAACCTTCACAAACTTGGGAAGATGTCAGACAGGGACTATGACACGTACACAAATCTCTTTGAAGATATGACTGCATATTTACAGCCTCCTGATTTACTGGTTTACCTGCAGGCAAGCATACCCACATTAGTCAATCAGATTAAAATAAGAGGAAGAGATTTTGAAAAGGATATTGATATTAATTATCTTGAAGAACTGAATGACAGCTATGAGAAATGGATTGCAAGTTATAACCTTGGACGAGTACTCATCATAAACAAAGACAACCTCGACTTTGTACATTCGCACAATGATTTCAACTTCATAATAGAAAAGATAGAAAAAGATTTACTGCTTGACCTTCGTCTGTTCACTTAATCCTGCTCGGAGTAGGGATATCATACTTACTCATCAGTTTATACAAATGACTCCTCTGTATCTTTAAAGCTTCAGCTGTCTGGCTGATATTATACTTATAATCCTGTAATATTTTAAGAAGGAACATCTTCTCGGATTCATTCTGGAATTCATTCAAAGAAAGAAATTTATTAAGCAAGTCGTTTAATTCCTTCGTATGTTTTGTTTCGGGTAATTCTATGTCCTCCACGCTTATCTGTTCTCTGTCAACAGTAAATATGATTCTTTCGATAAAGTTCTTTAACTCCCGTACATTACCGGGCCAGCGGAAAGTTTTCATTCTGGAAAGAGCATTTTCATTGAACACCTTTACAGAAATATTATAAGCAACGCAGACATGGAATACAAAAAAGGTAGTCAGGTCTGATATATCCTCAACTCTTTCCCTTAAAGGAGGAATATTAATATTCATAACATTAATACGGTGATAGAGGTCTTCACGGAATTTACCTTCCGAGATTTCAGACTGCAGATCTTTATTGGTTGTGAAGAGAAATCTCACGTTTGTAATGATATCATTTGTCCCGCCTATCCTGCTGAACTTACCCTCGTCAATAACCTTAAGAAGTTTTGACTGAACATCAAGATTCATATTTGAGATTTCATCGAATAAGATAGTACCACCAAAGGCCTCTTCCAGTTTACCTTTTCTTTTAATCTCACCATCTTCGGCAAGACCGAACAATTCCTCATCAACATTAGACTCTTTAATATTGGCGCAATTAATGACAACCATAGGTTTATCCGAACGACCAGAATTATAATGAATCTGATTTGCAACCAGGAGTTTACCTGTGCCGCTTTCCCCTGTTATCAGAAGATTAAGGTTTAAGTCTTTATATTTTTCTATAAGTTCTACAACATTTAATATTTTTGTACTGGTGCCGATGATTCTATTGGATTCGATTAAATCCTTTTTATACCGGGCAAGTTCATCCTTGCTGTTTTTATAGTCGATTGCATTCTTAAACGTAACAAGCATTTCCGAAATATCAGGTAAAGGTTTCTCGAGGAAATAATAAGCGCCCTTCTTTGTTGCTTCGACGGCTGTTTCTATATTACCGTGACCTGAAATCATGATGATTAACTGGTCATTTTTCATATCCATCATTTTTTCGAGCACTTCCATACCGTCCATCTTAGGCATTTTGATATCCAGCAATATGAGGTCATAGGATGAGTCACTGAATTTCTTCAAAGCTGCTATACCATCATAGCAGAAGTCAACTTCATAGCCTGCGTGCCTTAAGATTAAAGACAGACTGTCCACGATTGATTCTTCGTCATCAACGATTAAAATTCTATTAGCCATAGATTAAGATTTAAGTTCAACTATTGTAACTCCTGTATCACCTTCATTCCAGTTTCCGAGTCTGAAGTTACCTACATACTTATTATGTTTGAGCATAGAATGTACAGTCTTTCTAAGAATACCTGTACCTTTACCATGCACGATAGATAAAATCGATACATTGTTAATATGCCCGTCATAAATGAAATTTTCAAGTAATTCTTCTATCTCAGTTGCATATTTACCTCTTATATCCAGATTAGTATCGAATGCCTCGCTAAGAATAACACGATAATCATTTTCCTTATTCTTACTGTTTACTCCAACGAATACCAATTTCTTAGTTTTAGATTTAATAATCAGCCCATTCGAATTGATTACAACATTATCTTTGCTGATTTCAGTAATCTCACCTACGGTATTTGAATCAACTATTCTAACAATATCACCGACTCTTAATTTACTCTTCCCTTCTTCTGATGCTATAATATCAGGCGTGATAGATTTCGAGCCTTCCGAGAAATCCTTCTTAATTTCAGATATTGATTTCTGCTGCTCCCTTACATCTTTAACAGCCTTTTCTATTAATCCTCTGCCCTCATCAAGTATCGTAGTTGCTTTTTCTTTTGCCAGACGGATAATTTCTTTCTCTTTATCCTTAATATTATTCAGTTTCGATTCCAGTTCCTCGTGAAGAAGTATAGCCTTTGAGGTTTTATCCTCATACTCATTTTTCAATTCCGTGTACTTAATCTTTGAGTCATTAAGTTCTCTGAGCATATCTTCAATCTTGTGCTGATCTTCAATGACCATAGTTGAAGCGAACTGAATTATACCGTCAGGGAGATTGAATTTGTTAGCAAGTTCAAAAGTATAACTTTGTCCCGGAATACCAATCTGAAAGTTAAATGAGGGTGACAATCTATCGAAGTTGAATTCTAGTGAAGCATTAGCAAACTTCTCATTATTGTGCGCAAATATCTTCAGGTCACCGATATGTGTTGTGACGATTGTAAAGCAGTTCTTATCAGAGAGATACTTAAGGATAGAAGCTGAGAGTGCAGAACCGAATTTCGGGTCGGTACCGCTGCAGATTTCATCTATAAGTATTAATGAGTTTTCATCTGAATTAGTAATAACATCCTTTAGTTCCTTAAGATGAGAGCTGAAAGAACTTAAGCTGTTTTCAATGGACTGTTCATCGCCAATTACAGTAAAGAACTTTGTGAACACCTTAAATTCACTGTCAAGATAAGCAGGCACGAGTATTCCAGACTGGAACATCATCTGCAATAATCCAACGGTTTTAAGAGAAACCGTTTTTCCTCCTGCATTAGGGCCTGTGATGACAATTGTGTTAATACCATCATCCACTGACAAATTCAGAGGGACGACATTTGGTTTCTCAAGTTTCTGAATAAGTATAGGATGAAATGCGTTTACAAATTTAAGTTTATCTTTACTAATATCGGGCTGAATACATTCGAATTCAATTCCATACTTTGCTTTTGCGATAATAAAATCCAGTTCAGCAAGAATATCAGAGTTAACTTTAAGTTCGTTATAATACTTTGCAATTGTTTCTGACAGATGGCGGAGAATTTTCTCAACTTCCCTCTTTTCTTCGTAGTGAAGTTCAGTAATTTCGTTGTTTAAGTCAATTGTTTCAGCAGGTTCAATAAAAACGGTATATCCGGTTGCAGAAGAACTATGAATTATGCCAGGAACCTTTCTTTTGTTTTCCACTTTAACTGGTATAACGGACCTGCCATCGCGAAGTGTTATAATATCATCCTGAGTGTATTCCTGTTCAGTAACTCTCTTAAGTAATTTAGAAAGAAGTTTTCTGAGTGAATCCCGTTTATCGATTAAATCTTCACGTATTTTCTTAAGGTTTCTGGAAGCATTATCGCGTACCTCACCGTTAACATCTATAGTAGATTCAATATTATGTTCAAGAACTTTATCCACATAAAGTCCTTCTGTCATTTTCTTTAAATCTTCACTTTCATTAATAGAATTAACCTGCGATTTAACAATCCTGCCGATTCTCATGAAATCTTTAATCCAGTTATATTTTTCCGGCTGGATGTAGTTACCAGGAATTCTAATCCTGTCTATATCTTCACGTATATCTTTAAGTCCTTCTATATTTATATCATTGCCAGCTTCAATAAATTCCTTTATAGATTTCAGTTTATTAAACTCAATTTTAAGGAGCAAAGGTGAAGTAAACAGTTCCATCTCACTGACTTTATCGATTCCGTACTGTGAGGAGCAATAAGTTTTCAGTTTATCACAAACCTTATCGAATTCAAGTTTCTTCTGTACTTCTTTCAGTTCCATTTATTTAGTCTTTGTTGAATCGTTAGTCACGAAGCCAAGAACATCGTTAAAGTCCTTTTTATTGAAAGGAATAATGTCCTTTACCAGATTATAAGTTGAGGGTGCCGCCTGCGACACATAAGGGAAAAGGAAAGAGCCACTCTTCTGAGTTTTAGGAATCATAGAGAAAGAGACCAGCAGAAGCAGTGATAAGCTGACGAACAGAATACCTTTCAATCCACCGAAAAGAAAACCTCCGATTTTATCGATTGTTTCAGAGATGAAATTAAGTTTGGATATTTTACTTGCGATAAAAATACCGAGGAGATAGATTGTAAGAATAATAAGTACGAAAGTAATAACCTGAGCAAGTTTAGGGTCTTTAATGAGAGGTTTCAATATTAAAACAAAACCGGAATTAAACTTAACTGAAAGAATAATTCCGGTAACAATACTTATGTAAGAAAACACACTCTTTATCAGTCCCTTCTTCAACCCAAAGATTGCAGGAACGACAATCAATATCAATATTATAATATCGAGTGCATTCAAACTCTTTTAACCGAGACGGCTTTTAACAATCTCCTGAATAATTTTACCATCGAACTTACCTTTAAGTTCTTTCATCACAGGTCCCATCACCTTACCGATATCCTTTGCTGATGTAGCTCCTGATTCTTTAATCACGTTATCAATTATTGCTTCAGCTTCTTCGCGGGAAAGCTGCTTAGGCAAATATTCGTTAATAATTTCAAGTTGTTTGGTTTCACGTTCTACCAGGTCAGCACGACCGGCGGTTTCAAACATCTCTATAGATTCTTTACGCATCTTTGCCTGTTTATTAAGAAGCTGCAATTCTTCTTCTTCATTCATTTCCCTGTCCATACCAGACTTATCCATCTTGAGAATTTCAGCTCTGATACTGCGAAGAGTTTCAGTTCTGAAAGCATTCTGAGCCAGCATAGACTGCTTTAAATCATCTGTTATTTTTTCCTTTAAACTCATAGTCTTAATAGATTAGGATTGGTCTCCGTTATCGTATCTTGCAAGCTGACCAAGGAATTTCGACTTCGGATAATCAGTCTTGAGAGCCTTAATAGTTTTCTTCAGGTTATCATTATCTTTTGCGTTGAAATAACTTCTGATTGCATAGAACATATATTCATCGTTATTGGAAACATTTTTAGAAACCTTGGCGGCTTTTTCAAAATACTTTGCTGCATTAACCCAGTCGTTCTTAGTTTCGTAGACTGAAGCAATACCTGCAAAAGAAGCGGCTTTGAACATTTCATTCTTGCCTGAATAATCGTTATAATACTTATTTGCATTCTCAAAATCTCTGAGGTTATAATAACTGTTAGCGAGCATAAGTTTTGCAGTTTGACCGCTTTCAGTAGAACCGTATTCATTGACTATATAAGCAAGACCCTTTGACATTCCGAGTGAATCTCCGTTAATTGCCATCTGAAACATATCGGCAGCATAGATTTGTTTAACCTTTGCGAGTTCAAGAGTAGCAATTTCAGATTTCTGACTCTGGTTTCTGAAATAGATAAAGACAACCGCTATGATAAGCACTAAAACAGTAAGTATAGTGTAAACACGGTTTTTATTGTTTTCAAAATACTCAGTACCTTTATAGTACCAGAGCATCATTTTTTCTTCTGTACCGTGCTTAGACGATTTTGCAAGTTTTGACATATTATAATTAATTAATTAAATTTTCAATTCAACATTGAATTTAGTTAAAAAAGCAGATTTTTTAAAGGGAAAAAGAATAATTAAATAGTTATTTATTTCAAAGAGTAAGGGAATAATCCAAATTCAGTAAATATTAGCAATCCGAATACAAAGAATTAAACGTAGAGAATAAATTTTGCTTTATAATCACTGAATCTGCAAAAAACATGTAAGTTTTATTGTTTATAGCATTTAAAGTTACTTCAATTTTGAGTAAATTACGGTTTGAAAGATTAAATTGTTAATGAAAGTATTTAGCGAAAACCTTAAAATTTTACGTCTAAAAGGAAAGGATGTGCAGGATTTTCTGCAGAGAGTTTCCACGAGAGATTTCGGGAAGTTTGAGAATAATTCAGTACTCAGGACAGTATTTACCAGTGATAATGGCAGGATTGTAGATTTTATCTCCGTGTTGAAGTTTGAAGATGCGTATATTCTGGCGGGTTCATCAGGTAAAGAGGAGATATTAAGGGATTTCATGAACAAGTATATTGTTTCTGAAGACATTGAAATAGAGATTGTTAATTCAATAAAATATACATTAATTCCTGAGTTTGACAATGATTATGAGTTTATGGCCGGGTGCAATTATGTAGAGGGAAACTATTTTTACATTGACGACTACAGGTTCAGAAAGATTATAATACTGGGACTGAATGACAATTCGGATTTTATAAAACTTTTGCTTGAGCAGCCGGATTGGTTAGACAATGTTTCTTTTAAGGACATAGCGATTGAGAAGGGCTATCTTTATGACTCTATGGAACTGAATGAAGAAATAAACCCGCTTGAATGCGGACTGAAGGAATTTATTTCATTCAACAAAGGATGTTACATAGGACAGGAAGTAATCGGACGTATGGATTCACAGGGTAAAGTTTCGAAGGTGATGGTGAAGATAAATTCTGATTTTGCTTTGAAGGAAGGCGACAAGATATATTTCATGGAAGCGGGAATTGAGAATGAATGCGGATTTATAACGAGTGCTGGAAAATCAGCTTTTGATTATACAGGACTCGGGTTTATAAGGAGTATCAGTATGAATGAAGAATTTAAATATTATATAAATAATAATGCCGAATGCATTATTTTTACAAAACAAATTTAAATATTAAAACAAATGATTGAGAAGATTAAAGAAATTATCGGGAAAGAGAATGAGGGTTTATTAACTCATAAATGCACAACCATACCGAAAGAGAATTTACATTTACCAGGAAGTGACTTTGTGGACAGAGTATGGAAAGATTCTGACAGAACACCGAATGTACTGAGAAATATGCAGACGATTTTCAATTCAGGAAGACTTGGCAAGACAGGTTATGTTTCAATATTACCTGTTGACCAGGGAATTGAACACTCAGCAGGAGCTTCGTTTGCACCTGAACCAATTTATTTTGACCCGGGCAACATTGTTAAACTTGCTATAGAAGGCGGATGTAATGCAGTAGCTTCAACACTTGGCGTGCTTGGAGCTGTTTCAAGACAGTATGCACATAAGATCCCTTTCATTTTAAAGATTAACCACAATGAATTCCTTTCGTATCCTAACAAATACGACCAGATAATGTTTGCGAATATCGATCAGGCATTTGATATGGGAGCGATTGCAGTAGGTGCGACTATATATTTCGGTTCGGACGAATCAGCAAGACAGATACAGGAAGTAACGGATGCATTCTCGTATGCACACGAACTCGGAATGGTAACGATTCTCTGGTGCTACTTAAGGAATCCTGCATTCAACGTAAAGGGCGACAAAGATTATCACGTATCGGCAGACTTAACAGGGCAGGCAAATCATTTAGGCGTGACGATACAGGCAGACATCATAAAGCAGAAACTTCCTGAAAACAACGGCGGATACAATGCTTTGAAATTCGGAAAGACGCATAAAGATGTTTACACAAAATTATCATCGGACAATCCGATTGACTTAACAAGATATCAGGTAGCGAATTGCTATATGGGCAGAGCAGGATTAATCAATTCAGGCGGCGCATCGACAGGCAAGGGTGAATCTGATTTACAGGAAGCAGTAAAGACTGCAATCATAAACAAACGTGCAGGCGGAATGGGACTTATCTCAGGAAGAAAAGCATTTCAGAAGCCAATGGTAGAAGGAGTAAAGTTACTTAACGCCATTCAGGATGTTTATATAGACAAAGACGTAACAATTGCATAATTAAATAAACCAAAAAAATGAACAAACCAAAGAAAACAGCGATGAAGAAACACAAAAAGGCTAAGGCAAGAGTTAAGAAAGCCAAGAATGTTTTACTCGCAAACAAGAAAACTAAATAGTTTTCGGTTTAATATTTTAAACAAGGGGGCCTATGTCCCCTTGTTTTATTGTACAGACACCATTTAATGAAAAAAGTTTTTATAATTCTATTTTTGATATTCACTGCGGCCTTTACTCCCATTGCAGCAAAGTTTACTGTATCTGAAATCTCACCACTGAGTTTAGCATTCCTTCGATTCGGGACGGCTACGATACTTTTCAATCTACTGTTTAACTTCAAAAAGCAATCATACAAGTTTGACAGAGTTGACTTAAACAGGTTTCTGATACTTGGTGCTCTGGTAATCCCTATAAATCAGTTTTTCTTTTTAAACGGAGTGAATCTATCCTTTGCATCACATTCGGGTGTTACGTATGCCTGCACTCCCCTTTTCGCATACTTCATTGCAATAAAGCTGAAGCACGAAAAGTTTTCGATGAAAAGATTAATACCGATACTGCTGACTATCTTCGGAATCTTCTTTGTGTTTTATGATGCAATAATAAAAAGCAAAACATCGGATTCAAACGTACTGCTCGGCGATATAATGCTTGTGTTTGCGGTACTTTCGTGGGCGGCGTATATAACTTTGAGTAAGGATTTAGTTTCGAAATACGGTGCATTGAAAACGTCAACGATTGCTTTTTCGATGGGGATAGTGATGTACATTCCGATATTTCTGTATGATGTAAAAAATCTGACCTTTGATAAACTGACGACATCGGGAATAATAGGATTCATACATCTGACATTTTTGGTAGCCTTTGCCGGATACTTTGTGTTTACTTATGCCTCAAAGCATATAAATGTAACAGAATTAACCACAACAACGAATATATCGCCAATATTAACAATCGTTTTTTCTTGGGTTTTATTAAAAGAAGAAATATCTTATTTTTTCATGGTCGGTGCTTTAATAACTTTTGCAGGAGTATTCCTGTCTCAGTTTAAAGGTGAAGAGAAAACAGGAGAATTAATTAGATAATGGACAATATAATTGACAGGAATAATGCAAAGAAAATAAGAGTAGCAAATATATCTCTTATGGCTGCTTTGTTTATTGTATTGCTAAAAGCACTGGCGAGTTACATCAGCGGCAGTATTGGTGTGTTATCTGAGTTATTTCATTCCTCTACCGACTTAATTGCAACGTTTGCAACAATTCTTTCTATAAGATATTCCACAAAACCGCCTGACAAAGACCACCACTACGGTCACGAGAAGATGGAAAGTTTTTCTGCGTTATTTCAGGTATTTATACTTGTTCTGATGTGTGCATACCTGATTTATGAGTCAATAGACAGAATAATCACACCAGTAGAGATAAAACTTAATTTATTCGTATTCGGAGCAATACTGATATGCGTGTTTATTGATATACACAGGTCAAGAGCATTAATGAAGGTAGCAAAAGAAACTCATTCCCAGGCACTTGAAGCAGATTCACTGCATTTTTCTTCAGATGTACTGAGTTCCATAGTAGTTTTAATCGGAATGGTTTTCAGTTATTTCAAATGGTTTCATCTTGCCGACCCCATAAGTGCACTTATAGTTTCAGTTATAATTATTTTCACTACTTTAGGTTTATCCAAAAAAGCTATAGGTTCACTGCTGGACAGAGTCCCTGACGGAATAGAAGAAGGTATAGCAGAAAAGATACTTTCGATAAAAGGAATTGAAGGAATTAAAAGTTTAAGATTAAGGGGAAGCGGCTCGAAGATATTTGTGGATGCGATAATACAGATAGGACGTACGAAGTCGTTCTCGATGACACACGATTTGATGGATATGGCAGAGAGACAGATAAAAGAATCATTTCCGAATGTTGACGTGGTGATACACTCGGAACCGATTGAGACAGAAAGCGAAACGCTTAACGAGAAGATAAGGATGGTAGTGAATGATTCAGGGTTTAAATGTCACGATATATTTTCGCACAGGATTAAAGAAGAGATATTCAGCGAATTGCACGTGGAGATAGAGAATACAAATGATTTAATTAAGGCACACGATGTCATTTCAGAACTTGAAGAAAAGATACTTGAGAAGATACCATTAATCAAGAAAGTAAAAATTCATCTTGATGAACCGAGCGAGATATTATTCGATACTATAGACATTACAGAATTATCGAACGATTTAATTGATAACATAAGGAAGATACTGGATAAGGAAGAAAAGATAGAAGATTATGACGATATAAAAGTAGTTAACAGTTCAGGAAAGATAAGAATATCACTGAATTGTTCATTCAAGCAGAATTTTACTTTTGACGAAGTTCACGATGTTGTTACCATACTCGAAAGCAAGATATATTTACACATAAAAGAGTTATACCCGAATTTAAGTAACGTGATTATACACGCAGAACCATCAAACAATATATAAGATGAAAATAAAAGCAGGTGTAATAGGATGCGGGCATCTTGGAAAGTCACACATAAAGAATGTCAAGTATATTGAAGAAGAGAACAAAGATGTGAAGTTAACCGGTATTTATGATGTTAACACTGAAGAAGCAAATGGGTTAGCAGAAAAATATGGAATAAAGGCATACGGGACACTGGAAGAAATGCTGAATGAAGTGAATGCAGTTTTAATTGTGACTCCAACAACCACACATTACGAAATAGCTAAAGAAACTTTAAAAAGAAATATACATACATTCATAGAGAAGCCTGTAACAGAAACATTGCAGGAAGCAGAAGATCTTGAAGTTTTGAAACAAGCAGGGACGATTGTACAGGTTGGACATATTGAAAGGTTTAACCCAGCTATACTAGCTGTTGAAAAGTATAACATCACTCCCCTGTTTATAGAGACTCACAGGCTGGCGCAGTTTAATCCGAGAGGCACAGATGTATCTGTAATAAAGGATTTAATGATACACGACATCGATATAATTTTAAATCTGGTGAAGTCGCGTGTGAAGTCGATAGAGGCGAACGGAGTTGGTGTTCTGACAGATACGATAGACATTGCGAATACAAGGTTGAACTTCGAGAATGGATGTGTTGCAAACATAACAGCTTCTAGGATATCACTGAATAAAATGAGGAAGATGAGAATATTTCAGAAGAATGCATATATATCTATAGACTTTTTAAACAATACAGCTGAGGTATTCAGGTTGTCTGAAGATTCGGATACTAACATATTTTCAATGCCGGTAAATTATAACGGTAAAGATTACAAGATTGTTTATGAAAAGCCCACTACGGATATTAAGAATGCGATGAGGTATGAAGAAGAGTTGTTCTTCAACAGCATACTGAACAATACAGAACCTGAAGTAACGCTGCGGGACGGTAAAGAAGCGATTGAAATAGCAAATAAGATTTTAGAAAAAATAGAAACTAACGGGAGTTTATTACAATAGTGGTTAAGAAATTTACAGAGGCAGAATTTAACGCAGGCATCATAAAAGAATTATCTGACTTTTCAATAAAGTCGAAAACAGATGCCTATGTAGTCGGTGGATACGTGAGAGATTTTCTTTTGGGAATAAACAAAGACGGTATAGACGTAGACATAATGGTAATAGGCGATGCAGTAAAGTTTGCAGAAAAGTTTGCAAAGAAGAAGAAAACAAAGTTAACTGCTGTTTATAAAAATTTCGGTACAGCTTTATTACAGCTTGATGACGTAAAACTTGAGTTTGCATCTTCGAGAGTAGAAAGTTATGACAGAAGTTCTAGAAAACCAACAGTGGAATTCGGTACTCTTGAAGAAGACTTATCGAGACGGGATTTTACGATAAATGCACTTGCAGTAGAATTACAGAACCCGACAACTGTAATAGATAATTACAACGGACTTGAGGATTTAAAGCACAAGATGATACGCACTCCTCTTGAACCTGACAAGACTTTTTACGACGACCCATTGCGTATAATGAGGGCATTCAGGTTTGCATCAAAGTTACATTTCGCGATTGACCATGACACACTTAGCTCTATTTCAGTAAACTGTCAGAGACTGCACGAGGATGATGTGGTTTCACAGGAACGGATTTCGAATGAGTTTATGCAGATATTGCAATCGACCAAACCAAGCATAGCACTGAATCTGATGTATCTGACAGGTGTTATGGATATAGTGTTCCCGGAGATTTCAAAGATGGCAGGAATCGAACAGAGGAAAGATTATCATCACAAAGATGTTTTCTATCACACGCTTGAAGTTGTTGACAACATTACAGAGCTCACCGAAGACGTATGGTTAAGGTTTGCTGCACTGGTACATGATATTGCAAAACCAAAGACAAAGAAGTTTGTTGAAGGGATAGGATGGACTTTTCACGGTCACGAAGAACTTGGCGCAAGAATGATGAAGAAAGTTTTTGACAGGATGAGATTTCCTGCCGACAGAATGGCATACGTAGAGAAATTAATAAGGCTTCATTTGAGACCTGCTGCTCTTGCAAATCAGGAAGCAACTGATTCAGCAGTAAGAAGACTTGCGGCTGAAGCAGGAGAAGAGCTTGTTGACTTGTTTAAACTCTGCAGAGCGGATATTACATCAAAGAATCTGCAAAAGGTAAAGAGGTATGCGAATAACTTTAACATGGTTGAGAAAAGGATTATTGAAGTTCAGGAGAAGGACAACTTAAGGAATTTCCAGTCCCCCGTTAAGGGAGAAGAAATAATGCAGGTATGCAAAATAGAACCATCGAAACTTGTAGGAATGATAAAGAAGAAGATAGAAGAAGCGATATTAGACGGGATAATACCCAATGAATACGATGCGGCACACGAATACTTATACCTGATTAAAGACGAGACAATATTTAATTACACGAGGAAAATGAAATTGCCCGCGAAATAAATCACGGGCAATTTAGAAGTATATATTATAAGAATTTTTTAAACAAAGATAGTATCCCCTGCTTCCAGGCAATCCTGTGAGTCACACCAGTTCCCTGCTGGATAGTGTGTTTATTTTCTAGATACCACTGATAAGAACGAATCAATGCATCTGCGTTTGAGAACTTTGGATTCCATCCGAGAACTTTCCGAGCTTTTTCGATTGATACGAAGGAATCAGTATCAGCAGTTCCGTAAATCCATTTGTACAACGGTGAAAGATTAAGGATTTCGAAGAAACGAAGCACTGGTTTAATTAACCAGGCAGGTGTACCCATAACACGTGAACCTGTTTTAGCATAGTCACACATCGCACCCACATCTTCTTTAACAGTTTTAAACTCTTTTGCACCGACGTTGAAAGTATCGTTAATTTTTTCCTTAGGTAATGTTGCTGCGAGGTTTATAGCATCAACAAGGTCATCGACTTCAAACAACTGATAGCGGTTTTTACCGTTACCGATGATAGGTATTTTGACACCTGATTCCACCCAATCGTAAAGAATCTGGAATACACCAAGACGAGCTGTACCGATGAAACTCTTTGGCCTGAGAATACAAATTGCTAAACCTTTCTTTCTGTACTCTTCGCAGATTTCTTCAGCCATGATTTTAGATTTTCCGTATGGACCTACTCCAACACGTGCATTAGTCTCATAGAGAGGATGTTCTTTCGGAACACCGTAAACTGATGTAGAAGAAATGAATATTAATCTGTCAGCATTATTCTTTAAAGCCGCTTCACAAACTTTACGCATACCTTCGACGTTAGTCTCGAAGATATCTTTTTTACTCCAGAGAGGTAATGCTGCTGCGCAGTGGATGACAACTTTAGCATCTTTTGTGATGTCGAACATCTGATTCTGGTCACGAACATCACCATAGATGAGGTTTATTTCAGGATTGTAATCTTCTTTCGGGAAATCTGCTATATCGAAGAAGACAGATTCTTTATAATCTGTGATTTCTTTAATCTTTGTGCCGATATGATAGCCAAGAAATCCGGCACCACCTGTAACTACTACTTTCATAATATATGTTTAGTTTTAATTTATTGTATTAATTGAATCCCATTTTAATGATTGAGGGATTTGTATCATTTAGATTGTAAATCACGTCAGCCATATCTTCCGACTTAACCCAGTTTTTAATATCTGCTTCTGTTCCCCATTCTCTGTTTGATGGAGTCTCAATAACAGTCGGAACTATTGAATAACATTTTATATTATCCTTAGAGAATTCCAGATTTATAGTTTCCATTAGGTTTATAACCGCTGATTTAGAGACTGAGTACGGCAATATCCCTGCAGTAGGTTCAAGTCCCGGCTTTGCAGCGATAGAAACTATTCTGCCTGATTTATTATTCAGCATTACTTTCAGAACTTCCCTTGAGAACCAGAGAGTAGTTTTAAAATTAAGGTTGAACAATTCATCGAAATCTTTTGTAGATATTTCATTTGTGTTAACGGGTGGACGATAACCGCCGACGGTGTTTATAAGAACACCAATATTACCTTTTTCGAGTGCTGCAACTTTCTGAACGAATTCAACTACTGATTCTTCATTGAGAACCTCGCAATCGAATGCGTATATTTTCCTGAGAGAGAAACTTGAATCATCATCCTGAGAATTATCAAAGACAGACATAAACTTCTTCAGAGAAGAGACAGGGATATAAACTTTCCAGCCAGCCTTTGCATATTTATCTACGATGAATCTTCCGAGAGCACCTGTACCGCCTGTTATTATTGCAACTTTATCATTCATACTAGACAAATCTTTCCCAGTATGGCATTTTTCTTTGCGCCTGTTACTGATTTAAGGTTAGTTGTGTTACCGTTCAGAGTTTCGTTAGCGAGAAGAGCAAATAAAACTGCTTCCTTGTTTGAAGTTGTTATGCCGCCTGAGTTAACTTGAGTAACAGTTGCGTTTGGCAGATTGTTTTTAAGGCCGTCCATAATCAGACAATTCGATGCACCGCCGCCACTTACAAGTAATTCGAACTTATTATTTTTGAGTTTAAGTAAACGCTTAATATTTCCAGAAACTGAATAAGAAGTATATTCAGTGAATGTACGGAGAATGTTTTCCTTTGGTTCAGACTTATAGTTTTTAAGTATTGAATCGACGAATGATTTATGGTACAATTCCCTTCCGGTAGATTTAGGATATTTCTTAAGAAGGAAAGTATCTTTCTTTTTAATTTCTGACAATAACTTTTTGCTGATTGTTCCTTTCTTAGAAATTCTGCAATCTTTATCGAATGATTTTGAGTAGAACTTCTGAGAGAGATAATCAATCATCATATTTCCCGGACCTGTATCGAAAGCTACGACATCACTGAATTTACATTTTGCAGGAAGACAAGTAAGGTTAGAGATACCACCTATATTCAGGAGTATTCTGTCAGTTTTATTGCTGCGGAACATAACAAAGTCAAGATAAGGCACGAGTGGAGCTCCGCCACCATCATGGGCTACATCGGCAGTACGGAAATCCCCTATTGTGATAATACCGGTCTGGTTTGCGATGACAGAAGGGTCGCCGATTTGCAGTGTCGATTTATATTTAATGCCATTGAATTTTTCGGTTAACGGTAAATGATGGATAGTTTGTCCGTGCGAGCCTATAGCATCAACCTTTTTTGCACTTATATCTTTTTGTTTAAGAAATTTGTTGATACAAGCTGCGTAGAACTTACCAAGAATGAAATTCAGGCGGCAGACATCATCAACTGAGCCTGATTCTTTATGACTAACCTTGAAAACAAATTCTTTTATACCTGCAGGTATTTTATACTCTTTGTACTCAAGAACTTTAAGAGATACATTTTCACCTTTGCCTTTGAATTTTATAAGAGCAATATCGACTGCGTCAACGGATGTTCCGGAAAGGACACCTATGACGAGCCGTTCAGATTTATTCAGTATTTTGTGTAAATTAGTCATCAGAGATGCAAATATACTCTTTATGTCAACAATTTTCTATGAAGGAAAAAGTCCTACGTTTGAATAATATCAGATGCTATTGCAAATGAATCCGAATGCAAATAAGGTTTTACATCTGTTTTTGTGATTGCTGTATATACAATTGCTTTAGTAAATTCAGCGACATATTGTTTCTGTATGGAATCGAATTCTGCGGTTACGTTTATAAAATCTGTGATATTTTCAGGCAGATATTTACCGACAGCTGCTGCGAAAGGAAACAATTCTTCTTTCAAATTCTGCTTTTGGTCAAAAAGTGCAACAACAAAATTTGCAGTAAAGGACTGACCAACATATTCCTTAGTACGTTCATTAAGTTTGATGTCCAGACTTACAGAATTCTCAGCAAGAACCAGATTTTGAGTATTGAAACCAAACCCGCCCGGAGAAATGCGATTATTCAAGGAAGGTTCTGCATCAGCAAGCAATTTGATGTTAAAACTTAGAATCTTAGTATAAGCACTTCTTCCGTTCACTTTTGACGCCTTCCAGATATCACGAAGTTCAGGTAAGGAATTAACTGCTCTAGAGAACTTTACCACTTTATTGAAATTAGCCCTATTTTTAGCGCAGTTAGCTGATTTACTTATAGTATTAAATCCCTTATGTGTGGAGATAAAAACCTTACCATTTTTATGATATTTGAAGACTAAATCCCCTACTTTACCCGAAGTTGAGCCAAGGACTCTCTTTAATAGTTCAGCCATTTGTTTTATTAGAATATATACAAGATTACATCAAGATACAATGCATAATAATGGTACTATAAAGGTACTAATAACGCACTATAAACGCACTACTAAAATAAAATACACCTAAAAGCCTGCATTTTCGATAATATGTAAATAGATCACAGTAAATTTGATGAATATTGACTTGATTTTATTCAACAATTCTCAGAATTTAATATTAAACTATAAAATCGTATGAAAAGAACAAATATTTTCGAATTAGCAATGCTTTTAATGTTATTTTGCTCATTTGCAGTAACTAATGCTCAAATTATGGATATTGAGTCGAAAACATATAAAACAGTAATAATCAATAACCTTGAATGGACAGCTGAGAATCTGAATGTTGAGCATTACAGAAATGGCGATTTGATTCCACAGGTTAAGGATAAGGAAGAATGGTCGAAATTAACTACAGGAGCATGGTGCTATTATGACAATGATACAAATAATGGAATGGTTTATGGAAAGATATATAACTGGTATGCGGTAAATGACCCGAGAGGACTTTCTCCTGAAGGCTGGCATATTGCGACGGATTCAGAATGGGACGGATTAATAAAATACCTCGGTGATTATTTAGAAGCGGGCGGCAAGATTAAAGCAAATGATTTGTGGGAAAGTCCTAATAAAGGAGCTACAAATGAATCAGGATTTACGGCTTTACCTTCTGGTCTGCGATATGATGTCGGAGAATTTAATTTTTCAAGAGTATTTGCTTATTTCTGGACTTCATCTGAAAGTGATAATGAAACTGCATGGGCTCATTTGATTTCGTACAAGAACACAGTTGTATTCAGGTTCAACGGATACAAAAAGGACGGGTATGCAGTTCGATGCGTCAAAGATTATTGAGGATTAATACGTCTGATTTCAATATTGAATTTAATGAATCATAATACTATTTTAATCAAAATAAAGTTTGTAATATTAATTTAACGATATGAAAAGAATTATTCTTCTTATTTTCCTCGCATTGCTTGTGAAAACAAGTTCGGCTGATATAGTAATGTCACCTTACTTACAGGCGGTTACAACAAATTCAATTTATGTGCTTGTGGAATGCACAACTAACTCCCCTGTTACAGTGAATTACGGATTAACTACTTCGTATGGCAGCGTTGCTACATCAGAAAGCAATTTACCAACAGGTTCTGCAACTTACGTACACAGGATTAAACTGACGGGTTTGACGGCAAATACTGTGTATTATTATCAGGCAGTACACGGAGTTTCAACCAGTGCCGGTTTAAGTTTTCATACTGCAGTAAATCCGGGAACACAGTTTCGATTTACCTGGATGGCAGATACAAGAACGGGCACGGCAGTACACGATCAGGTATCAGCTCTGTTACTTTCAAAGAATCCATTGTTTTCTTTGTACGGCGGAGATTTATGCGCTGCCGCAGATTACACAACATGGAAGTCTGAATTCTTCAGGACAAACGAATTAAATACAATTTCAAAAGTTCCTTTCTTTGATGCAACTGGAAACCATGAAGCATGGGGATCGGTAACGCAGTCATTTATTCAGAATCCTTCATCTGCATCCGGGACTCAGGATTACTATTCATTTGATTATGGTGATATCCATGTTCTTTCTTTAAACAATTCGGTATCGTATGCAGTAGGAAGTGCACAGTATAATTTCGCACAAAGTGATTTAGCTGCTACAACCAAACCATGGAAAATAGTAATAAATCATAATCCACCATATTGCTCAGGAAGCGGTCATACTAACGATTTAACAATGCAGACTATGGCTACTAATATATTTGTACCTAATCACGTAGATGTTGTATTTAACGGACATACACATTATTATCAGCATAATTATGTAAGCGGAATACACTATATGATACTTGGCACATCGGGTGCACCATTTTATGTTCCAACTACAGGAACATACACTATTAAATCTATTCAGGATTATTGTTTCGGAGTTGTGGATGTATCGTCTACAAGTTTCAGGCTACGGGTTATTAATAACCTAAACAATCAGATTGATTCTTTGATACTTTCAAAGACTACAAATATCAGTTATGAAAGTAACACTGCAACGGACTTTAATTTGAAACAAAATTTCCCGAATCCTTTTAATCCCGTAACGGTTATAAAGTTTTCAAATCCTGTAAGTGTTAAGAACGGATTTGATAATTTCACATCTTTAAAGGTATATGATTTAAACGGTAAATTGGTTTCTGTTTTAATTGAGAAGAATCTTGCACCAGGTAATTACAGCGTAACATTTGATGGGGCAAATTTACCAAGTGGTGTGTATATATATACATTATCTATAGGTGGTTTTAAAGAATCAAAACGTATGACGCTTTTAAAATAACAGTGTAATGAGTTTAAAGTAGAAACAGCCCGTATCGCGGGCTGTTTCTATTTTTAAGAAGTTTTAATTTATGTATGGGTCTCTTCCCTTTTCCACCCAGGATATACGCTCATCCATATCACGCTTGTAGAAGTCTTTCTTCTCAGGAACATTATCCATAAGGTAACCGTAATATTTGAGATAATATTCTTTTGCAGCACTTCTGTCGTGTCGTCCTTTGATTTTAAGGTCGAAAGCCTGTTCTTCTGCAAGATGGTTAAGAACGTAATATTCAAGGGCACGGACGCGGTCATCTGGCTGGTAAGTATTTACAGAGCCACAGCTATCACATTTTAGATTTACAGCCATAAATGAATATACCTTTATGGGAAGTTCTGCAGCACACTGAGTACAGCGATGGAGTTTTGATTCATTAATGTGCTGCTTTACGTTTTCAAGAATTTTACGGGCAGCATCTGCAAAGATTTTAACTTCATATTTTTCGAATTCGAGCGCAATCCAGTTTTGAAAGTCATTCAGTTTCTGATGCAGATTATTTATATCAGAACTTGTAGCATTGATCTTGTACAATTCAGAGCTCATTTTAGTCCAGCCTTCGTCCCCTTTCTTTGAAAGAGCATCTACAGTCTGGTTTTTAAGACCTGTATTAACGTTAATGAAGACTATAGAATCGTACTGAATGCCGTTCATCATATCGTTTAAGGGACCTTCAGCGGAAGTCATAACTTCGCTATACCGGTCACGGAGTTTTTGAATGAAAGTATCCCATCTGGTTACAAGAGCCAGATATTCAGGTGATGTATTACTGCTGCTGAAAAGTCCCATAATGATTTAATTATTAGTTTCAAAAAGTTTAGAGCCGCAGAAGAGGCAATTATCATACTGCATTTCTTCTTCACGAGGGGCGCCACAGTTTTTGCATTTGATTGTCATCTGTTTTTCCTTTTGCAAACCCTGAGAATATTTTGTAAGTGAAGAATTAGAAGCATTCTTAAAAATATCACCCATACCTGCAAAAGGTTTTATCTTCTGATAGTATTCAAGTACTTTACCTTCCATATTAAACTTAGATAATTCGGAGTTTAGCTGAGGATTATTCAATGAAGCGTATTTATACACAATAACTTCAAGAACTCTGCGCAGTTCGATTGGGAAAGCACCTTTGGTAATTTTCATCTGTGAATTGAGAAGCATTTCCTTTTCAGACTGAGTGAGAGAGATAACATTATATTCAACGAGAACTTTATTCCAGTTATCATCCCCGCCTTTTGCAGAAAGGAATGCAGATGAAGTTACTTTATCGATTTCGGACTTGAAATCCTGGATAAGTTTATCTTCTGACATATGCGTTCTTTAAAATTCCAAATCGCTGTGAGCGTCACCACCTGTCATTTCAGAATACTTTTTTCTGTATTCAGCGTCGAGTTGAGTCATTTTCATAGCGATAGTATAGTCCGACATCATTTTGCCTGTCCAGTAAGAAGAAATGTTGGAATAGTCTGCAACAGTAAGTCCAAAATCCTTAAGAACATCCTGCGCATCCCTTCCCTGTTTTCCAAGCACGTCCTGAGCAACCATACACTCTATATACTTTTCAAAAGGAAAAGAATCTGCATTAACAGATGAACCGCTGCCAAGGTTTCCTGTAGCAGTTGTGTTAAATGCAGCAGCATATTTTGTAGAGATTGTGAATGTAGTATCGTTCTTCATTCTGGTGAGCCATTCGGCGTTAACTCTGTCCCATTTAGGTGCATCTATACCTAAATCTTTAATTACGTCGTCTGTTTTTCCACCTGATGCAAGTTTAGCGTTTGCACCACCCCATTGTTCGAGGGATATACCTTCGAACGGTTCAAGATTTGCGTTCCCCATTATTAATAATGATTAAATTTATAAATCGAAGATAAGATATTAAAACAGGATTGAAAAAACAAAGAATTTAGGGTATGAAGAATGTAAAAAGTTACAGGCATATTTTTCAATTCCTCTCTTAGACATTAGAGACAGATGAGAATTACCAGTCCCATCATAATTCTAATCAGAATGCAAGTATATATTTGGATACTGCAGAAGAAGTTACATTTATTACTGTATAAGCAAACCTTTAACAAATTCAGGCAAGTCCAGATTAACAAAAGGTTTTGACATATAATTATCGAAACCTTTTTCAAGAAATTTCTCTTTATCCCCTACCATAGCAAAAGCGGTAATAGCGACTATAGGAACATTCCTGTAACCATCAATCAATTTTATTTCACCACATGCAGTAGCTCCATTAATTCCGTCACCGAGGTTTATATCCATTAGTATTAAAGAATATTTCTTTTTCCTTGCGACATCAATCGCCTCCTCACCGGTTGTGACAATATCGAGTTTACATATATTCTTCAGGCTATTCTTCATTAATATTCCAGACGGTAAGTCATCTTCGACGTACAGCACATTCAAGCCATTATCAATTTCAGGTACAACATTTTTCTCAGTTGTTAATTTTTTGCTCAGAATAACTTCAGGTATATCAGGAACCATAAAATCTTTGTTCAGTGGCAACATTACTTTAAAGGTTGTTCCTTTTCCGAGAACACTTTCCTCGATAGATAATATACCTCCCAGAAGGTCGACAAACTTCTTACAAAGGCTTAAACCCAGACCATTTCCTTCAAAAGACCTGCCATGTCCCTCGCTGACCTGCCTGAATTCTTCCCAAATAAGGTCAACTTTATCCTCAGGAATACCAATACCTGTATCAGTAACCTTAATAACAGCATAGTCAATATTTCCTGACAATTCTTTGAGCACATTAACTCTGACACCACCTTCTTTTGTAAACTTAACTGCATTGTTGATTAAATTATTCAATACCTGCCTTGTCAGGCCCATATCCAGTTTAACGATGCAGGAATCAAGAGAAGAGTCTATATTAAGGTAAAGGGATTTTTTATTTGCAACAAGTTCGAAAAGTTGAATAACTTCTTTAGTCAAAGCAACGACATCAAACTCAGTGATTTTCAATTCAAGTTTATCAGATTCAACAAGAGAAATATCAAGAATCTGATTCAGGGTTTCCATTAATCTGGTTCCGCTCAGATAAATCATATCCGCAAATTCTTTCTGTTCACCATCCTCAACCATTGAAGTAAGTAATTCAGAGAATCCGAGTATTCCAACCATCGGAGTCCTTAACTCGTGACTCATATTGGCGAGAAAATTTGTTTTAATCTGACTCAACTGTTCTGCTCTTTCTTTTTCCTTTCTAAGTTCCAGTTCAAATTTCTTACGTTCAGTAATATCAGTTGCAGTGATAACAGCTCCCTGAATAGAACCGTTTTCATTTACCAAAGGAGTAATAGAAATGATTACCGGAATTGTGCTTTTTTCCTTTTTATGTATAAAAGTTTCGAACTTAAAATCAAGTAACCCGCTTCCTACTTCCTCTTCAGAATATCTGATTAAGAGTGTTTCAATAATATGTTTAATATCTACCGGAAAGATATCAGTAACTTTAGCACGAAAGAGATCATTATAATCATAATCAAGTTTTGAAAGTAAAACATTGTTGAAGTTATTTATAATTCCATCGAGTGTGGTGACAACTATGAAATCATTAACCGACATAAGAATGCTTTCAAGATAATTTTTGGATTTTTCAATCTGCATTTTATCTATTAACTCTTTCTTTTGCCTGTCGAGTTTAAGAAAAATATTAACCTTACTCAAAAGATAATATGGATTAAAAGGTTTAGATACAAAATCGATACCACCTGATTCATAGGCTTTTAAAATATGCATATCGTCTGAGTATTCTGCAGAGAGAAAAATAATCGGCAGGTTCTTAGTTTTTTCATCACCCGACAGAAATTCGGCAAGTTCATAGCCATTCATTTCGGGCATATTGACGTCGAGTATTGCAAGCGCAAAATCATTCGTCAAAGTTGTCTTCAAAGCTTCATTCCCGCTTTGTGCTCTTACAACTTCGGCCCCACAGTCTTTTAAGACATTCTCCAAAGCAACCAGGTTAGGCAGTTTGTCATCAACTATTAAAATCTTTTGTTTAACTTTCATAATGTTATAATTTATCGACAGATAGTTTTTCTAAATATAATTTAATTTCTTCTTTAGAGTAAATTAAATCAACACAGCCCGTATCTACAGCTGAACCCGGCATAGCAGAATATTCAGCAGTATCGGGATTTTCGGCAATAGTCAGCCCACCGTATTTCTTTATTGCTTTAATGCCTTCAGCACCATCATTATTAGCACCAGTAAATAAAATTCCTATCAATTTATCACCCCACACATATGCAGCACTTTCGAACAGCAAATCGATTGAAGGGCGAGAATAATTAACCTTTTCATCGTTCGACAAAGAGATTGTTGCATCCCTTTCAACGAGCAGATGATAATCAGCAGGCGCAAGGTATATTTTCCCGGGCTCAACGACACATTTTTCAGATGCTTCCAGCACTTCCATTGCAGTATACCTTCTGAGAATATCCGGCAATTCACTTTTATGCATAGGATGCAGATGCTGCACAATGATAACAGGCAACGGAAACGATTTGTCCAGATTAAGAAATATATTAATCAGGACTTCCATTCCCCCTGCAGACATTCCCATCACTATTGCACTGTAATCAGACATTTGCTGTACCGGTTATTTTCCTGAATATTCTTTCACCCTTATCAATATTTTCAAATTTATTTTCAACATCTGTAAACAGTATACTTTCCTTACTTCCCAGACATAAATAACCGCTATGAATAAGACTATCACAGAATAAGTTCAATACTTTATTCTGCAGAGTTTTATTAAAGTAGATAAGAACATTCTTACACATAACAAGATGCATTTCTCCGAATATTCCATCGGTAGTAAGATTATGGTTAGCAAACATCACATTTTTCCTGAGTGCTTTATCAAAAATAACGGATTCGTGCTTGGCATAATAATAATCAGACAAAGCATCCGTACCGCCTGCTGCAAGATAGTTTGCTGTACATTGTTTCATATTGTCAATAGAGTAAATTCCATTTTTAGCAACTTCCAGTGCCTCATCATTAAAATCAGTTGCATAAATAGTAGCTTTATCATAAAGGCCTTCCTGCTTAAGCAGAATCGCCAGCGAATAAACTTCTTCACCTGTAGCACAGCCAGCATGCCATATTTTAATAAACGGATATGTTTTAAGAATCGGGAAGACTTTAAGTTTAAGTTCCTTGTAAGAAGACGGGTCTCTGAAAAGTTCAGTGACAGTAATCGAAAACTCTTTAACAAGTCTTTCAAAGAACATTTCATCTCTCATAATTCTTGGAATAAGTTCGGAAATACTCTTTAAGCCTGTATTTTTAGCAAAGAGTCTTGACCTTCTTTCGACAGTGGCACGCGCATAATCTCGAAAGTCGTAACCATACCTTCCATAAATTGCCTCAAGCAGAAGCGATATTTCAATATTTTCTATTTCCTGAATTTTCATATTTTAATTATTATCCATAATTTATCTGTACAACCATACTCTAAGCATTGAGCATAATCTATCGATATCCAGCGGTTTAGGCATATAATCGTTAGCACCAGCCTCAATGCACTTTGCGTAATCTTTTCTCATAGCTTTAGCAGTTAATGCAATAATAGGAGTAGTAAAGAACTTCTCCTGCATCCTGATTCTACGCATAGTTTCATAACCGTCCATTTCAGGCATCATAATATCCATAAGTATTAAATCGACATCGGGCTCTTTGGCAAGAGCATCCAAAGCTTTAATACCATTATCTGCCTTAATAAGTTTAAAACCTTTTTCGCTTAAAATCTTTGAGAGAGCAAACATATTTCTCATATCATCATCCACGAGCAACAGCTTTTTATCCTTAAACATCTCATCTGTTTCGTGTAGATTAATTATCATTTTCTTTTTCTGTGAAGGTAAATTTTCAACTACTCTATGCAGGAATAAAGATGCTTCATCGAGCAATCTTTCTTCAGACCGAACACCTTTAATAATAATAGAGTCAGCGTAGTTCCTTAGTTCCTCTTCTTCTGAGCGGCTAAGGTCTTTACCTGTATAAACAATCACAGGAGGTATTTTAATATTTTTCTTTTCAAGAATTTTTAAAAGTTCGAATCCTGTAATATCGGAAAGTCCGAGATCCATAATCATACAATCATAATTCTTATTTTCAAGTTCCGCAATCACTTCTTTACCGCTGGAAACAGCTGTGGTTTTCACATCACCGTTACCGATAAGTTTTACGATACTTTCCCTTAGAATTTTATCATCTTCAGCAATCAGAAGATTTTTCATATTCCTGTTAGAATAATCGATAATCTTGTTAAAGGCCTCATCAAGTTTTTCTTTTACCGGAGGTTTAGTGAGGAATCCAATAGCACCTTTCTTAAAAGCCTCGAGAGTTGAATCATCTGCAGAAATAATATGTACAGGAATATGCCTTAATTTAGAATTTTCTTTTAAAGACTCGAGTACCTGATATCCGTCAATTCCAGGAAGTTTAATATCGAGAATAATAGCGGCAGGTCTGTATTTATCTGCATACAAAAGTCCGTCTTCACCATTCAATGCGATTACAGCCTTAAAACCTTTTCTTCCACATTCAGTGTATAATATTTTTGCAAAGTTAACATTATCTTCAATAATAAGGATTACTTTATCAGCCGGTGAGATTGACTCTCTGTCATCAGCAATATTGTCAGCACTCTGACTATCTTTAGAATTTATTTCATATGTTCTATTCTTAACCTGTTCTTCCTTTTTATCTTTTATTTCAAAAGGTAGTAACAAAGTAAAGACAGAGCCCATCCCTTTTTCACTTTTCAGTTTAATTTCACCACCTAATAAAGATGCCAACTCTTTAGAGATTGATAATCCAAGACCTGTGCCGCCATACTCGCGGGTAGTACCCCCTTCTTCCTGCTGAAACGCCTGGAATATAATTTTCTGTTTATCTTTAGAAATCCCGATACCTGTATCACTTACTTCAATACATAAGCAATTATTCAGCACCAGATCTGAATTAATAAAAGATGTACCTGTGTCAGGTTTTTTGAAAGTTAAAGTGACATTACCTTTTTTAGTAAATTTAATAGAATTTGAGACAAGATTCTTAATAATCTGCTCAATCCTTTTTCTATCACTCTTAATGGATTCAGGGATATCACTTTCAATGTTTATATTCAGGGCAAGACCTTTTTCTTCGGCTAAATGCCTGAAATTATTCCGCATACTGTCAACAAGTTCGCTGACATAAACGGTTTCCGAATGAATATCCATTCTTCCTGCTTCAATCTTAGAAAGGTCAAGAATTTCATTGATAAGGTGCAGCAAATCATTACCACTGTTATAGATTATTTCAGCAGACTCAATCTGATCCTTATGCAAGTTTCCTTCTTTATTATCATGTAACATTTTTGACAGAATAAGAAGACTGTTCAAAGGCGTTCTTAATTCATGGGACATATTTGCAAGAAATTCAGATTTATATTTGCTGGCAAGAGCAAGTTCCTCTGCTTTCACATTAATATCATTCCTTGCATTTTCGATTTCTCTCTTCTGAATTTCCAGTGAATCGTTTCTTGCTTCAAGTTCTTCGTTCGAGACCTGAAGTTCTTCCTGCTGTGCTTTTAATTTTTCTTCAGACTGCTTAAGCAGCATTGTCTGCTCTTCGAGTTCTTCGTTAGAGGCCTTTAATTCTTCCTGCTGGCGCTGGAGTTCTTCCCCTAATTCCTGAGAGCGTTTTAATTCTACATCGAGGTCATCCTTTACAACAACAGCAGCCATTGACAACGAGATTAGGATACAAGCTTCAGAGAGATACTGCATCTGGGTCTCAGTTAATTCATCTAACATACCTATTTCGATAATACCAGTAACTTCATTTTCATACAAAACGGGTGTAAGACAAATATATTTCGGCAGAGATTCACCAAGTCCTGAAGTAATTTTAATATAATCTTCAGGAACGTTTTTCAGAACAATTTGCTGTTTTTCGAGAGCAACCTGGCCTACAAGACCTTCACCTTTTTTAAAGACACTTGAAAGATTCTTACGTTTAGTATAGGCATAAGAACCAAGGAGAACATACTCAATCTGCCCATTCCTTTTTGTCGTAACATAAAAGGCACCAATTTTTGCGCTCAGGTATTTAGAGAGTTCAGAGATTACATTAGCAGAAAAATCGTTCAGATTCTGATTGCCACGCATAACATCGTTCAAAGATGCTATACCAGTTTTTAACCAATCCTGAAGGACGGTGATCTTTCTTACTTTTTCCAAATCGGTAATATCTCTTGCAGCAGCAAAAACGCCAATAACTTTACCTTCAGTATCTTTATAAATAGAAGCATTATAGAGAACAGGAGTTAATTTTCCGTACAAATGTTTCAGTGTGAGAGGATAATCCCTGACAAATCCTTCATTAAAAACTTTTAAATACCCTTCCCGTGCTTTTTCAGGTTCAGTAAAATAACTAAAGAAATCAGATCCAATAATTAATTCTTTGGAAACCCCGGTAATTCTGATAGTTGCTTCGTTAACGTCTGTAATTTTTCCTTCAGGGTTAATAGTAAGCAACGGATCGATGCTTGACTCAATAAGGCTTCTGTTATAATGAGTCTGCTGAATATTATGTTCAATCAGCTCCTGCGCTTTCTTCTGCCTGTCTTTCCAGAACCAATAGAAACTAAAGCTTACGATTAATATAATCACGAAAAGAAGTAAAAGAGTGTAATAACTTTTTTCTCTTGCATGGACAAAAGCCTCAGATGTGTTCATTTTAGTAATAAGAATCCAGTTAGAATTAGCAATTTTTGAAACGCAGCCAGTTACATTATTATTCATATAATCTCTTCCATCTATTATACCAGTATAGCCGTTACCAGCCTTCACAGCGAGTATATCGTCGTTTTCTTTTAGCAGAGGCATTCTGAAACGAAGTGCAGAATTCTTTTTGAACCTAAGATCATTCAAATACACTACTTCATTCTTTTCAACCTTTATCAGTAAATTTTCAGCAGATTCAGATTCAAAAGGAAAATTCATTATCATTGGATAAAAGACAGTATTTGGATCAATACTTAGGATTAAAGCTCCGATAAACTTATTACCAGAGTACAAGGGGGCAATAACATCAAGGTGCACAGTGTTAGTTTTTTCAGAAAGATAGAAATCAGAGAAAACAATTTCATTCTTTTTTCCTACATTTGATATAATATCCAAAGCACTTTTCCCCAAATCATCTGTATATTCCTTGTATGCATATTTTACATCATTCTTTTCATCAAGAAGCATCATATTATCATACTGGTTATAAATACTTAGTGCATCAATTCTAACCTTTATCAGTTTTTCATTTTTAGCAGAATTAATATTACTCAAATACTCTTCACAGGCAGTTCGGAAATCGCTGCTATGTGCCAATACCTGAGCATCAGCTAATCTTTCATTTCTCCAGTTGGATATTTCATCAGATTTTAATTTCCCTATAGACGTCAGTTGATTTTTAACGTCGGCTTCTGAAATAGACCTCTCTGCAAAGAAATATATTGCGCCAAAAATCACAATCAAGGCAGCAGAAACGGCGAACACAATCAATACTTTAGCCGGCATAACAAATTTTTGATCATTCATATAGCTTATAATAAATTTAAAATGCGAAAAAGATGAGGATTTCATTCTGGACATAACAAACCGACTGGAATACGCAAATTCCATCAAGTTCATTTATCGATGTGTATGTAATCTTCATATGTTTTATTTTTTATTTAACATTTTTCATAACGTTCTTCAAATAAAAATTAAAACCATACTGCTGAACGCATAATTATTGAGGCAGATTTGTTATGCCATTTAATATATGGAAAATTGCGATAAGAATAAACAGAATTTATGTTTTTAATTTAGTTCAGAATGGAATGCATTTTCTCTGAATCAGGTCGCCTAAATATGACCTGCGAATTTAGCTGATAATTGGATTAAATCTTCTTTTTATGTAACATTTTGATGAATCCGTAGTATAATAATTAATGACGATGGACAAAGTATCCGTAATTATGTCATTTATTTTGATAATTATATTTTGAATTTTTCGGAAAATTAAATTAAGAGATGGACGAGTTCACAATAACCGAAAAAAAGCAAGACGGATTAGCGATAATCTACTTGAACGGCTTTTTAGACGCTCATACTTCAAATGTGCTCGAAAAGAAGTTTGAAGAATTATTGGCGCTGAAGAGTTTTAAGATAGTAGTTAATTTTTCAGGATTAACTTATATAAGCAGTGCGGGGCTTGGAGTGTTTATGGCATACATCGAAACGATGAGAAGTAATGAAGGCGACATTAAACTATGCAGTATGAGCGATAAGATCTTTAATATATTTGATATGCTGGGTTTTCCCGTACTATTCAACATTACTAAGGACGAAAATGAAGCTATTACAAAATTTACGGAATCTGTATAACAGTTGAAAAAGAAAGATAAAATAGTGATTAGCAGCTCCACCAAGAATCTGCATCTGGTGAGGGAATTTATTGAGAAGAAGGGCGAGTCTTTAAACATCGAGCCGAATACTCTCAATCAGATTCTAGTGTCCGTTGATGAGGCTTGCACTAACATCATAAAGCATAACTACAAGTATGATGAGAATAATGAGATCGAAGTGGAAACAGATACGAAAGACAAGAAATTTATAATCACACTTTTTTACAAAGGCGAGGAATTTGACCCAACGAAGAAGAATAATCCTGATATGAAGGAATATTTTGCAAAGTTTAAAGTCGGCGGACTTGGTATTCCTCTTATGAAAAAATCTATGGACTCGATAGAGTTCAACCACACACAACCAGACCTGAACTCTCTGACACTGATAAAGGTTATTTAGTAATTCCTTTATTTTTACGTCTCTTTATTCCATATTTGTTCAAACATTATTATGGACGACATTACAAATAAGCAGCTTGAACTGAATTCTCTTATTGAATTCTCGCAGTTAATAAATACTAACCTAAACCTTGAGTTTATTCTCGGCAATATTCTACTTAGCATTATGGGAAAGATGATGATTACTAAAGGTGCAGTGCTTATAAAATGCGATATTCCCGACTGTGATGATAAAACATTTGCAGTGAAAGCTCTTAAGGGAATAAATCTAAGCCACATTGGTTCTAAAATATCTTTCGGCATTCCTAAAGAACCAATCTTTGAAATAGATTCTGTGAATGATATTCAGTTTTTTAAAGAAAACAAACTTAAGTTCTTCTTCAAAATATATTTTATTGATAAACTTCTTGGTGTGCTGTGTTTTGGCGAGAAACTTACGAAGCAGGAAATCAAGAAAAGCGAACTTCTTTTTATTGAAACTATGCTTAATCTTTCTGCTCCGACGATAGAAAACTCAATCAGGTTTGAAGAGATTAAGATACTTAATAAAAATATGAGTGCGCAGATTCAGCACCTGAGAACTCTGTTCGAACTAAGCAAAGAATTCAACTCAAACTTTCAGGACAGAGGGAGAATTATAAAGCTGCTGAAGTATTCACTGCTCGGTAATTTCGGGATTAAGGATTATGTACTGCTTACAAAGACCAAGTCTGAAAACTTTAAAGTAATAGAAACGGGAAAGACATTCGACTTTGATACAGACGTGATGAATCAGTTTGATGAAATTTCTGAAGCTGAGATTATTGATGAGAATACGGATAACGTTCTTAAGAGACATTTGTTTGAAACAGGTTTCAGGCTTATAATTCCTGTAAAATCAAATAATGTTGTAGAGACAATAGTTTTATTGGGTGAGAAGTTAAACAAATCTGCCTTTACGATAGGAGACATACAATTTCTTGAGTCACTTATAAACCTTTCGGTTATCTCGCTTGATAACACAGTCCTATTTAACGAGTACCTTGCAAAACAGAAAATTGAAAGCGAACTTGATGTTGCGAGGGAAATTCAGGTTGCGCTACTGCCAAAAAGAATACCTTCAATTCAAGGATACACTGCTGCAGGATGTAACATTCCGGCTCTGCACGTTGGGGGAGATTATTACGATATAATAAGACTTACAGAAGATAAATATGCCATAGTTATTGCAGACGTTTCAGGGAAAGGGACTCCTGCTTCCTTGCTCATGTCAAACATTCAGTCTGCAGTGCATTCATTCCTGAAATTTTACAATGCTGATTTTGATTTAGAGACTGCAACACAAAAGATTAACGAGTTAATATTTTCAAATACAAGTTCAGAAAAGTTCATAACATTCTTCTGGGGAATACTTGACGTACAGACTGATGAATTCACTTACGTTAATGCAGGACACAATCCCCCGTTCCTGTTTAAAGGAGACGATGTAATTAATCTTGATAAGGGAGGATTAATGCTCGGTGTTATTGAAAGCGGGATAGGTTATGACTCGGGGAAAGTGAAGCTTGACGATAAAGATGTTCTGGTACTTTACACAGACGGAGTTTCGGAAGCAAGGAATACTGCAAAGGATGAATATTCAGAGGAAAGGATTATACGCGTTGTAAACAAATGCAGGAAAGATGGTTCAGAGAGTATTCAGAACTGTTTGCTTGAGGATATAAAGGTTTTTACTAAGGGTGAAAATCAGTACGATGATATTACAATGATTGTTTTAAAGAAGGGATAGAATTTGCGCCTTACCAAAGTTAGAGATTAGGAAGATTGCAAGAATCTATGAATATCAGAGATCCCCGCCAAAAACATGCGGGGATGTCTATGGAAAAAAATGTCAAGAGAAAACACTATACCCTTAACGAAAGTTAATACTCCGTTCTGACATTTGGTCGAACTTCCTTAGTAGAACTTATACCTGTTTAAAAGAACAAAAGTTTATTATTGT
>JAPLFJ010000016.1 GCA_026390735.1 Ignavibacteriota bacterium
AGGGGTGCTCCGATTTATCGGAGCCGCAGAGAAATGGGCCAAGCAACTGTTTAACAAAAACACATGTCTATGCTAAGACTTTAAGTCGATGTATATGGACTGACACCTGCCCGGTGCTGGAAGGTTAAGAGGAGAGGTTAGCCGCAAGGCGAAGCTTTGAATCGAAGCCCCAGTAAACGGCGGCCGTAACTATAACGGTCCTAAGGTAGCGAAATTCCTTGTCGGGTAAGTTCCGACCTGCACGAATGGTGTAATGATTTGGTCACTGTCTCGACCACGGGCTCGGTGAAATTGTGGTACCGGTGAAGACGCCGGTTACCCGCATATGGACGAAAAGACCCCGTGCACCTTTACTGCACCTTAGCATTGGGTTTGGATAAATTATGTGTAGAATAGGTGGGAGGCTTTGAAGCTGTGGCGCTAGTCATGGTGGAGCCGAAATGTGAAATACCACCCTTAATTTGTTCGAATTCTAACCTAGACCCTTGAATCAGGGTTGGGGACAGTGTTAGGCGGGTAGTTTGACTGGGGCGGTCGCCTCCTAAATTGTAACGGAGGCTTACAAAGGTACCCTCAGCACGCTTGGTAACCGTGCGCAGAGTGTAAAAGTATAAGGGTGCTTAACTGTGAGACATACAAGTCGAGCAGGTGCGAAAGCAGGTTTTAGTGATCCGACGGTTCCGCGTGGAAGGGCCGTCGCTTAAAGGATAAAAGGTACGCCGGGGATAACAGGCTGATCTCCCCCAAGAGTTCACATCGACGGGGAGGTTTGGCACCTCGATGTCGGCTCATCGCATCCTGGGGCTGGAGAAGGTCCCAAGGGTTTGGCTGTTCGCCAATTAAAGCGGTACGTGAGCTGGGTTCAGAACGTCGTGAGACAGTTCGGTCTCTATCCTATGCGGGCGAAGGAAACTTGAGGAGACTCGCTCTTAGTACGAGAGGACCGGAGTGAACGAACCTATAGTGTACCAGTTGTCATGCCAATGGCACCGCTGGGTAGCTATGTTCGGATGAGATAAGCGCTGAAAGCATCTAAGCGCGAAACTCGCTTCAAGATTAGGTTTCCCTTCCCTAGTGGAAATAAGACTCCAGAGAGATGATCTGGTTGATAGGCTACAGGTGTAAGCACAGCAATGTGTTCAGCCGAGTAGTACTAATAAGTCGAAAGACTTGCCAATTTTTTTATTGTTCAGATAGCTAAATGCATCATTTGAAACTATTGTTATAGAAATTATTGCTTTATTACGAGTTTTCCGGTGATTTAACAAAGAGGTCACACCTCTTCCCATTCCGAACAGAGAAGTTAAGCTCTTTGTCACCGATGGTACTGCATGGGCAACTGTGTGGGAGAGTAGGTTTTGCCGGATTTATTTTAGAAAGCCGATTCAATGAATCGGCTTTTTTTATTATGTACGTTTATTAAGATAAAATTGCAACATGTGGAGTTTAGGAATCTCTTACTTTGAATACTATCTTCTTGACGTATTCTGGTTCTTTTAGTAAGATTCCGGGTTGGTGTAATTCCATGGTGTTGATTATTGCAAACATTCCTTTTGTGAGTGTTATATAAGACATTGCGCTCTTGTAGAATGCAATATCGTTTTCATTGTTATATCGTTTGAAAACTTTTTGTCTGGAATAAGGTGCGTAACCTATTCTTTCTGTTCCTTCTGCGATATATTGTATATCAATGTATCTTTTATGCAGTTCTGGCACAGTCTCAGATACCGGTTTTGTTTTGTAATCACTTACAAAATAGAACAGTTCATCACCTTCGAGTTCGTATTTCCCAGATTCTTTATTTCTGAAATCAGTATTTAATATAAGTTTCATAGCTTTACTAATTTTTCTGTTACTGAATTTGTAGTAACAGTAATTTTCAGATTTATCTATTATCATAATTTTAGTGTTTATGTTGTGGATGAAGATAGTAATTGTCTTATGGAATATAAATTGAATTAAACGATTAAATAGCTTACTTTTAACAGACACAGATCTGGAAAATATATAAACAAAAAATGAATAAATTAAAATTTGAAGAGTTAAACTTATCTCCCCTTCTTTTAAAGGCAATTGTAGCTCTTGGCTTTGAAGAAACTACACCTATACAATCTGAATCAATCCCATTATTAATGCAAGGCTTTGATATTACAGGGCATGCGCAAACAGGTACAGGTAAAACTGCAGCATTTGCGATTCCTATAATTGAGGGAATTGAAAAAGATAAAACTGAAATTCAGGCTCTAGTAATATGCCCGACACGCGAACTTGTTATTCAGGTAACCGATGAATTCAGGAAACTGCTTAAATTTAACGATGATGTATTTGTCGTACCGGTTTATGGCGGACAGGAAATTGACAGACAATTAAGGGCATTAAAGAAATTTCCCCAGATAATTGTAGGAACACCAGGAAGAATGATGGACCATATCAAAAGAACATCCATTAAACTTAAAAAGATAAAATACGTAGTCCTTGATGAAGCAGATGAAATGCTTGATATGGGATTCAGGGATGATATTGAATTCATACTTAAGGAAACACCTGATACAAGACAGACGATAATGTTCTCAGCAACTATGCCTGAACAAATCAAAAAGTTAATGTCAAAATATCAGAAAAATCCCAAGACAGTTGACGTAACCCATCACAAACTAAATGCACCAAAAATTGAACAGGTATATTTTGATATTCCTGAAAAAGCAAAACCTGAGGCACTTGCAAGATTACTTGATTTGCACGACATTAAACTTGCACTCGTATTCTGTAACACAAAGAATCAGGTTGACAATTTAGTGGAGATACTCAAGTCAAGAGGTTATTTTGCTGACGCATTACATGGAGATTTGAGCCAGGGCCAAAGGGAAAAAGTGATGAACAGTTTCAGAAGCGGAAGTACAGAAATCCTTGTGGCAACAGATGTTGCCGGCAGAGGTATTGACGTAAATGATGTGGAAGCAGTATTTAATTATGATTTACCCAGAGATGACGAAGATTACATTCACCGTATCGGAAGAACAGGCCGAGCAGGGAAGTCAGGAATAGCTTTTACATTTGTAGTGGGAAGACAATTATCCAGTCTCAAGAGAATTGAAAAATTAAATGATTTAAAAATAGTCAGGCGCGACATCCCTACACTGAGTGAACTGGATGCAACCAGGCTTGAATTGATTGCAAAGGATGTAAAGGATATTGTTAATTTAGGACATACGAGTAAATTTGTTACACTTGTGGAACAGATGATGGGTGAAGATTATTCTTCAATTGATATTGCAGCAGCGTTACTGAAAATGACTATAGATGTAAGGAATGAAGGATTTGACAAGAATCAGGATTTCCAGAAGAATGCTTATGAAAATGACAGAAGATATGACAGAGATTCCAGATCAGAGAAAAGAAGGTCTTCAAAAGATTCTGGTGGCAGAAGTGGCAGAGGCGGCAGTGGAGGTAGAGGCGGCAGTGGCGGCAGAGGCGGTGGTAAGAAGTTTGGTGATAGAAAATACGGCGACAAAAAGTTTGGAGATAAGAAATACGGTGATAAAAAATATGACGATAAGAAGTCGGGTGAAAAGAGTTATGGTGAAAAGAGCTATGGAGATAAGAAATACGGTGACAAAAAATATGGAGATAAGAAATTTGGAGATAAGAAATTTGGTGATAAGAAATTCGGAGATAAGAAATTCGGAGATAAGAAGTTCGGAGATAAGAAATCCGGTAAATTTGAATACACAGATTTCAGAGAAAAGAAGTCAGGTGATAAAAAGTCGTTTGATTCAGGCTCTTTTGTTGACGGAGACAGATTCAGCGGCAGCAAAGACAAAGGTAAAAAGAACCGTTCAACAGATAAGTTCTTTTCCGGTAAACCAAAGAAATCAAAGAAAAGGTTTTAATTCCTTTTAATTCTTGAGTATAAATCTATGTAAGGCTCTGAAATAAATTTTACCAGAACCATTACCCAGGATTTATGAACAAGCAGAGTATCATAAAAATCAGGAGCCATCTTCTTTAATTCAGGAAGGCGGCTTCCTGGTATACTTGGAAAATCGTGATGTTCGTTATGATAACCAACATTAAATGCCAGTAAATTCAACGGACCATAATAAGAATAAGTTTCCTGTCCCTCTTTAAATACATAATGTTCTGCAATAAAATGTCCTGACATAGGATGAAGACTACCAGCAAAAAAATCTGCAAGTACTAAATAAAGCAAAGCATACCATCCTGCAAAATATATGAACACTGAAATCATACTTAACTGAAATACGATATTAATAAACTGCCATTTGTTCAGTTTTTTCGGATGAACAAACATTGGTCTGAAAGCATAGAATAATATTTGTATAAAAGCCCAGATGGTCTTACCGAACGGTCCCTTGAATATTTTTGCTTCTGTGTAAGTAGGTACATCAACATCAACACCATCTACTCCCTGATGTCTGTGGTGCATTGTATGATAAACTTTAAACCCCATTGCATAAGGAAAAATGATAGGCAGGTTTGCAAATAATGCCAACCAGTTATTAGGTGTTTGTCCTTTAAAGGCCAGGTTGTGAGTGATTTCGTGAATTGCCAGGAATAAAGAGTGTGTGAAAGTTGCTCCGAAGAAATAAACTGCAATAATAAAATAAACGACGCCGTATGGAAGTTCGAGTAATTTGTGTATGTAGAAAGCAGATATTAACTGTATTAAAACAAGGAATACTGTTGAAATTGCAAGTTTGATATCAGGGCCGATGAGTGTTCTAACTTCAGGATATTTTTTCAAAATCTCTTTCCTTCTGTTAAGATGAGGTTCTCTGTCCGTTGACCAATAAAAATCTGTTTTCGCTACTTCCATTGTATAATTGTTTTAATTACCTAATTAAACAAATAATCCGTAATTAAAATTTTATCCTGCCATTAAAATTTTATCCTGCCATTAAAATCACTGCAATTGATAATAAACTGATAAAAACCCATATCATTACTGCCTGCAGCAGCGGTTTTATTCCAACAGATTTTATTGAGTTGAGTGAAAGTCCTGAACCAATAAGAAATAATGTAAGAGTTAATCCCTTCCTTCCAAAAACTACGACAATATCATATGTTTTCTGAAAATCCGCGAAATAAGTACTGATTATCATCGCAACGATAAAAAATCCGATGAAGTAGGGGATTTTTATTCTGCTGTTATCACTTTTATAAATTACTGCAGTAATTATTGAAAGCGGTATAATCCACAAGGCACGTTCAAGTTTAACTGTAGTAGCAACCTGTAATGCTTCCTGCCCGTATTTTGCCGCTGCTCCTACAACCGAACTTGTGTCATGAATTGCAATTGCAGCCCAGATACCAAACTGATGCTGTGAAAGATTCAGTAAATGTCCGATTACAGGAAAAATGAACAAAGCTACAGAGTTTAAGATAAACACTGTACCGAGTGATACACTCATTTGTTTTTCATCGGCTTTAATGATTGGTGCTACGGCAGCTATTGCACTTCCGCCGCAAATAGCCGTTCCTGTTGCCATTAAGTATGAAGTCTTGCCGTCAACCTTCAGCCATTTACCTATAAGCCATGCGACTAAGAATGTGGATGCGATGGAAAACACTGTGAGCATAATACCATCTTTACCGGCCTGGATTGCATGATGAAAATTCATCCCAAACCCGAGACCTACAACTGAGAATTTTAATAACCATTGAGTTACTTTACTGTTGTAGCTTTTGTAAGGATGGTTGAATAGTTGTGCGAAGATAAAGCCAATTAATAATGCAAATGGCGGATCAATGATTGGAGTTGTACATAAAACCAGGAATAAAACGAATACTATTTTATTTATAAGGGGATTAGAAATTCTGATAATACCCATCAATAATTAATGTATCTTTCATACTTTCCTGTGGTATAAATTAAACCGCTTTGCAAAATATATGTTCTAAATCTATTTTGTTAAACTCTATTTCGAATAACTCAAGTTCCATCAGAATGTTCTCTCTCATATCCTGAAAATTGGTTTTCAGGTTTTCAAAAAGGTCTTTATAGTAATTTATACCTTCGTTTACATTATCTCTGAAATTCATTAACTGTTTCTTTTGAATATCAGTTGAATGTACGGAGAATGAATGAGATAAATTTCTGAAGTAATCTATGTAAAGCCCGAGTTCTTTAATAAAGATATTTGGTCTGTCTTTCCTTATCATAATATTAATCTTCCCGTATATATGATCTATCATTTTCTTCAAAGATACAACTTCGGAAAAATAAGCCATATTCGGACCGGGACAAACTGAAACACCTTGTCCGTTCTTTTTGGTGTTAAGATTATTAACAAGCATTGCAGAAGTGCTAAGACCTACGCATAGACAGGCTTTCTCCACAATTTTATCAAATATAATTTTATGGCTGAAACTATCCATATCCAGTGCGTTAAGTTCTTTAATTTTAGAACTCTGATACTGTCTTGAAGCTGTACAAATTGCTTCATCTGTAAATTCTTTATTTAAAGAACAGTACTTTTCAGGACAAGAACTTCCTGGTCTTCCTCTTTCAGTCAGTGCGTCTTTTTCAATATCCTTTGTGTTATTTCGTAAACTGTTAAACGGAACTCCCAAAGGAGAAATATTACTTAAATATAAATCTTTTTCTGTTGCTTCACATAATAATTTAAGAGTATGCTCATCAACATTTGTTACTTCAGGTACCAGTAAAAATGGAGTGCCCCATCCTACAGAATCAAGGTTGAATTGTTCTAAAAGGAAATCATGTTCCTCAGAAGTACCAACGCCACCCTGAGCAGTTATTTTCATACTTAGCGGAGCTTCAGGATAAGGAAGATTCTTTTCTTTTAATGCCTGAACCAGTAATGCGTGAGTAATTTCTATGAGCGATTCTTTGTTATTCTTAATTTCTTCCAATATCGGTCCGAGAAGGAAGCCATCAGTTGCAAATGCATGACCCCCGCAGTTTAATCCTGACTCAAGTCTGTATTCACTTACCCACAATCCTTTTTTTGCAAACATCTTACCCTGTATTATTGCTGACCTGTAATCACTTATTTTTAAGATAATCTTTTTCTTCAGTACATTGTTTGCGTCAGGGAAAAAATCTTTGAATTGCTGAAAGTAACTGTATAATCTTGGGTTTATACCTGCCGAAAGTACAACGGATGAGTTTAATTCACTATTCGCAAAACCGCGTATTGCAGAATGTCCGTCGTTGTACTCCACAGGTCTCTGTTCCTTATTCTTGTAAGTTACCCTGTCGAGTTTCGTCATAATATTAACATCTATGCTGCCCAGCACCAGATTATTATCAAGCCATATTTGTAAATCTTCTTTGCTGATTTCAGAATCAATTAATGCAAGAAAATCTTTTTTGATGGATGAATAATCCGGAAGTAAATCAAAGTACTTTTTTAAATCACTACCTTCACAGTAATCCGAGATTTTCATCTTCTCAAAATTATCATTAACGATAACATTAACCAGGTTCAGGTAAGCTGTTATTCTCTTAGCACGATAATCATCAATTTTATCGGTTATTGCTTCGTATGAAAAACTATGAAGTTTACAATAGTGCTCACGAATCTTTTCTATCAGAATATCATCAACGAGCGATATAACAGACGATATCCCAAGATGAGCTACTTTTATCGGAGTGTCTATTGTAAAACCAATACCCATTACAGGTATATGAAATGTATGTGAATTAAAATATTTCAAGCCCAATCCCTTTAATTAAATTTTAGTAAAATTATTTTGTCCTTACGTAGACATGCTTAATCTTTCCCTTACCAACTTCTCTTTCATCTATCTCAAACCTGCCAAAGCTCTTTATAAGTGGAACAAGTTTTATGAACCCATAATTCCTTGGATCGAAATTTGGTTGTTTTTTAAGAAGGAAATTTCCAAGGTCTCCCAGAAAAGCCCATCCGTTTTCATCTGCAATATCTTCAATACTGTCAATTATCATCTCAACAAGTTCGCTGTCTGCTTTCAGCATTGGTTTTAAATTTGCAGAACGTGACTTTCTTTTAAACACTTTCTTCTCAACCGATACATTTTCCTGCTTTTCATCTTCTTTATCAACTTTTTTAGAAAGAATTTCAAGATATATAAACTTATCACAGGAAGAGATAAAAGGTCTCGGAGTCTTTTTTTCTCCGAATCCAAAGACCTTCATTCCTGCTTCACGAAGCCGAATAGCAAGTTTTGTGAAGTCACTATCACTCGATACTATGCAGAATCCATCGACTCTGCCTGAATATAAAATATCCATGGCATCAATAATCATAGCTGAATCTGTAGCATTCTTTCCCTGTGTATAACTATATTGTTGTATAGGTGTAATTGCATTTTCAAGCAAAACAGTCTTCCAGCCGGAAACAGTCGGCTTTGTCCAGTCTGCATAAATTCTTTTAAAAGTAGGCACACCGTATTTAGCAATTTCTTCAAGCATTGCTTTTACGTTTGAGTACGGGACGTTGTCCGCATCGATTAAAACTGCCAGTCTTAAGTCACTTTTAATATCCATCTATAATATATTACTTATAATCAATATAAGGTATTAAAATCATAAAAATAATGCTGTTATACGATTTTATAATTATTTATTGATGCTCAAAAATTAGATAAAATCAGGATTTGTGAATAATCCGTGAAAGAATTGTGCCCCGTGGAAGATTCGAACTTCCAAATGCAGAACCGGAATCTGCTGGTTTATCCATTAGCCTAACGGGGCTATAATTAAAACCTTTTGTTACTCTGCCATTTCCAGGCGGTTTCAATAATTTTAGTTAAATCGTACTTCGGAATCCATCCCAAAATCTCACGTGCTTTTTTATTGTCAGCTACGAGTACAGCAGGATCACCAGCACGGCGCGGACAGAATGTATAATTAACTTTCTTTCCTGTTAAATTTTCTGAAACCTTAATAATATCCATAACACTGTTTCCATTTCCTGTTCCAAGATTAATAACATTTGATTCATTACCTTTGTCAAGATATTCAAGTGCTTTTATGTGTGCATCAGCTAAATCGTACACATGAATATAGTCTCTTATACAGGTGCCGTCAGGAGTATCATAATCATTACCGAAAACCTTAAGTTCATTCCTTTCTCCAAGTATGGTTTTTAAAACCAGCGGAATCAGGTGTGGTTCGGGATTGTGGCTTTCTCCGATATCTCGGTCGTCTGAACAGCCTGCAGCATTGAAATACCTTAAAGCTACATACTTCAGTCCGTAAGCAGTATCAAAATCTTCAAGAATATTCTCAATCATAAGTTTAGTCTTTGCGTAAGGATTAATTGGCTTAGTAGTTTCACTTTCTGAAATCGGAATTCTTTCTGGATTACCGTAAGTTGAACAGGTAGAAGAAAAAACAAACTTCTTAATCCCGAAATCTTTAGCCACTCTGATTAAATTAAAGCTGCCGACAACATTGTTATTATAGTAAAGTTCAGGAATCTCAACGGATTCTCCAACGTATGCAAATGCTGCAAAGTGAATTATGGAATCAATCTTATACGTGGAAAAAACACTTATTAAACTTTCAACATCGAGTAAATCTGCGTTTTCATACTTTGCTTTTGGATGTATTGCTTCTTTAAAACCTCTTGAAAGATTATCAACTATCAATACGTCATTGCCGTTTTCTATTAATTTTTTCACTGTATGCGAGCCAATATAGCCTGCTCCTCCTGTAACTAATATCATAGGACTAATTTTGATTTATTACAATAATACTTATTTTCGGGATAATAAGAGGTGTAAAATTTTCTGTATAAACCTGTATAAATGCAAAATGCCGGTTTAAAAACCGGCATTTTTAGCGGAATCGACGAGACTCGAACTCGCGACCTCCTGAGTGACAGTCAGGCGTTCTAACCAAACTGAACTACGACTCCGTTTATTCAGAATTATAAAAATACTGATTTAAAATATTAATTTCAATTCCTTTAATCAAATTTTTTCCAACTCCTGCTTTAAACCCTTAATTACGCTTAAAATATCACTTTCCATATTCAGAATCAGGTCTTTCATCTTAGATAATTCTCTTTTATTCCTGGCATTATGCTCAATTTCTGCTATATATTTTACTGATTCTGTAATATTAAACAGGCTTATAGAAGGTTTGATTTTATGAGCAACGTCACTAACATTTTCCCAATTCTGATTCTGGTATTCCTCTTTCATTTCTTCAATGGCCGAAGGGATTGTCTGAATAAATAAATTAATCATTTTCTTCATAAATGAATTATTATTATTTGACATTGAAGCGAGGCTGCTTAAATCGTAATTTGAGATTGTCCCTGATGCATTATCTATGTCAGACTTCAAAAGTGCAATGTTTCTTAGTTTTTCTTTGACGTGCTTACTGATTACTTTAAACAAATCTTCTTCTTTGAATGGTTTTGTCAGAACATCATTCATCCCTGCTTCGAAGTACTGCTTCTCGTCTCCTTTTATAGCATTAGCAGTTAAAGCAATTATTGGAATATTTGCTGCCTTTTGCGATTTCATTTTACGAATATACAGAGACGTATCAATACCGTTCATAACAGGCATCTGAATATCCATTAATATAATATCGAAATCATTTTTGTTAAGTTCCTGTATTGCTTCAAGACCATTATTTGCTGTTGAAACAATAAATCCCCAGAACTCCATTATACTCTTGGCGAGTAAAAGATTTATTTCGTTATCTTCTACAAGCAAAACTTTCAGGTTTATTAAACTGTTTGCATCGATTGAAATACTATCTTCTTTAATCCTGATTCTGGTTGGGTCGCATTTAGTAAAAACTATTGTAAAATAAAATGTACTGCCTTTCCCGAGTTCACTTTCAACCCAGATAGTTCCTCCCTGAAGTTCAACCAGGCTTTTAGAAATATTCAGTCCGAGTCCTGTTCCACCATAGAGTCTGCTTGTGTTAGCATCTGCCTGTGTAAACGGCTTAAATATAGATTCAATTTTATGTGCAGGAATACCGATACCTGTATCACTAATCGCAATTTTTAAAGTCAGTTTGTCTTCGCTTTCTGAATCAATATCAGCTTTTATTTTTATAACTCCCTTGTGAGTAAATTTCAAAGCATTACTCAATAAATTATTTACTATCTGCAAAAATCTGGTTGGATCACCAATTACGTACAAATCTTTGCCAATACCTGATTCAAATTTTAAATCTATATTCTTATTACCGGTTCCGTAGGAAATTAAACGTAAAACTGATTCGAGTCTTTCTGAAACAGAGAATTGTATATTTTCAAACCCAATGTTTCCTGAGCCGATTTTCTCCATATCAAGAATATCGTTAATAATTATTAACAGATTCTGAGCGGAATCTTCTAATAATTTTAATTTTTCCTTCTGGTCTTCAGAAACCGGAGTTTTCAAAAGTAAATTTACCAATCCCAAAACCCCGTTCATTGGCGTGCGAATCTCATGACTCATATTCGCAAGAAATCTTTCTTTATTCTTAGCGGCTTCCTCTGTTAGTTTCTGTGCTCTTTTAATAACCGATATGTTTATACCATATCCAATCACCATTTTCAGATTATCCGTGGCATCAAAAATCGGATGCATTCTTCTTAAATGATAATCTGAATTTCCTTTGTTGTCAGTCAGGACTTCTTCCCATTCTTTTTGAGATTTTGAATCTACAACATCGTTGAAAAATTTTCTTCTTCCCTCAGCAATCGATAGACTTTTACCCTTTAATTTACAGTAATCTTCATCTTTCTTCCCGATTATCCATTTTCTTAGTTCCGTGTCTTTTATTCCGATTGGATTAACGAATAAGTATTCATGGTCAGGTCCAAAAACTGCGATATCCGATGGTATATTGTTCAATATTTCTTCATAAAACATTTTCTGTTCGTTTAAAACACTTTCTGTCTTTATCTTTTCGGTTACATCAGTATAAACCCATAAATGTCCCGAATATACACCCTCAACCCAGACAGGAATGTAGTCTCTTAGAAAAACACTTCCGTTTTTTAATTCCAGTAAATCAGATATTCTTGTTTCCTTTTTCTCTAAAAGATTATCGATATCAGTAATAAACTTAACCTCGTTCTTGAAGTATGATTTAAATTCTTCAGCCATTAATCCGCAGTCCAAACCATGTAAAGAATCAGGCGGGGCAGGAATGCCGAACAAATCGCATAGTTTCTGATTTATTAAAACGATTTTTCTGTCTTCGTCTTCAAGTAAAATTCCATATTGAAGGTTAAGAACTAATGAAGAAAGTCTTGAGTTAATTTTGGCAATTTTGTTGTTAGAAAATTCCAGTAGTTCACTTCTCTTCGAAATATCATGTTTAGCAAGTTTCTTAAACTTTTTTAAATCATTCTTTACTTTTTCTAATTCAAGGTTCGATTTATTAATTAAAGTCTCGAGTTTTTTTCTTTTCCCTTCCTCTGCCTTTAATTTTTTGTATAAAAGCTCTGCTTCGGTATTTTTAGCCATATTAATTCCAATCGTTGATTTAAGTAATATTAGTTATTAAAACAAAACAAATCAATTATAATAATACTCTCAATCACAGCTGTCCAAAATAAATTAGGAACCATAATAAACCAGCAAGAACAATCTAAATTGGACAGTTTTGTTTAGAATAAATCGTAATTTATAAACAACCCCCCATCAGTTTCTAGAATAATTGATATTGAAATTCTTCTATT
>JAPLFJ010000035.1 GCA_026390735.1 Ignavibacteriota bacterium
CAGAACCCTCGTAAACGATAACCAAAAAGCAGGATTATACACAATCGACTTCAACGCAAAAGAATTATCATCAGGTTTCTACTTCTACCGTCTGATAACAAACTCAGACGGCAACGAATTAATCATAACAAAGAAAATGACATATATCAAATAACAGAGTTTCTCATTTTTTCTCCTTAATTTAAGACGGTTTTTAGCATTAACCGTCTTTTTTAATTTGGCGCAGGGAAGATAAGAAGAGAAGGAATGGAACGCGGATGACGCTGATTGAACTGATAAGAACGGATTTTTTCTTAGGCAGAAAGATGAGATAAGATTGGAACGCCGGGAGAGGAATACAATCATAAGACTCCCCTGCCTAAAACTGTAGTTCCGGCATTTCTGCCGGAAACAATTTGGAACGCTCTTTAAAATCCGGATACCGGTTTGATACTAATTATAACCTTACTACATACTTAGTTGATACTTAAAATATACTGAAACGATACAGGCCCGATATTTCGTTTTTTGCAAGACATACTGAAGACGACACATAAAAACGCATTGTTCAAAACCAGAGATTATTTCAGTATACAAAAACGATACAGAAAATCTTTAAAATCTTCAGGGCTAATAACAGCAGGTTAATTATACAGAAATATTGTTTCAGGCAGGAATGCCAGAACTACGGGAATTAGTTTACATTTCTTACCCCAAAATAAACCAAATCGCAATTTAGTTTACATCTTTAAATCTTCGAAAGAGAATAAGATATATTTAAACCATCGCGGCGAATGCCAATTCCTTCTCCTGCTCTTTGCCTGAATAAGATTTTGCTCTTAATCTCTCATTACTGTAATTCGTGGATGTCTCTTCTCTTCTTTAAAAATCAGCGGTCATCTGCTTCTTTCAGCTCTTATCCGCGTGCCAATTCCTAAAACAAGATATTCGACATTATATATCTTTATACGCTCTTAACAATCTCTTAACGATTAATTAACATTAAAAAACTTGCAACTTTAAAACAGTTTACGTAAGTTTGTAATAAGTAAAAGGGTAAGATTTATAAAAGGGTTTGGGTAACTTGTTTTATATCATCCATCAGATTGGGGAATCTGCAAACACACTTCATATAATTCATACTCACGGCAAAACAAAATTAAGTAAACAGGGTCAATTATTCTAAGGGTTAAGGGTTCGGGTAAAATCAGCGTCTCATTCGCGCACAAAGTTTATATCATCACACCCACAGGATAAATCCCACTAAAAATTAAGTATGTCTGTTTATTCAGAAAAAGGGTTAAGGGGTAATCTCAGCGTCTCATCACGTACAGCTTCGCATTGCATCAAATCATCATTCCCGTATATATGTAGCAATTTACATTATACAATGGAAAACCTCTCTATTCATAATCTCAATAAGCACACAAACATTCAGGAACCGAAAATATAGAATAAATACTATACAGTATTTAAGCCATATCTTCACGACATAAAATCCTGAACAGAGAAAGTAATATAAAGAATATTTAAATAAGAATTACATAAAGTATAAAATTTTATTAATAAACTTAAATAATTAATTATGAAACAATTTAAACTTACTTTTCTTGTCGTCGCTTTGATGATGATACTATCCAATGTTGGATGGGGTCAATGGACTTATGATTTTGGGACTGGAACAGGCTCATACGCAATAGCATCTGGAGCATCGACAACACTTTTTACTTCAACACCTTCAAATGGGGGTACTTATAGGGTAAGGTGTGCATCAACTGGAAATTTTGGTTCTGGATTTATTTTAGCAAATCCTGGTACCACTTTAGGGACTGGAACAGAATTACAAATTAATTCATCTATTACTGGTTCAACTAATAAATTTGGCGTTTACGATTGGACATCCCCAAGTACAGTTGCATATATGAAGTGCAAATTTAGAACCACAAGCACCAATAATGGTACTTTAAACATTAGCTTAGGTGTAAATACATTAGTAAGTGATGCAAATGGTTATACAAGTCAATATAATAATTCACTTACATCTTTGACAATGACTTATGCTACTGGTTCAATTTCAACAGTCACCAGAAGGATATCCGGTGCAAACTCAACAATATCAGGCTCAGGATTTTCTAAAGATGCAAACCAAGTGATTGAAATATATGCAAATAATGGTGCTGGTTCTGTTAGTTATTCAAGAAGTGGTTCAAACTATACTTTAGCAACTAAAACATGGGATTTATGGGTTGATGGAGTTCAGGTTGTTATTAACGCTGCTACAGCAGGAACCCTAGCAGCTGGCACAAATTTAAGTGGTTTTGGATTTTTTGGTGAAAGTAGTACAGGCAATGCTGCATTTATGTATATTGATGATTTGGAATATTCTAATTCATTACCATTACTGACACCGACTATTACTCTTGCTTCACTAAATCCTTCTATTGCTGCTGCAAATATTACTCAAGGTACGACAAAAAATTTAATATATAAATTTAATACAGCAGTAAGTACAGATAATGCCACAATTAATTCAGTAGCATTTACTACAGGTGGGACTTATGTTGCCGCTGATGTTTCAAAATTTCAATTATGGTATAAAGCAGGTTCGGATGATTTTTCAACAGCAACTCAAATTGGTAGTGATATCACTACTTCTTTAGGCACAGGTGTCCATTCATTCTCTTCGCTAACTCAAGTAATAAATAGCGGCACAACAGGATATTTTTATATTGCCACTGATGTTCAAGGTTCGGCAACAGTTACTAATTATATTAATGTGTCTGCTATAGCAAGTGCAGACTTAATTTTTGCTTCCGGAAATAAATCTGGTACTGCATATGCAGGAGGCAATCAAACGATTATAGTACCAATCACTTCGAATGTCGCTCTATCTTCTCCAAATCCTGCTGTTGCAGCAGGCAATATTACACAAAATACTTCGAATAATGTTATTTACCGTTTCGATTTAGCAGTAACTACAGCAGATGCTGTTTTATCCGGATTGCAAATTACAACTGCAGGGACTTATTCTGCAACTGACTTAACAAATTTGAAAGCATGGTATTCTGCAGATAATACATTCAGTTCAGGAACAGATGTTTTACTTTCAACTAAGACCACTTCTTTAGGAACAGGGACACAAGTTTTTCCAAGTTTTACAACTCAAACAATTACTGTAGGAACAGCAGGTTACATTTTCATAACAACTGATATACCTTGCGGAGCTAACGGTAATACAATTTACGTCAGTGCAGTTACAACCTCCGATATAACTTTTCTTGCTGCAAATAAAACAGGAACTGCATATGACGGTGGAACTCAAACATTCACATATACTGTACCAAATAATGCATCATCATTTGCAGCATCAAATGAAAACTTAAAATCTACATTAACATGGGCAGCTCTAACTGGATGTTATAATGATATAATGATAGTAGCAAGTGCTACTGCTTTTACTTCTGCTGTTCCAAGCGGGAACAGTTATGTATTTAATCTAGATTTTACAAGTCCACTAAGTACTACATTTGATGGCGGGAAAGTTGTTTACAAAGGGACAGTAAGCCCTGAAACCGTAACAGGATTAACTAACGGAACAACATATAACTTTAAAATCTTTACAAGAAACGGTACAAACTGGTCTTCAGGGGTTACAACTACTGCGACTCCGAGCAGTAATAAATATGCTCAAAGTATTATTACCTCATGGGCTACAGGTCCCTGGTATGATGCGGCAACAGGTGGAAGCACAACAACTGCACCTGGAATAGGTGATAATGTCTTCACGAATGGAAACACAGTGACTGTCGATGCTGATGCTACGTGTGATAATCTTACAATAACAAACATAACCGGTGCTATCACGATAAACGATGGGATGACATTGACAGTAAGAGGATTATTGGATTTTACAGCCTCTGTTACCATTGATGTAATTGGAGGAACGGGTAATGGTACTATTAAATTTACAGGTGCTTCTTTAAACAGTGCACCATATTATGTATTTGGTAGTAATTTAACTGCTTCCGCTGTTTTTGATAATATTATTTTTTCTTCAGGAGATTTAAGCAAAGAATTAAATACAAATGCGAAACGATTAAAATTTCTCGGGACAATAACTGTTGAAACAGGAAGTGCTATTCTAAACGGTGACCGTAATTATACAACCGGAGCAAATATTGGTATAGTCACAATAAGCGAGGGAGCGCAGTTAACTCTTTCAGGTTCAAGTTTTCTTTCCGGCGCGAGTTCTGCTGGAACTAAAATAAATTCAATTAATGTTAATGGGACTTTCATTACATCAAGTGTTATTGATGCGACTTCTTTAACCATAGGTACAAATGGTTTATTAAAAATTACTAAATCAGGAGATTTTTATACTTCAACACCAACTTTTACATGCAATGGCACAACTGAATATGGTAACTCTGGTGCACAAAACATTTATGGAACTGTTTATAACAATCTAAAAATTTCAGGATCAGGGACTAAATCACTATCCGGAAACGCCACTGTAAATGGAACATTAACTATGACAAGTGGATTGCTTCAACTTTCAACAAATAATTTGACATTAGCTAATGCAGTATCCGGGGCAAGTTCTTCAAGTTATATAGTAACAAATAGTACAGGAGTTTTGACAATTAATAATATTGGGACTACTGAAACACTATTCCCAGTAGGGACGGCAACGTCATACAATCCTGCATTGATCATAAACAATGGTACGGAAGTAGATAATTTTTCTGTAAAAGTTGGTTCTACTTTATCAGGGACACCAGATTTAACCAAAGTTGTTCAAAGACAATGGGATTTGGCGGAAGCCATCGCTGGCGGTTCAGACGTAACACTAAAGCTTCAATTTATCAATACAGATTGTGGTATTAATTTTGATCCAGCGGGAACAGTACAAATGGGGCATTATGTAAGTAATGCTTGGATAGGATTAGATGGTGTAATTACAGGTTCAAATCCATACATATTAACTACAAGCGGCATTACTTCTTTCTCACCATTCTCAGTTGGGATGCAAGGATCATTACCAGTATCACTTGCAACGTTAAATTCGGCAATTACAGGAAGAAATATTAAATTAAACTGGACTACATCATCGGAACAAAACAATGCAGGGTTTAATGTAGAAAGAGTTAAGAGTTTAGAGTCAGGAGTTCAGAGTTGGGAGAAAATAGGATTTATATCAGGTAAAGGAACTGTGAATACACCGACGAATTATTCGTTTGAGGACAGGAATTTACAGACAGGAAAGTATAAATACAGACTGAAGCAGATTGACGTGAATGGTAACTTTGAATATTTTGCGCTGAACGGTGAGGTGGAGATTGGCGTGCCGAAAACATTTAACATGAGCCAGAATTATCCGAATCCGTTTAATCCTGTGACTAAGATTAATTTTGATTTACCTGAAAATGGTAAGGTTGATTTGAGACTTTATGATATGCTTGGCAGAGAAGTGGCTACACTCGTGAATGAAGTGAGGACGGCGGGGTATTATACTGTAAACTTTAATGCATCTTCCCTATCGAGCGGGATTTATTTCTACAGGATGAACGCAGGAAAGTTCAGCAGTATTAAGAAGATGGCAGTTATAAAATAATTCAGAGTTCAGAGTTCATCCGCCCAACAAGACGGCGGACGCAAAGAACGCGGAATGATGAATTGAAAAGATTTTTGTGGGATTTGGATGAGGTCCCGCGATTACCCGGAACATTGGGTTACCCTAAGGCGGACGCCAGTCCGCCTTTTTTTATTTAGAAGAGATTTGTCCCCTGATTTCGCAGATTAAAACAGATTAGAGAAAAGAATCCACTAATTACGCTAATTAGACGAATTATACGAATTAGAGATTAAAAACCTTTTCCCGCGAAATTCACTAAACACACGAAAAGAGATTAAGAATCCACGAATTACGCTAATTAGACGAATTATACGAATTAGAGATAAAAGATAGAGATTTTACCACAGAGGAGAGCAGAGGAGAACAAGAGGCGCACAGAGAAAAGATTTTTTTAGGGTTAGAGAAGAGCATATAAACCAATGAATCGGGATTAGAAAAGTAAGATACTTAAGAATGGAACGCGGATGACGCTGAAAGAACGGATTATCGCCGATAGAGTTTTTCAGGGTTAGAGATGAGATAGAGATAAAAAACTTTTCCCGCGAAATACACGAAACACACGAAAAGAGAAAAGAATCCACTAATTACGCTAATTAGACTAATTATACGAATTAGAGATTAAAAACCTTTTCCCGCGAAATTCACGAAACTCTCGAAAAGAGATTAAGAATCCACTAATTACGCTAATTAGACTAATTATACGAATTAGAGATTAAAAACCTTTTCCCACGAAATTCACGAAACTCTCGAAAAGAGATTAAGAAACAATTTTACCACAGAGGAGAGCAGAGGAAAACAAGAGGCGCACAGAGAAAAGATTTTTTTAGGGTTAGAGAAGAGCATAAATACCGATGAATCGGGATTAGAAAAGTAAGATACTTAAGAATGGAACGCGGATGACGCTGAAAGAACGGATTATCGCCGATAGAGTTTTTCAGGGTTAGAGATGAGATAGAGATTATTTGTTAGGAATTTATAGAAATCAATGAGACAAAAGAGACGGGTAACACAGATGACAATATATCGTGATTTACGATAATATGATACTATTAGCGATTAATAGGTGCGATTATCGTTTATCGATGTATATAGGGACAAGTTACAACCGCCATTTAATGTCTTACGAACAAATGATATTATTATATACCGAAATAATAGTAAGATAGTCCTTCCTTCCTTTATTTGTAGGGATTTCAAGACATTTTTGCTCTCGAGATTTTAATTTACCAATAGAAGAAATTGATTTTGAAAAAAAATAAATGAATATGTTACACAGAAAATATATTTCTTACCTTGTCACTCCTCTTTTTCTTTCAATATCAATAATAATATTATAATTTCAATCCGTTAAGTAAAGGAGTAAGGATAGTTTGGGGAAATTAATCTTCTTCCTGATTCTTAATAAATAAGTAAAGGTTAAGGCATTAGGAAAGGATTGTTTCATCCATCTTGACAATTCAAACATCGAATGCATAAAAGTAAGTTGTATATATTTTTATGCATAATTTCCTAAAATCATTAGGGGTGAGCACACCGGCATAATGTCTTCGCATAATTAAATTAATTAACATCAAATTAATATTATGAAGAAGAATATTACTACGTTCAGAACGAACACCGAAAAAGGGATAACTTCATCCCGCAACTCTATCTATTCAGAGAATAGAATCATCAAATCAAACAATAAAACAATAAACTTAAATAACAACATTATGAAAAAACTATTTACAATTTTAGTGGTTTTTATTCTTGCTTCTAATTTATTTACCATGAGCTCATTTGCTCAGGATAAAAATAAAGTAAAGAATGGGTCGAGCAATTCTAGTATAAATATCGATTCAAAGAATATTTTAACACAAAGTGCTAATCTTTCTCCATTCCATAATCAAATTCAGAATATTAATAGCCTTCAAAGCACTACGGGGAATCCTACTCCCTTTTCTCCTCAAGCAACAACAGTAACATGTTATCCAAATAGCGGAGCTAAGAACACTGGTACTGTCAATAGTAGTTCATTTGTTACTACAGATTCTATAGATATACTAAGTGGAGGAGCTTGGGAAGGTTTTGCAAAATTTAATATCAGTTCTATACCTTCCAATGCTGTTATTACTGCTGTTACTTTTAGTTTATACGTTAATTCTCAAAGTGGTAGTCCATATCATCGTATCATTAAATTATCAAACGACCCTGTAACTACTTCAGCCGCAACTTTATATACAAATATCACTACCGGAAGTCAATATGCTGCATTTGGTTCAACTATTCCAACAGGAGCATATTACACTTATACATTAACCGGTACTGCTGCCGCAGATGTCCAGGCAGCAATTACTCAAGGATGGTTTGCTCTTGGGATATATGAATATGAATCAGGAACAACTTATTCTTTTAATGCATCTGGTTACGGTGCAGCAAATAAGCCATATATCTCAGTAACATATTCAATTCCAACAACATTTACATCTACAGCAACAGGAGGACTATGGAGTTCACCAGGCACTTGGGTTAATAATGCAGTTCCTTCAACAACTGATTTTGCAGTTATAACTGCAGGTTCTACTGTAACACTTGATAATACTGTTGGTGCTACCGTAACTGTAGCTTCACTTGTCGTAAATGGAAATTTAAATTATACAAGCGCCTCTTATGCTTTATATGTTACTGGAACGACCACAGTTAGCGGAACCGGTTCTTTGAATGATAATGGTGCATACCTTCAAGCATCGGGGAATACAACTATTCAAGACGGTGGGACTCTAAATGTTTACTCAAATGGTGCAAGTACTTGTGGTGAATTTATTTTATTTGATGGCGCTACTATGACAGTTGATATAGGTGGTACATTAAATGTTAATAATCAATATGCATCGTACGGATATGTAGTATTGGGAATAGGTAGTGCTGCAAGTGCAACTTTAACAGTAAATGGAACCCTGAATATTAATACTGTTGCTCCTTCTGGTGCAACTTCTTTTTATACGGGTTCAACTATTACAGTCAATGGAAAATTAAACTATACACAAGGTGGCTTTAATTATCCATCAACAGCTATAGTTTATGGTGCTTCTGCAACACTTAATTATCTGGGTGGGACCGTAAATTCTTCTAACATATGGTGGCCTACAAGTTCATCCCCTTATAATGTAGGAATTAATTCATCCGGAACTATTACACTAAATGGTGCTAAAACTGTAAATGGGACTTTAACATTAGCAAATGGAACTTTATCGAATGGAACGAACTTAACATTAGGAAATGGTGCAACGATTAACCGTTCAGCAGGTTCATTATCTGCAGTACCAACATTCGGTTCAAGTGTAAATGTAATATATTCAGGAAGTTCACCAATTTCATCCGGATATGAGATTCCAACTACACCGGGTGTTTTAAATAATTTAACAACAAATACAGGTGGAGTTGTTCAGTCAGCGATACCAGGTTCAAGTTCAACAGTTGATGCATTAGCACTGCAAAATTTTGAGGGGGTTACATTTCCACCAACTAGTTGGACCACATCAGGTGGTACAAGTTGGGTAAGAAAAGCAGGAGATGGAAGTTCTACACTTGTAGGAGGAAATGGGACTGCTAATAATGCATTTTTTCCACATTCTTCAACAACCTGGCCACAATCATTAATAACTCCTACTTTTGATTGTAGTGATAATACAGGAGCAGTAACATTGGCGTTTTATTATAATAGTAATAGGTCGTCTTCAGGCGGATCAGGTTCATCTTATGATCCGTTTACCGTTTATGCGTCAACAGATGGAGGAAATAATTGGACAAGCATAATGACCAATAATACTCGTCAAAATGGCTGGACGCAGAAATCAATTACCTTAAGTAGTGGATTTGGTCTTACAATGACAAATAATATGAAAATTAGGTTTGAAGCAACCAGTAAAGGAACTTATTCAAATTGTATGGGAAACTGTGTAGATGAAGTGAAAGTAACAAAACAAACAACTGGTGCATCTACTCCTTCAACCATAACGGTTAACGGTATATTTGATTTAACAAGTGGTAGCCTTAACATAGGCGCAAACAATCTTGTTTTAAATGGTGGTATTTCAGGCAGCAGTGCAATAGTTGGAGGATCAACAAGTGACTTAAGTGTCGGAGGTTCTGGTTTAAACATTTCGTTACCTTCAATCACAAATGGACTGCACGATTTTATAATTAACAGAACTGACGGGGTTACACTATCTAGTAACCTTTTGATTAATGGCTCACTGAACCTAACAAATGGAAATATTTATATGGGGTCAAGCACATTGACATTAGGGACCGATATAACATATACGGGGACATTAAATCCTTCGGTACCGACATCAGGTTCATATATAGTTGGAAGTTTTGAGAGATGGATTCCTGCTTCAACAACATCGGCTATATACTTCCCTGTAGGTTCAGCAGGACAATTCAGACAGGCAATAATAACATTTACGGCAGCACCATCAGGCGGGAAACTTAAAGTTAGCGGATTCGATACGGATCCGGGAACAACAACTACCAATACATCCCTTACTGAATCAGGAGGGAGTAATTATGTGATTGACAGATATTCACAAGAAGCATGGTGGAATGTCACTCCTTCCGGTTTTAATAACGGGACATATGATATTTCACTTCAGGTATATAATATAAGCGGAGTTAGTATAGTAAACTATTCACAGTTAAGAGTGCTAAAAAGAGAAACAAGTTCACCTGACTGGGCTTTGGTCGGGTCACATGTAAATGCTTCAGGAACTGTTGAAGGTTCAACTGTAAAAAATATAACTGTTAACAGAACAGGCTTAAGTGGTTTTTCAGATTTCGGTATTGGCGGTTACAGCGTTGATGGGAATGTTCTGAACAATGCACCACTTCCGGTTCTATTATCATCATTCTCATCTGTACTTAAAGGACATGATGTTAACTTAACCTGGAAGACAGACAGAGAAACAAACAATGCAGGATTTGATGTTGAAAGAAAATCAGAAGGAAGTAATTTATGGAATAAGGTTGGATATGTTAAAGGCAAGGGCTCGACGAATTCTCCTGCAAGCTATACTTTTGAGGATAAAAAACTTAACAGCGGGAAATACAACTATCGTCTGAAGCAGATTGATTATAATGGTAACTTTGAATATCATAATCTTGCAACGATAGTGGATGTTGCATTACCGACAAAGTTTAACTTAAGTCAGAATTATCCAAATCCGTTTAATCCGACTACGAAGATAGACTTTGATTTACCGTTTGACAGTAAGGTGAATATAGTTCTGTATGATATGACGGGAAGAGAAGTGAAGACACTCGTAAACGAAACAAGAACTGCTGGATATTATACTGTGCAGTTTAATGCTGCGGATTTATCGAGCGGTATGTACTTCTACAGGATTATAACCAAGTCTTCGGGTAAGGATTTTGTGATGACGAAGAAGATGATGCTGGTGAAATAGGCATTAGGGATGATGGATTTATAATTTAATATTAAAGGATTTAAAATAGAGTTTTACCCCTAACGTAATAAACTCATTACGTAACGAGAGAGCCTTTATCTCAGAGATAAAGGCTCTTTAATAACAAACATTATTCCTTGTGTAAGAAATTACAGTTACTCAGGGATGTTTGAATATTTTTGTGGGATTTGGATGAGGTCCCATAATGCCCGAAACATTGGGTTATCATAAGGTGGACGCCAGTCCGCCTTTTTTTATTTAGAAGAGATTTGTCCCCTGATTTCGCAGATTTAAGCAGATTAGAGAAAAGAATCCGCGAATTACGCTAATTAGACTAATTATACGAATTAGAGATTAAGAACCTTTTCCCGCGAAATACACGAAACTCTCGAAAAGAGAAAAGAATCCGCGAATTACGCTAATTAGACGAATTATACAGTTACGAGTGAAAACGTGCATCCGCCACTGCGGAGCAAGAAAAGATAAAAGAAGAAATGGCACACTGATAAAAGACGATTAGAGCTGATTTTCACTGATTGTTTTTTAGGGTTAAAGATAAGAAAAGATAATTCTGGTTTACCAGCGTAGACGAATTAGAGATAAAAAACTTTTCCCGCGAAATACACGAAACTCTCGAAAAGAGAAAAGAATCCGCGAATTACGCTAATTAGACGAATTATACGAATTAGAGATTAAAGATAGAGATTTTACCACAGAGGAGAGCAGAGGAGAACTTAGCGCACAGAGAAAAGATTTTTTTAGGGTTAGAGAAGAGCATATAAACCAATGAATTGGGATTAGAAAAGTAAGAAGTTTAAGAATGGAACGCGGATGACGCTGAAAGAACGGATTATCGCCGATAGAGATTTTCAGGGTTAGAGATGAGCAAAAATACCGATGAATCGGAATTAGAAAAGTAAGAAACTTAAAAATGGAACGCGGATGACGCGGAAAGAACGGATTATCGCCGATAGAGTTTTTCAGGGTTAGAGACGAGATAGAGATTAAGAGCTTTTACCACAAATCCTCAAAAAGAATCCGCGAATTACGCGAATTAGACTAATTATACGAATTAGAGATTAAGAAACTTTTCCCGCGAAATTCACGAAACACACGAAAAGAGAAAAGAATCCGCGAATTACGCGAATTAGACGAATTATACGAATTAGAGATTAAAAAACTTTTCCCGCGAAATACATCCGCCCAATAAGATGGCGGACTCACCAAGGCGGGCGAAAGACATGAGATTTACTGAATAGATAATATTGGATTTCTGATATATATTGAAACAATTTGAGTGATAATGCAGTATATTAATAAAATTAAACATTATTTATAATATGAAGAGAATATTACTTTTGTTCGCTGTTGTGCTGTTCAGCAGTGCGGCTTATGCTCAGCACTGGGGTGACGATAATGATTATCGTTACAAATATATCAATGTTGATAAACCCGCGATAGAGATATCTTACGGGCCTTCCACAGTTAAACTGGACGGCTACGGACAGAGTTTTGATAATGCCTCGCTGTTAGACTTTAAGATTGGGTTCTCTACGAGTAAATCGAAGAAATATTACAATGATAAGTTGAAGAAGTTTGAATTCGTTTACTTTGATGTTGGAAACTATAATACGGATATGGATTTCAGAGAAAAGTCTGCCGATAAGATTAAGGCAAATAACTGGAGGTTTGGGTTTGGAGAGAAAGATGGTTATATGATTGCTGCCGGCAATATCGGGATTCTACCCTATACTTCGACTGCTATGATGTGGACAAATTCAAACTGGAAAGGAATAAACTCAACCGTAACACCTATCGAAAATGATAAACTTCTTGTGTTCGGGAATCAGTTCAGGTTCGGAAGTAACTATGAAAGCGGAATAAGTTTTCAGGTAATGCCTCTGCTTTCGTTTGATTTTACGTACGAAAGAAATAATGTTTATCCGAGATTCCTGTTCTGGAAACAAACAGGCAGTATGGTTATGCAGGAAGCCGGTGTAGGGGTGATAGATTACTTTGTGAACAGAGTTCTGAGAGACAGCCCTGTTGCAGGTTCTGTAGTTAACTTTGTTCTGAAGAGTGCGTATTACTACGGGTTTAATGAATTGAAAGCAAAGGAAATGAACTGGCCTTTCGGAGGAGATGCATCTGTTAATTACAGCACGCTTAAGTTCGGGCTGGGGTTTACCTTTTAGAGTAATTATACAGTTACGAGTGAAAACGTGCATCCGCCACTGCGGAGCAAGAAAAGATAAAAGAAGAAATGGCACAGCATAAAAGACGATTAGAGCTGATTTTCACTGATTGTTTTTTAGGGTTAAAGATAAGAAAAGATAATTCTGGTTTACCAGCGTAGACGAATTAGAGATTAAGAACCTTTTCCCGCGAAATTTACGAAACACTCGAAAATAGAAAAGAATCCGCTAATTAGACGAATTAGACTAATTAAACGAATTAGAGCTTTTTTCCCGCGAAATTCACGAAACACACGAAAAGAGATAAAAGATAAAAACTTTACCACAGAGGAGAGCAGAGGAAAACAAGAGGCCACAGAGAAGAGATTTTTCAGGGTTAGAGATGAGCATATAAACCAATGAATCGGAATTAGAAAAGTAAGAAGTTTAAGAATGGAACGCGGATGACGCTGAAAGAACGGATTATCGCCGATAGAGTTTTTCAGGGTTAGAGATGAGATAGAGATAAAAAACTTTTCCCGCGAAATTCACGAAACTCTCGAAAAAAGAAAAGAATCCACGAATTACGCTAATTAGACTAATTAAACGAATTAGAGATAAAAGATAAATACTTTACCACAGAGGAGAGCAGAGGAAAACAAGAGGCCACAGAGAAGAGATTTTTCAGGGTTAGAGATGAGCATATAAACCAATGAATCGGGATTAGAAAAGTAAGAAGTTTAAGAATGGAACGCGGATGACGCTGAAAGAACGGATTACCGCCGATAGAGATTTTCAGGGTTAGAGATGAGATAGAGATAAAAAACTTTTCCCGCGAAATACACTAAACACTCGAAAAGAGAAAAGAATCCACGAATTACGCTAATTAGACTAATTATACGAATTAGAGATTAAGAAACTTTTCCCGCGAAATACACTAAACTCTCGAAAAGAGAAAAGAATCCACGAATTACGCGAATTTGACTAATTATACGAATTAGAGATTAAGAAACTTTTCCCGCGAAATTCACGAAACACACGAAAAGAGAAAAGAATCCACGAATTACGCGAATTTGACTAATTATACGAATTAGAGATAAAAGATAAAAACTTTACCACAGAGGAGATCAGAGGAAAACAAGAGGCCACAGAGAAGAGATTTTTCAGGGTTAGAGATGAGCATAAATACCGATGAATTGGGATTAGAAAAATAAGAAGTTTAAGAATGGAACGCGGATGACGCTGAAAGAACGGATTACCGCCGATAGAGTTTTTCAGGGTTAGAGATGATACGTCCTACCCTCCCAACGAGATGGCGGACGCACAGAATGCGGGTGATGGAGTGATGAATTATAATCCGACATGACGGGGATAAGTGAAGATATTTGATTTTATATTAAATATTCTTACTGTATGTATATTTTTTCGAGTTCCACAAGTTTATCCGATACCCATTTTTTCATAAAGAATGATTTTTCAAGGTCGAACCTTTCACGAAGCTGCATGAGTCCCCTGCCGCTTTTTCTCTTTGCAAGTGAGAGGTTTGTCATAAATGACAGGAACTTTCCAACACTATGTTCTAATTCTTCGTTGACTTCATCTTTTCGATTCATATAATGTTTGATTGTATCTGCAAGCGACATTATTCCGCGCAGTTCATTCTTGTCGTATAAAACTTTCAGGAGTGTTAATCTGGAATATATGTACATAGAAACGTTCTTTACTCTGAGTTTGATAAGTAATGCCTTTGCAGAATTCAGTTTGCCTCTTTCATAATAAAGCATTGCATTGCATACAGACAGGACATCATCGTGCGGTACACAGAAAAGTTTGCTGCTGTATTTAGTAACAAGTTTTTCTGCAAAATTAATATCATTAATCAGGAATGAGAAACTGAATAGAGAAAAGAAGACCAGAGGCTGGAAATTCGGTATTTTATTCATAATCCCTTTACGCTCGACTTCCTTAAAAATACCGTAAACCTTTTTCAGGTCTTCCATATTATCAACATTTATTTTAAACATGGAGAATCTCAGCACGGATTCATACGCAATTTTAAGATATTCAGGTGTTAAGAGTTTCTCGTTTTTGTTAAGGTATGAAACGACATTCATTAAATCATTTACAGATTTATTATCTTTAATCAACAAAGCAATAAGGTACAGCACGTACACATTTTTATGATTCTTTTCATAGTCTGAAATGTCTTTTTCAATTCTCTGCAGAATCATCTCGAAGTTTAGACATGGCTCGAATGACGAACTGCCAAGGAGTTTAATGTTAATAAAATTGAACAGCACATTCTGGAAATAAACGATTTCAGTTATATGGCAAATATCGCCTGCCAGGTTTACCATTCCCTGCTCATCATTGAGTGCATTCAGCAGAATATACTCTTCAAAATTAAACCTTAATGAAGTAATATCGCTTATAAGACCTTTCAGCAGTTTGTTTTTATTAAGCCCTTTTGATTTTTTAAGATAATCACTGAAGAGTTTATCCACTTTCCTTTTGCGCATTTCGTTAAGCAGAAGAATACTTTGCAACTGCTTATCTCTTTCGACGGAAACCCCCATGAAGTAGCCTTCGATTAATTTATTGAAATCGGAAAGGAACTTTCGGGATAATGTATGTTCATATGGTTTATAATCGACAGGTTTACCCTTAAGCGAATTGAGGATTTGTTCTTTCTTCCAGGACCAGTAGCCATAATAGTCAATGTTATGACTTCTGCCAAGTTTAGAGACAAGGTATCTTTCAAAATTCATAAACTCTTTTGGCTGTATAGTTTCCAGCAAAAGATCGGTTTTGGACTTCTTTGAAGCATTAACCATACATTACTCCCGCAGATGATTATAAAAATTTCTTAACCCAAAGAAATTAATTAATGATTTCTACCCCATAATTATCTGTTATTACTGTTTAAATAAACAGCAAAATCTGTAACTCTGATTATATTATCTTTTCAGATAAACTGCCCTGTACTATGTTTCTGAATATTTTTCTGATAATTCTTATTTAATATGCTAAAAACGAATATCCCGATAAATGCATAATTTTACCCCCTGAAGATAACATACTGCTATAAGCGATAACTAACATAAAAGTAATATAAGTTACAAATAGAACTTTATATCTTGTCTGCAAATAATGCATAAAAATGTATTTGGGGAATACGGATGTGCTACAGAGCCTATATTTACTGAAGTTTTGAGTGGCATTATTTTAACATAAAAATAACAACTCCGGGTTTCAATAATTTTAAATTCATTTCTTTAGTTACATCACACATACATTTAAAAATCGCACCTTGTCACGCATCAGTCTGTTTTATTCAGGGATAGAATATTTTAATTTTGAATCAGTTAAGTGAAGGAGTAAGGATAATTTGGGGAAATTGATCTTGTTCCTGATTCTTAACAAAATAAGTAAAGGTTAAGGCATTAGGAAAGGATTGTTTCATCCAGTATAACAATTCAGTAATTTTGCAAAGATGAGTAATAAATACATTACTCTTTATCAATACAACGGAGTGAAACCCTATTCCCTGCTGAACATTAAGTATTAAAATTAATTCATGAGTTTGAGACGATTCTCAGGCATCATAAATAAGTAAACAGGTTTTGTGAGTCAAAGCCTGTTTATAAAAGTTTTAGTATTTATCACCTTTCTTAGTTTAGTAAATAGACGAATTAATCATCTAAATATTTATTAAAATTTAAGTAAAGGGTAACAACATGAAAACATTTATTACATTTCTATTGGTGCTGGCAATTGTAATTTGTTTTTTGCCAAATGATTCCTGGGGGCAGGAGAAAAGTCAGGAACAAAATTCAATTCAGAAAAATGTTCAAAGCGATAAGGATATTGGGAATCAACAGGTAATAACATCTGCATTACCAATCAATAATGAGATTATAAGGATATCTGAACCACCAATAAATGCGCCACTTGCGAATAGAACGGCTACAGTTTCAGGGAACTGGAGTGACAGGGCTACGTGGGGCGGATCATCCGTTCCGGTGGCTGGAGACATTGTAACAATTAATTCCGGTATAACAGTGACAGTGGATGTTGCAGCTGCTTGTGCATCAATAACTTTTGCCGCAGTAAATGCAAATTCCACTATTACAATCAGCGGCACTAATTCACTTACAGTATCAGGGCTGGTTACAATGCCAAGACCTGCAACAGGTTTTTCCTGTACAATTAACGTAAATGCAGGAACAGCCTCTTTTGGTTCTCTTACAATGTCTGCTACAACTATTGGAAGAAATGATGTAATAAATATAACTACAGGGACACTGACTATTTCAGGAGCAATAACAACAGGAACTACAGGATGTCAAATTAATCTAACAGGCGCAGGGACTTTTAATATTGGTGGTTCATCAAATCTTTTCCTGACATTGCCCACTGTCTCTGGAAGCACAGTAAACTATACAGGTACTTCAGCACAAAATATTTACCCTATTACATATCAGGGAAACCTTGGACTATCAGGTGCAGGGACTAAAACTATTTCAAACGGAGTATATGCAGCAAATACAGTAGTAGTCAATGGTAGCGTTACTAATAGTTCTACTCTTGTTCTCTCGGCAGGAACTAGTTCTTTGAGTACAATGATTATTATGGGAGGTAATGTAACAAATACGGGTACGATTACTTCAACCGGGGCCTACACTAGATTTTATTTTGGTTCTGCAAATGCTCAAACATTCACAAATAACGGCACGGTGACTTCCCCTGTTGCCAGCTTCGATTTAGCAAACACAAATGCATCAGGGCTGACATTGACAGGTAATGGTTTTAATGTAACTCGTGCCAATCTGTTTTATGGAACAGTAGTAAACTCTAATAAAATTACTCTAGGAACTGGAGGTGTTTCAACAGCTGTTGTTCAAAGAGGTGTTGCAACAAACACTTCACCGGCAGGAAGATTTGATGTTGCACCGGCATTTAATGTTGGGAGCGGCGGATTAAATTTATTATATGACAATGGTTCGGTTGCATATAATACAGGTTTCGAAGTTCCGAGTTCTTCAATATGTAATTTATTTTATATTTTTGACGCAGCTGATGTAACTCTTAATACAAATCTTACTGTATCAAGCGTATTAAATTTCGTTGGCGGGACAGGTACTCCAACTTTAAGAATCGGAGCAAATACTTTAACTATAGGCGGAGTGATCACATATACAGTTGCTGGTGCATTCTACGGAGGAACAACATCAAATCTTGTAATGAATGGTGCTACTACAGTTAATTCAATACTAAATGGATTAAATAACTTTACAATAAATGCAAATACAACATTAGGTGGGGCTGTAACTGTCAATGGTACATTAACACTTACAAACAGAACTCTGACCAATGGAGCAAATCTTACTATGGCTTCAGGTTCGACTATTTCAAGAGATGTGGGCACATTAGGTTCTTCCCCAACTTTTGCAGGAACTGTGAATTTGATTTATACAGGAACTACAGGAGTAACTACAGGGAATGAAAAGTCAACATCTTCAGGTGTCATAAATAATTTTATAGTAAATAAATCGGGTGGAGTTACTTTGGCTTCTGCTGCTCAGGTAAACGGAACGTTGTTTTTAACAAACGGAACACTTACTAACGGAACATATTTAGTAATGGCTAATGGTTCAACTGTAAACCGTGCAGACGGGACACTATCTTTGGCTCCTGCTTTTGGAACATCTGTAAATTTAATATATTCGGGTACAAATCCAATTACTACAGGAGTTGAAAATCCTGTTTCTTCATCAGTATTGAATAATTTAACGATTAATAACACAGGTGGAATTACACTTGGCTCAAATACTACAGTTAATGGTTCAACAACTTTATCAGGCGGATTATTAAAGACAACATCGAGTTATGCTTTATACTTTGGGACTACGGCAATATCACCATCTGAAGATTGCGGTGCATACATTGAAGGCACGGCTGTTATGAATCAAAGGAGTGCTGGGATTAATGCATTAGATTTCTTAAACTGTTTTATTCATACGGGAGCAAATATCGGGGATGTAACAGTTACAAGAGTTACAGGAACTGACGGAATAATAACTGCGAACGGAAACAGCGGGATAGCCGCGAACTGGGATATTGTAACAACCATTCCATTGGGTACAGGAGTAACAAAAGATGTCACTTACAGCTGGCCTTGCGATCTTGATAACGAACATCCATTTGCACCATCAATATTAGCACAATTATATTACGTAAATGGTACTGCACTTGAACCTGTTGGAGCAGGTGTGGATGTTTCAGGATCAGACCCACGGAATATTACCGTTGCGCATTCACACTTTTCAAAATACACTATCGGCTCTTCTGATGCACCTTTACCAGTTCGCCTTTCATCTTTCACATCTTCACCAAGAGGAAGGAATGTATTACTTGACTGGGTAACAGCATCGGAAATAAACAATGCGGGATTTGAGATTGAGAGAGTTAAGAGTTCTGAGTTAAGAGTTAAGAATTGGGAAAAGATAGGATACCTGCAGGGAAAAGGGACTGTTAATACTCCGACAAAATATACTTTTGAGGATAAGAATCTGCAGACCGGTAAGTATCAATACAGATTAAAGCAAACAGATAACAACGGTAACTTTGAATACTTTGCATTGAACGGCGAAGTGGAAGTTGGTGTACCTAATAAGTTTAACCTGAGCCAGAACTATCCGAATCCGTTTAATCCGAATACAGTTATCAGTTTTCAGTTGCCCGTTGATAGTAAGGTTAGTTTAGTGATTTATGATATAAGAGGAAAAGAAGTTAAGACTTTACTTAGTGAAGTAAGGACTGCAGGATATTATACTGTTCCGTTTAATGGTTCTGAATTTGCAAGCGGAATTTACTTATACAGGATAACGGTCGACAAGTATGTGATGACTAAAAAGATGATGCTTGTGAAATAGGCAACAGGAAGTAGGGTGTAGGAAGTAAGAAGTAGGAAGTAAGAAGTAGGAAGTAGGAAGTAGGAAGTAAGAAGTAGGAAGTAAGAAGTAGGAAGTATGAAGTAGGAAGTAGGAAGTAAGAAGTAGGAAGTAAGAAGTAGGAAGTAAGAAGTAGGAAGTAAGAAGTAGGAAGTAGGAAGTAGGAAGTAAGAAGTAAGAAGTAGGAAGTATGAAGTAGGAAGTATGAAGTAGGAAGTAGGAAGTAGGAAGTAAGAAGTAGGAAGTAAGAAGTAGGAAGTAAGAAGTAGGAAGTAGGAAGTAGGAAGTAGGAAGTAGGAAGTAGGAAGTAGGAAGTAGGAAGTAGGAAGTAGGAAGTAGGAAGTAAGAAGTAGGAAGTAAGAAGTAGGAAGTATGAAGTAGGAAGTAGACAGTTACGAGTGAAAACGTGCATCCGCCTCGGCGGAGCAAGAAAAGATAAAAGAAGAAATGGCACACTGAGAAAAGACGATTAGAGCTGATTTTCACTGATTGTTTTTTAGGGTTAAAGATTAAAGATAATTCTGGTTTACCAGCGTATGAAGTAGGAAGTAAGAAGTAGGAAGTAAACAATGAGAAGATTAATAATTTTAAATAAAGTATTATGAAAAAGATAATTATAACATTTGTTTTGCTGTTGAATGTAATTGTAAGTATATCTTTTTCTCAGGAAACAAGAGGGTTAAATGGTGATGTAGTAACACCGTATGTATTTAAGATGACTGATTTGCAATCATTTGGCGATGTGTATCTTGGCACAACTCCAAAAAGAACTTTTAATGAAGTAGAACCCCCTTACGCACCTGAGTTTCCAACCCCTGATGCAAGAAATATTTCTAATTTCACTTATGACAAAAGTGCGAATAATCCTGCACCTTTTGCACCGGTTACAGGAACAAACTTTGAAGGAATTGCACAAAACGGATATATTCCAAGCGAACCACAGCCTGCAGCAGGACCAGATCATATATTAATACTCGGAAATGTATCCGTAAAAATTGCAGATAAAAACGGTAACTCACTCAGCAATGTTTTGCAGACTGCATTTTTCAATATACCCATTGCCGAAGGAGCAGGATTTGATGCAAAATGCTTTTATGACTACAGAAGAAGAAGATTTGTTGCGTTATGCGAGACTCAAACATCAAGTCCTGCAGTTTGCAAATACTATCTTGCTATATCTGCTACATCAAATGCTATGGGAACCTGGTATGTTTATTCTTTTGACATGACTAAAGACGGGACAACACAGACTGCTAACTGGTCAGACTTTCCCGGTCTTGGAATAAGTGATGATAAGTTAGTAATGAGCGGACAACAATTTACTTTTTCAGGGAATTCCTATCAGTATCAGAAATTAAGAATAATTGACAGAGCACTTGCATATTCAGGTGCAGCACTAACTTTTACAGATATAGTAAACTGGTCAGGTCAGGTATTTGTTACAAAACCAGGGAGGAATATGAGTGCCGGTAATGACATTTATATTCTTGCTACAACTTACAGCGGAGGGACGACTGTTGAATTCAGAACATTAACAGGAGCACCTGCCTCCCCTGTACTATCCGCCGCTACTAACATAAATGTAAATGCTTATGGTATTCCTCCTGATGCCCCCGGAGGCAGCAGGTCTGCTACAGTAAACACTGGTGACAGCAGAACATCAGATTTTTTCGTAAGAAACGGAGTTTTGAACATTGCTTTCCATATAGGGACTACTATTTCAGGAACGAATGTCTCTGCAATAAAATTTTTAAGAATTGCTGTTAACCCTTTGAATACAACACCATTGACTGATGAAACGTATGGAGCAGCAAGCACTTATTATTATTATCCGATGGTATGCGTTGATTCTGCAGGTACTATGTTTATGGGATTCGGGAAATCGTCAAGGACTGAGTATCCTTCATCTTACATTACAGGAAAAAGAAGAGGTGACGCAACAATCCAATCAAGTGTTTTAGCAAAGTCCGGCATTGCTGTAACAAGCCAAACCCGTTGGGGAGATTATACAGGAATAGATATGGATGAATCTGCTACAAACCCCGGAGGGTCTTATGCCTGGTATTCAGGGCAGTATACTAAAGCTGCTGCTACTTTCGGAACCTGGGTAACACAATTGAATTTTACCTACGGTCAGATTCGTGGACAGGTAGTTAATGATGCAGACGGAGATGTAACAACCACAGGCGACAGGACTGCAGTTACAGGTGCGACAGTATTACTGAAACAAGGCACGGCAACTATTGATACTAAAATAACTGATGCATCGGGTAATTATAATTTCGGGTATCTTGAGACTGCCACAAATTACAGCGTTGTTTTTGCTCCCCCATCGGGAAAACACTCTGTAGATGTAATGACAGGAACCGGCGGAACTACTCAAACGAAAACGGATTATAAAACGATTGCAGTTAACCTAACAAATTCACAAACTTCTACGGGAAACACTTATATAGTAAGTGACTGGCTGAACTCAGTAGCAACAGGTAACTGGAACAGCACATCAGCCTGGAAAGACAATGTTACCCCTGTTAATACTGATAAAATCCTTATCAATTCAGGACATACTATTACCGTAAATTCAAACTATACTTGTAACAGCATTAAAGATAATGGTGTGTTACAATTTGATAATGTCTCTTCATGGTTACTTACAATCAGTTCAAACCTGATACTGAATAATCAAATCATTGTGCTTGGCAATAATAATATTAATGTCGGAGGGACAATATCAGGTGCGGGTCCAGGTGCTTACATTTCAACCGGAGGAACGGGGAAATTAAAATGTACAGTTAACAATAACAATACTTTTGTACTCTTCCCCATCGGAAGAACTGCATACAACCCTATCAGCATAAAACTAAGCCCGGCTTCAACTTCGGATGCATTTTCAGTGCTGGTTAAAAATGCTGTATCATACCCCGGGCCTAATCCTGCCAGTACAGTAGCAAGAGAATGGGATATCAGCGAGGGGACATCAGGCGGTTCATATGCAACGATTGAATTTAATTTCAATACAGGGGAAGGATTAACTAATTTTACATCAGGGCAAATAGGACACTGGAATGGCACCTCCTGGGATGCAATAGCTGCAAATATATCAGGTGCAGGACCATATAAGATTACAAGTATTCAGGAAATAACAAGTTTCTCGCCTTTTATTGTTGGTAATGAAGCCCCTTTACCTGTAACCATTTCCAGCCTGACTTCTATTATTTCAGGCAGAAATATAAACCTGAAATGGATAACAGCATCGGAAATAAATAATGCGGGATTCGAGATTGAGAGAGTTAAGAGTTATGAGTTAAGAGTTAAGAATTGGGAAAAAATTGGATATGTACAGGGCAAAGGGACTGTGAATATTCCGACAGATTATTCTTTTGAGGACAAGAATCTGCAGACAGGAAAGTATCAGTACAGATTGAAGCAAATAGATAACAATGGTAACTTTGAATATTTTGCCTTGAACGGTGAAGTAGAAATTGGTGTACCGATGAAATTCGAACTGAGCCAGAATTATCCGAATCCGTTTAATCCGAACACAGTTATCAGTTTTCAGTTGCCCGTTGACAGTAAGGTTAGTTTAGTGATTTATGATATAAGAGGAAAAGAAGTTAAGACTCTGTTTAGTGAAGTAAGGACTGCAGGATATTATACAGTTCCGTTTAATGGTTCTGAATTTGCAAGTGGAGTTTATTTATACAGGATAACTACTGATAATTTTATAAAGACAAAGAAGATGGTCCTTGTTAAATAGTTGTACGATTTTAAGAAAGAGTTTGATGAATGCAACAAAAGCAGGAGAGACATAATGCAGTGAATCTCCCTTTATTCCACCTCTTCAGATTAAAGAGGGGGATAAAGGGAAAACAAAACCACTGTATTCAACAACACGAATCATTCAGGAGGGAGTAAATGGATATAAGAATTGATAATAAGCATTTAAGAGTATTATCCGTTTTCCCTCCGATGATTCAGGGGCAATCAGAGGTCATACATTATTTAATTTTAAGATACAGTCTAAAGAGTTAGCGCTATAATAAATTGAGTTTACCTCAAGCAATAAACCCTTACTTAACGAAGGAGCCTTTGTGTGATGAGCAAAGGCTCTTTTTATTATATTAAGATCAAAGAAAGAATTGGCACGCGGATGAAAGCAGAAAAATGCAGATTATCGCTGATAAGATATATTTAGGGTTAGAGATAAAATAAGTTACTTAAAAGAATAAAGAGATAATAGAATCCACCGAGATGGAATTATGTGAATTTGCATATTGTTTCCCTGGTGCCGTCCGTTGTTTTCCTATATATTTCCTATAGCTTCCATATACCTTGCCTATAGCTTCCATATACCTCGCCTATTGCTTCCCTATTGCCGCCTATTGGAATTCTCCGTAAATGAGGTTTCTACTCACCAGTCAGGCAGCCGGAAACATTCCAGTAAGAATTGTCGCCTGATGCAATTGACACTTTGAATGTGTGCTCCCCTGCTTTTAATCCGCTGAGTTTTATTTCAAACGGAGTAACGACCATCCCCGGACACCAGTTTGAACGGCTGTAATCGGAAGATGACATTCCGTTCGGGAAGTTACCAGATGCAGGATTGTTTTCGCGGTAAGTACCGCAGTCTGTTCTCCATGGGATTAAGTTGAATACTTCAACACCATCAACGGATATTTTATGCACACGTGGAATGAACTCATCATCACCGTGACCTGTTGTAATAAATTTTATTCTGATATTATTCAGCCCTTCCGGGATTGTTGCTTTAACTGACAGCGTGTCGGTCTTAAATAAATTCGGGAATCCCTGTCCTTCCATTTCCATATAACTTAATGTGTTGAATAACGGCTGAACCCATCTGGAATTGTTTTCGTATTCGGGTTCTTCAAAATATTTCAGCCGAAGATTTATTATATGTCCGCCCTTATCCCAGTTACCGATGAATGCACCGATGTATATATTTTCTCTGGTAAGTCCTTTTATTAAATCAGATACGTCAAGCCTGTAAACTATTGAGTCTTTCCAGTTAAGTCCGTCGATATTTAAATCCTTACCAAAATATCCTGTACCGAATGATGTGATAAACCTCATCAGTTCAAGTGGCGGCTCATATTCACTGCTGAGTGTCATTCCGTTGTTATGAGCAGGCAGTACATTAATCCCCTTTTCAAATGCCTCAAGTATATTCTTCTTCTTTGAGGCGGGTATTGCAAACACTGAACCGGTTCTGTCGTATGCATCTCCGTTTGAGCGGACAGTAAGTTCTGCAATTATGATTGTATTCTTAGTGGTTTCAGGCAAATTTATTTTCTTAAGAGAAATTGTCCCCTTCGATGTTTTAATAATCTCCTTCGCAAAATCATTTACGTGCGATTCATTGAATGACAGGTTTTCATTTTTAAATATTTCATAAGTCTTATACCTGCTTTCAATAAGTTTCTGCTGAAATACGGGTTCGTTAATTTCGCTTAAGTTATCAGTCGGATACTTTGACAGATTTACATATTCATCCGATACATCAATCTGCTTTGCATATATTTCATAATTACCGTTACGGACTACTTTTAGTATAAGCCCAGGAACCTCAGCAAGGTAAAGGATTGGAGCGCCCTTATAATCTGTTTCATCGGTATAGTATACTTCTATTTTATTTGACCTTATGCTTAAAAGTGATTTCATGCAATGATAACCGAGTATTTCAGGATATTCGTGTACGATTTCGAGTTTGGATTCAGTGTAGTTCTTTCTGAATGAATGGAAACTATTATCTTCTTTGATGAGTGTCTGGACTGTTTGTTTATTAACAAAATCTATGTACTGCTTTTCTTTAATTAATACAGGTCTCGTTATTTGCATAGATTCTTTTGATATATAAACGACGATGGAGTCGGTTTTACTTTCTTTACCGTCCTGTTTTATACCATAGATAATTCGCATTTGCGGGAAAGCTGACTGGAATATTATCAGCAACAGGATTATTGAGAATATATATTTCATCATAGATTTTAGTTTATTAAAATTATGTTATTCAGCATTTAAATTCTATATAAAAGGTAGGGTTGCCCAACATGGTGGAACACTCAAAAAGAGTTCTACAAAGGAAAGATAAGAAATGGCACACTGATTAGAAACGATTTGGGCTGATATTCACTGATTAAAATATATTTATCACAGAGTGCACAGAGCACACAGAGAAGATCTTTTTAAGGGTTAAAGAAGAGAAATTGAAATAACTTTTCCTGCTAAATACATCCTCCCAATAAGACGGCGGACCTACGGCGAAAGTCACGAAATAAAGATAAGGATTTTAGGGTTAGAGATTACGATGAGAGAACATAGAGATTAAGAGATTATAGAGAAGTTTACTTTAATAGTAGGAGTTTTTTTGTGATGGATTTGCTATCGGTTGTTAATGTGTAGAAGTATACACCCGATGGGAGGTTTGCGTAGTTGAATCTTATGGTGTATGTGCCGGGTGAGAGTGTGCCATTTGTTAATTCAGCGACTTCCCTGCCCTGTACATTGTATATTTTTAAGGTTGTGAGTGACTGTTTTGCGATAACGAATTTTATGTTTGTTGATGAATTGAAAGGATTGGGATAATTCTGGAAGAGTTGAAATCCCGATTGTACATTGTTATCATTGTTTACGGATATTGCAGACCCGTTAACCAATTTTATTATCAGAGAATTGTCGCCGCAGAGCCAGCCTGTGCTTGCGTCTGATAAGTCCATCGCGAATATCCTGAGTGAATTCGATATATACACATACTTCCACGTGATTCCCCCGTTTGTTGTACGGTAAAGTTTGTCGTATGCCAGTAAATACCCTGTGCTTTGGTTCATAAACCTGATGCTGTTTATGTTAGCAACAATGACAGAAAGTTGTGTCCAGTTTAACCCGCCGTTCGTTGTTCGCCTGATAACAGTCATAGTGTCTGCGCCTGAAGTTGTCCATCCTGTCTGAGCATTGATAAAACTGTAGTCGTTAATCAAATCCTGTGAACTTTGCGTCCAGTTAACACCGCTGTTTGAGGTCCTGAAAAGGTAACTACTGTTAGACCCGAACCCGTTCTGTTCATCGAAGAAAACTGCTTTTGTGATGTTACCAGGATTTGTGAATGTTATCCAGTTAACACCGCTGTTTGTTGTTTTGAATATACTCTGATCTGCAAAGGCCCATAATGTCTGGCTGTTCAGGTAACAGAATGAAAATACCTCGCTTGCATATTCAAAGGAAGATGTCCAGTTATTCCCGAAGTTAGTGGTCTTATACACAGACCCTCTGCCCGCCAGTGCAAACCCTGTATTTACATCGGTGAAAGTTGTGTAATGGATGTTCAGTAAAGTTGATAAATTATCAAACACCCAGTTCGCTCCGCCGTTTGTTGTTTTCCAGTTGTACGAATTTAATCCGCTGCTCCATAATTTATTTCCATCAATACTCTGGATTTTCAGCAGAGATGAATTATGTTTTCCTAGCAGTGTATCGAATGTATTCCCTGCGTCTGTTGTTTTGAATATTCTGCTGTGATTATCAGCAAGATAATACGATGAATTATTCATAAAGTATGAAGACTGATATTCACCTCCTGTAATATGCGTGAACCAGTTTGAACCGCCGTTTGTCGACTTTATTATCCTGTAAGGTGTTGTGATATACCCTGTATTTACATCACCAAAATAAATGTTGTCCGGTTTCTGTGAACTTACCGATGAATGCGATTCTGTCCAGTTAATTCCCCCGTTACTCGTCTTCATTGCATACAGATATTCAAACCTTGAACCTGCGCACCAGCCTGTCTGCGGGTTAAGAAAACACATACTGTTAATCTCAAAGGCATCGATAGTTGTATTGTACCACGTCCAGTTATTACCTGCGTTAGTTGTTTTGAAAATGTATGAATAATTGTTCGTGAGGTTCAGCGCAGACACAAAACCTGTCTGCGAATTAACAAAACTAACTTTAAAATAATTATAAACAGAAGAATTATCAGGTGAAACAAACGACCAGTTGGCGCCGCCGTTTGAAGTGATGCCGATACCTGTTTCTGCGGCTTCAAACCCAGTACTCTGATTTAGGAAGTATACATCATTAATTAAAAAGTTGAATGAAGAATTAAATATCCAGTCAGTACCGCCGTTTGAGGTTTTATAAATCCGTGAAGAATCGTCTAATGTATAAGATGTTAAGGAATCCAGTATAAACACTTTTTTGAAATTTGCTTTTGAAGGTGAATATTGCTGAGAAAAGTTTAACCCGCCGTTTGTAGTATTAAGTATAAGCCCGTTATTCCCAGCAGCCCATCCTGTCTGGTTTACGAATTTAATACTATTGATAGATTCAGGTGAATAGTAAGGGTTCTGGTATTCAAACACATTCTGAGCAGATATGTCTGTATAAATTATGAGAAGAATGATTAAGTATTTAAGATTAAATGAAATCAAAAATAATTATTTTAAAGAATGGCAAAAAGTTCTTTTATCTTTTGGTCGACAATGACTGATTCATCAAAAGAAATCTTTCCCGATTCCCTCAGAACAATATTACCTTTCACCATAACCAAACTTCTTTCCGTCTTTTACAGTATAAATGTTCTCACTTTCATCATTAAGGAAATCGAATTCGGTATTATTAGCGGCTGCTTTTAACAGTTGAGAATCAGATAAGTCATCATCATCCTTGTATAATATAATAACCTTAACATCGCCCTCTTTAGTGATGTTTGATTTTTCATTCAATCTTATAATATTATCCCGTGTAATAAAGCCGATTGTTTCTATTGCTTTCATTTATATAATTTATAAAATGATATTAATATGCAGAGATAAATTCAAGTCTAATTCGGTTAATAAAAAAGCCGTCATTGCTGACGGCTTTAAATATATTAAATATGGATTAGTGTTTATACTAAGCCCTGATCAATCATTGAGTCAGCTACTTTTATGAAGCCAGCAATGTTTGCACCGTTAACATAGTTACCCGGTGTACCGTAAGCTTTTGCTGTTTCGAATGCTGCACTATGAATGCTCTTCATTATTCCGTGTAATTTTGCGTCTACTTCTTCTCTTGACCAGCCATATCTTAATGAATTCTGTGACATTTCAAGACCTGATGTTGCTACGCCACCAGCGTTAGCTGCTTTACCAGGACCGTAGAGAATCTTAGCATCGATGAATTGATTGACACCATCGATTGTTGTAGGCATGTTTGCACCTTCAGAAACTACGTATACGCCATTCTTGAGTAAGTTTGCTGCGTCTTTTGCATTAACTTCGTTCTGAGTTGCAGATGGGAATGCGCACTCTGCTTTGTGGTTCCAGAGTGGGTTGTAATCTAACTTAGGATCTACAGGTGTGTATACGGCTGATTTGAATTTCTTTGCATACTCTTCAACTCTTCCGCGTTTTACGTTCTTAAGTTCCATTAAGAATGCAAGTTTTTCTCTGTCAATACCCTTTTCGTCATAAATATAACCGGCTGAATCTGAACATGTTACAGGTTTTCCGCCTAAATCTAATAATTTTTCGATTGTGTATTGTGCTACGTTACCACTACCCGATACTAAACAAGTTTTGCCTTCGTATTTTTCATTTCTTGTTGCAAGCATTTCTGCACCAAAATAAACTGCACCATAACCTGTTGCTTCAGGGCGAATTAAAGAACCACCCCAGTTTAGGCCTTTTCCTGTTAATACGCCGACGAATTCGTTACGGAGTCTTTTGTACTGACCGAACATGAAACCGATTTCTCTTCCGCCAACACCGATATCACCCGCAGGTACGTCTGTGTTTGCACCAATATGTCTGAAAAGTTCGCTCATGAAAGACTGACAGAATTTCATTACTTCGTTATCGCTCTTTCCTTTAGGATCGAAATCAGAACCACCCTTACCACCGCCCATAGGGAGAGTTGTAAGTGAGTTTTTAAATACCTGTTCGAATGCTAAGAATTTCAGGATACCAAGGTTTACTGACGGATGGAATCTTAATCCACCTTTGTAAGGACCGATTGCGCTGTTCATTTCGATTCTGTAACCACGGTTGACCTGTACATTACCCTGATCGTCCATCCAAGGAACTCTGAATAAGATTACTCTTTCAGGTTCTACGACTCTTTCAAGGATTTTGTGCTTGATGTATTCGGGTCTTTTTTCAAGAACTAACTCTAATGATTCGACCACTTCTGTTACTGCCTGAATAAATTCCGGTTGTCCGGCATCTCTTTGTTTTACCTTTGCAAGGATTTCCTGTGCATACGACATAAAAAATTTCCTTTCTTTGAATTTTTATTTTTTGTATAAAAAGGTATAGAATTATTTGTGAAGATAGTTTTATCGAAAATGGGGTTTAAATCTTTTAACATGTAAATTTAATTTATATACAAAATTATACATAATAAATTCGTTATTCAATACAAATTTTTCTGATTAGTTTAAATTCTTAATATAATTGCAGAAACCAAACGAATGTTCAATATCCGGCCTGTAATTAAATTTTCCTGTTTTAGCAGAATAATTATTTATATTTTATAATAAATTAAAATCAAAAAGATGTATAATCCAAAGCCTGACTCTAAAGACCAGGGTTACAGTTTAAAGTTTCAAAGGTTTCAGGACCTTATGCAGTTTAAGATAAAAGATGTATTGCTGGTTTCCAGCATTTACGATTTATACCTTTTTGAAGAGGACGGGCGCCTGTATGAAATGATACGAAATGAGTATCAGGACCTGGAGTTAAGCCAGTCACCAGATATTATCAGGGTTTCGAGTGTAAAAGAAGCAAATAAGATTCTTGCTGGCAAAAGAAACATTGACCTTATAATTACGACTCTGCATATCGAAGATTCAGATCCCGTCAGGTTTGCACAGAGTGTTAAAAAATCCTACCCTGATATTCCTATAGTAATGCTTTCTTTTGACAGCCGTGAATTGCATAACTTAATCATAAAGAAAGATATTTCCATATTTGACAAAGCATTTGTCTGGAACGGCGATTACAAACTTTTAATCGCAATCATAAAATACCTCGAAGATAAGTTTAACGTAAAACCTGATACTGAAAGCATTGGTGTTCAGTCTATCATCGTTATCGAAGACAATATTAAAAGTTATTCGTCATTCCTGCCTGTGCTGTACACAGAACTTATTCAGCAGTCAAGGAGATTAATAAGCGAGGGTATTAACCTGTCGCATAAATTCCTCAGAATGCGTGCACGTCCGAAAATACTCCTTTGCAGCAGTTATGAAGAAGCGCAGAGTTACCTGAAAGATTATAAGGAATTTATTCTCGGAGTTATTTCCGACGTGGAATTTCCTCATAAAGGTGTTCAGGATACGAAAGCAGGGATTAAGTTTGCGAAGGAAGTAAAGAAAAAATACAGTGATATACCCATACTGCTTCAGTCATCGGACGCGGATAACGAAGAAGATGCCATAAAAGCAGGATGCAGTTTTGTCATGAAGGATTCCCCTGTTATGCATCAGCAGTTAAGAGAGTTCATGAAGAACAGTTTCGGGTTTGGTGATTTTGTTTTCAGAACCCCTGAAGGTAAGGAGATTGACAGGGCAGAAAACTTAATCGAACTTGAGGAAAAGTTAAAAGAAGTCCCAGAGAGTTCTATAAAATACCACGGGGAAAGAAACCATTTCTCAAACTGGCTGAAGGCACGAACTGAGTTCTGGCTGGCAGATAAATTAAGGCCGCAGAAAGTTACAGAGTTTGAATCGATTGAAAAGATACGGAAGCATTTACTGTCGGGCCTGAAAAGTTACAGGAAAATTATCCATAAAGGAGTTGTCGAAGATTTTAACAGCGAAACTTTCGACCCCTCATATTCTTTCGCCAGAGTCGGCGGCGGTTCACTGGGCGGCAAGGCAAGAGGCCTGAGTTTTCTTAATTATTTAATAAACAGTTACGGCATAGGTGATAAGTTCAAGAACATTACAATTGACGTGCCTCCCGGGATAGTTCTTGGCACGGATGTTTTCGACGAGTTTCTTGAAGGGAATAAACTCCGCAGATTTGCATTTGAATGTGGAGATGACAAAGTACTGAAAGACAGATTCTTAAAAGCTGAATATTTCCCCGATAATATCGTGATTTCACTCAGGGAATTTCTTCATCTGATTGACGTACCGCTTTCGGTGAGGTCGTCAAGTCTGCTTGAAGATTCTCAGTACCACCCTTTTGCGGGCGTATATGATACATACATGATTCCCAATAATGAATCCAACATTATTGAGAAACTGGAAAACCTGATTAACTCCGTAAAACTGGTTTATGCATCTACTTTCTACAAAGCATCGAAAGATTATTTCAGGATAACATCGCACAGGATTGAAGATGAAAAGATGGCGGTCATTGTCCAGAAACTGGTCGGGACAAAACACTCAAACAGGTTTTATCCCGATATCTCTGGTGTCGCTAAATCCTATAACTTCTATCCGATTTATCCTCAGAAAACAAAGGACGGTATTGTATCCGTCGCACTTGGACTCGGTAAAACAATAGTTGAAGGCGGCAACACAGTTAAGTTTTCTTCAAAGTATCCAGAACATTTAATTCAGTTCTATTCAACAAAGTCTTTCCTTCAGAATAATCAGGTTGAATTCTTTGCCTTAGACCTCGATACAAAAGCCGATGACGTGCAAAGCGGTGAACTGATACAGGATGAATTTACAAAGAGTTATTCACTAAAAGAAGCCCAGCAAGACGGTACACTCGATCTGCTCGGTTCAACTTATTCAATTCAGAACGATATGATATACGACGGAATTTCGAGGGACGGGGTTAAAATGGTAACATTCGCTCCGATACTTAAATATAATACGTTTCCTTTGCCTGAAATTGTCGAAACACTCCTGAATATTGGGAGCAAAGGTATGGGTTCGGCTGTGGAAATCGAGTTTGCTGCTGATTTAAGCAGAAAGAACAAGGAATTCGGAGTCCTTCAGATGCGCCCTATGGTTGTTCACGAAGAAGTTGAACACATAAATATGCACGACTTTTCAAAGAATGACCTGCTGTGCAAATCTGACGACGTGCTCGGAAGCGGAGTCATTAATGATATCTATGATATAATCTATGTTGACAATGAAGCGTTCGACAGGAGTAAAACCAAGGAAATTGCTTACGAAGTCAGCCAGTTAAACTCTGAAATGCTCGAAAAAGGCAAACAATACCTGCTAATAGGCTTCGGAAGATGGGGTACACTCGATCCGTGGCTCGGAATCCCTGTCACCTGGTCACAGATTGCAGGTGCAAAAGCAATCATCGAAGCTGACATGAAAGACCTTGATGTTGAACCGTCTCAGGGTTCGCATTTCTTCCAGAACCTCACTTCGTTCTCAATCGGATATTTCACTGTAAAGAACTCGAACAAAAATTCATTTCTTGACTGGACCTGGCTGGAGGAACAAAAAATAAACAGAAAACTGACGTATGTAAGACACGTAGAATTACAAAAACCGCTCGCAATTAAAATCAATGCCCATAAGAAATTAGGGGTAATTTTAAAGTCCTGAAAGCGGGAAAAAGTTGCATTACGAACTTTAAACAGCATATTTTCGTTATAAGTATATGTATTTATAGTATATTATACACCCCATAAATCTCTTGTTTTTTTATACGTTTGGGTAGTTTTGTAAAGAAACTATATAGGAAAAAAGAAATCTTTATTTCAAAGTCTTCTGACTATCTTTTATATCTTACTGTAATTACATGCTCTTACAGGCATACTTTTGTATTGTACAATTCATCATTTCAAATATATTTTCTTTATACTTGACAATAAAATTCATTTTCAATATCTTGCTACCTTTAAAAACGTATACACGTAATTTTTTTAGAATAATTATATTGTTCTTTAACATAGGATAATCGCTCACTGATCAGAAGAAAAGATTAAGGCGGAAAAGTTTTTTTAATTTCGTAAACATAAACAGGAGAAGAAATTTGTTTAGATCATTTAGTGCGTATTTGATACTCGCATTAATTTTAGTTTTTCTAATTAGCGGACGAGATGCAGTTGTCTTTGGACAAACTTCCGGCAGTAACTCAGAATACATGGAAGAAGGAACAGCTTCCTGGTATGGACCCGGTTTTCACGGCAGAAAAACCGCCAACGGAGAAAGATTCAACACGAATGACCTTACTTGTGCACATAAGTCATTGCCTTTCAATACTTTACTGAAGGTTACGAATCTGGAAAATGGAAGATATACCATTGTAAGAGTTAACGACAGAGGACCCTACGCCCACGGCAGGATTGTAGACCTCTCAAACGCGGCAAAAACTGAAATCGGTATGGGTGGACTGGCTAAAGTAAGGATAGAATCCTATAAGCCGGTTAATTCGACTGATTTAACAGAAGTAGAAGACGCGATGCCACTAAATCTTTTTGAAGATGCCATTACAAAGACCTCAAAGGTGTTCATTGAATTGAATGACAGAAAACTCAGTTCAAACAATACCAGAACAAACTCGAAAGATGAGTTCAGAAGAATCTTAAGCACGTTCAAAAAGGTAAAGGTTTTAGTCGATAAGAATAACAGCATTCTCGAAAATATAGCTCCGGAAAACGGTTTTGATTTAACTAATTTCATTGAATTAACCGATAAGATAAGAACTTTCACAGGACATTCAATAGAAGTTCAGTCATTCAGCACCGAAGAAGAAGCTAACAAACTAATTGGGAAACTGGAAGCCCTGAGATACAACGACCTAATACTGGTCGAGATTGTATCAGGTGACTCCATCAACTTCAAAGTGTTTTTAGGATATTATGATAAGGCAGAAGATGCAGATGTAGATTTAAGGAATATTAGAGAGATGAACTTTGATAGCAAGGTTATTAAAATTTTGAGTTGAGAAAATTTAAGAAAGCCGTTTCAGTTATGGAACGGCTTTTTTTATTGGGTAAACCGAATATAGTTTGAGATTTAAAATTATGAAACACAGATAATTGATTTACTCTGTAGATTTTAGCGTAAAAAGGGAAATAATTCTATTGAAGTAAGTGTACGTATGTTAAACAGAAATCAGTATCATTCCATAAGAGAGTTCTCAAAATCATAATCCATCTTAAAATACCGTATTGCTTTGAATATTGATTTTGCGATTTCTGTCTGGCCTTTATCAGATTTCAGATAAGCTTCGTCCGATGTGTTTGAAAGATATCCGCACTCAACTAAAACAGACGGCATAGATGCACTCAGGAGCACCCAGAAACCTGCCTGAAAGACTCCCCTGCCCGGCAGTTTGCTTCCCTTAATCATTTCAGTTTCAATAATCTTTGCAAAACGGTTACTGTATCTCAGGTATGACTGCTGAAAGATTGAAGTTTCAATTTTTCTCTCAATTATATATGCAGAATCGGGTTTCTCGTTTTTTGCTATAAACTTATTCTCGTCGTATGTTATTGCTTTCGCTTCATCAACTCTGGCTAAATCGAGTACGTATATTTCAAACCCGCTTTTGTCATTCTCGTCGTTCTTCTTTGCGTTGCAGTGTATGCTTACGAATAAATTCCCGCCTTCATTGTTGGCAATTTTTCCTCTGTTCTTCAGTTCTATAAACTCATCCTTGTCTCTCGTTAATATCACCTTGACATCTGTGTATTCCTTCGAAAGGAAATCATTGATTTTCTGTACAATCGGCAGTACTATGTTTCTTTCATAAACGCCTGTTGTTCCCGTAGTACCAGGGTCTTTGCCACCGTGACCTGCATCAATTATAACCGTAAAAATCCTTTTGTCACCGACAGTAAAAGAATTAATTTCCGTGTACGTTGAAAACATCACAACCGGAAAAATGAACAGTAATATTTTAGCAAAAAGCCTCATGCCGTAACTTAAAAAATCCTGAATGAATAATATAGTGAAAAGAGTAAATGCAGAAATAAACTGACTAACAATCTGTTACTGAATAATGAGTAGTTGGTGATTTGATTTAGAGAGATTGTAATACGCATTTAAAACGCATCAGATACGGGTTACACACACATCAGATACGGGTTAGAGTTTACATACTGTATTAAACTGAAAAAGGCGTAACTAAATACGTAACTATTTTCTTAGATTTTAATGATTTTGTGAGAAGTTTTGTAGTTTCCTCTTTAAACGAAAAAAGTCCGAAAACACTTTTAAACAGTGAATTTCAGACTTCTTTTCTCAGTAGCGGGAGCAGGACTTGAACCTACGACCTTCGGGTTATGAGCCCGACGAGCTACCAACTGCTCCATCCCGCGATACATTAATATGCGGATTTTAAACACAAAATTCAATGTAAATATTTCACTCACAGCAAGAAATTTGAGTGAGACATTTTAAGCAAACAAAAAAACTATTCTGATGTATGGAATATGAATTATTTATTTATTATTTTAGAAGTAAATATTTATCATTATCATCAATACCAGCCCCGGTTTGCATGTTTTGGGAAGATAGTATAGCATTATTTAGTCTTGCACTGAATATTGTTAAAGGTCAGCAAATAATCTAAATTTTTTTGAATGAGAAAAGAAACAGGCAAAAGGGGAAAAAAGGGACAGGGCGAAATTAAGTTCGAGGATATTTTCGTGCTTAAAGATATCCAGCGCTTACAGGATATGTTTTCAGACGCTACAGGCGTAGCATCTGTTATAACTACACCAGATGGTATTCCAATCACAAAACCAAGCAACTTCACACGTCTGTGCAGCAATGTTATTCAAAAGACTCAAAAAGGCAGTGATAAATGTAAAGAATCACATTCATTAATCGGCGGGTTTAATCCCGAAGGACCGAAGGTTCAGTCATGCCTCGGATGCGGCCTCTGGGAAGCAGGCTCAGGAATCTCACTGGATGGTATACATGTAGCCAACTGGATTATCGGACAGGTCCGAAATGACGAAATCGATGAGAATAAAATAACGGCTTATGCAGACGAAATAAAAACAGACAAAAAAGACTTCAAAAAAGCACTGAATGAAGTTCCTGTGATGTCCACAGAACAGTTCAAAAAAGTTTCTGATATGCTGTTCCTGTTTGCAAATGAAATTTCAGAAAAAACATTCAGTAATTTACAGTTTAAAAAGCAGGCTGAAGAAAACAAAAGAACAGCAGAATTACTTAAAGTAAGCGAAGATAAATACCATAAAGAACTCAACGTAGTGCATTCCATTTTTGAAAGCCCGGTTGACATCATAATTTTCTCTCTCGACAGATATTATTTCTATACTGAATTCACAAAATACCATAAAGAAACCATTAAGAAGATTTGGGGCGTTGACATTCGTAAAGGAATGAATATGCTCGATATAATTTCCAACCCTGAAGACAGGATAAAAGCAAAAACCAATTTCGACAGGGCTTTAAACGGTGAACACTTCATAATCACAGAATATTACGGTGATGAAACTCTCAGCAGGATTTCGTACGAAAACTACTACAGTTCTGTCAGGAATGAAAAAGAGGAAATAGTCGGAGTGTCTGTATTTTCCATTGATGTTACACAGCGTGAGCAGGCAAACGATGAAATAATCAGGCAGAGAAACCTTATTTCGTCTATAATTGAAAGTTCATCAGAAGCAATTTTTGCTAAAGACCTTAACGGTAAATATCTTTTCATTAATGAAGCAGGTGCAGAAATGCTCGGTTACAGGGCAGCGGATGTGGTTGGACGTACAGATTCTGAGTTATTATCCGACGCAACTGCAAGGGAATTCAGAAAAAGTGACGAGAACGTAATATCAGACGGACAATTGTTCATAAAAGAAGAAGAAGGATTAATCGGGGGCAAACTCTATACATTCCTTTCACATAAATCTCCTTTGCTCGATAATTCAGGAAATGCCATCGGTATTATCGGAGTTTCCAATGATATTACAGAACGCAAACAGTCTGAACTGGCTTTGCGTGAAAGCGAAACAAAATTCCGCGATGTAATGCAGACTGCCAAAGATGCCATTATAATCGTTGATACGAAAGGAATTATAACAGGATGGAATAAAGGTGCAGAAAGCATATTTGGATACAACGAGGTTGATATATTAAATAAAGAACTGAATTTAATAATACCTGAACAATACAGGAATAATCATCATAAAAGCATTCAGAAGACAGTAAATGGTGATGAAACCGGAGTAATCGGCAAGACCCGGGAATTGTCAGGACAACACAAAAACGGCACAGTATTCCCTCTGGAATTATCAATGTCTGAATTTGAAACTGCTTCGGGAAAGTTTTTTACTGCAATCATTCGTGATATTACACTCCGCAAACAATCCGAGGAAGAACTATTTAAAGCAAAAGAAAAAGCAGAAGAAAGCGACCGTTTGAAGTCAACATTCCTGACTAACATAAGCCACGAAATAAGAACTCCGATGAACGGTATACTCGGATTTACAAACCTGCTGAAAGAACCAAGACTCAGCGCAAATGAACGACAGGAATATATCAGTATCATCGAAACCAGCAGTCACCGTTTGCTAAACACGATAAATGATATTGTTAATATATCACTGATTAAAGCAGGACAGACTGAAATATCCGAAGAGGAAACAAACATAAACACGCTTATTGAAAGAGTATGTAAACTTTACCAGCCCGATGCCGCCAACAAAAAACTTGAACTGGTTTTTGATAAGTCCCTTACAGAATGTGAAGCTGCAGTGCACACAGACAGTGAGAAACTGTTTGCCGTAATATCCGGCATAGTGAACAATGCGATAAAATTTACTGCAAGAGGAAGTGTGCATATCGGATGCACTAAATCAGATAATTATTTTGATTTCTCGGTAACAGATACAGGCATCGGAATTTCTGAAGGAATGAATGACCTGATATTCGAGCCGTTCAGACAGGTAGACGAAACTAACTCTAAGAAGTTTGAAGGTGCAGGACTCGGACTGACAATAGCAAAAGCATACACGGAAATGCTTGGCGGGAGTATTCACTTTGAAAGCAAAGAAGGCAAAGGTACGGGATTTTATTTTACAATACCAGTAAGACCTTCTGCCTTAAAAGGCCTCAGGGATATAAAGTCCGTAACCGAAGGCAAAAAGGCAGCAGTTAAAAAACTCAGGGTTTTAATCGCCGAGGATGATGAAATATCAGGAAAACTTATATCCATTTCTTTAGATAAAATAAGCAGGGAAATTATTACCGTGAGAACAGGAAAAGATGCAGTCGATACCTGCCGTGCGAATCCGGATATAGACTTTATCGTAATGGATATCGATATGCCCGTTATGAATGGTACAGAAGCTGCGAAGCAGATAAGATTATTCAACAGTAAGGTTGTGATAATAGCACAGACTGCATTTAATTTCGCGGGAGAAAGAGAACTTGCTCTCGAAGCCGGCTGTAATGAATACATAACCAAACCGATAGATTTCAATAACCTGAAGAAGATAATGAGCCAGTATTCAGAACAGGAATCCGATATTCTGTCACCTCTGTAATACTATAAAAGCAAGGCCCCTGCCTCGGACTGTATTTTTATAGAAAAATACAGAACCTCAATGCATATTTTATTTGTTATACAATTGCTGTAACAATTCAGTATTCCTTATTTCCGGAATTTTTTCTGAATGATGCGAGTGCATTTTCTAATACACGGAAATATTGTAAATTGTATTAAATTTTATTCACAAAATGGACAGACTGATACCGGTTAGAAAAAAGGAAGATATACTTCCCGGATACATAGGTACACCAATAGAATTGTTGTTTGAATACCACAACCTTGGCCGTAAGACCGAAATTTACGACAAGCCGCAATTGCTTGTGGGTATGTGTATGGACAACCGCAAACACCTTCACATTCCCGATAATTTTGCATTCGTCATACGCTCGGGAGGCGCAAATTTAAGGCACAGCGAGTTTAAAGTTTCCTACGCAATAGCCGTCGGTAATGTTAAATACATCGCTGTTATAGGTCATAATCACTGCGCAATGGTTAATCTCGTCTCACGTAAAGACGAATTTGTAAAGGGCCTGATGGAAAATGCAGGATGGGATGAAGACAGAGCAGTTGAACATTTTAATCAGTTCGCTCCGACATTCGAAATCGGGAATGAGATAGATTTCGTTCTGAGCGAAACAATACGGCTCCGCAGACGTTATCCTAAGATTAAAATCGCTCCCCTTCTTTTCCTTGTGGAAGATACTAAACTTAATTTTATCAGAGAGGATTAACCGGAATGAGAATTTGTGTGTATTGTGCTTCAAGCCCCGTTGTCAACAAGAAATACTTCGATGCAACTGAAAGTCTCGGTAAAGAATTTCTCAGTGCCTGTGTCGAAGTTGTCTTCGGCGGCGGAGCTCACGGTCTTATGGGAAAACTTGCGGATACAATAATCGCAGGCAAAGGAAAGATTAAAGGTATTATGCCTAAGTTTATGGATGAAGTCGAATGGGGTCATAAAGGAGTATCCGATTTTGTATACACCGACACTATGCACGAACGAAAAGCAAAGTTCCTGGAAAATGTCGATGCACTGGTTGCATTACCCGGCGGAAGCGGAACTCTGGAAGAACTGCTCGAAGCAATCACTCTTAAAAGGCTCGGACTTTTCCTTAAACCAATCGTTATTCTCAATACAGACGGATATTACGACCCGCTGATTGTTATGCTCGAAAGATGCGTAACAGAAAACTTTATGAACGCTAAACATCTTCAGATGTGGAAGTTTGTCAGTTTACCCGGAGAAGTTATCCCTGCAATCAGCAGCAGCACGGAATGGGATGATGGTGCTATTAATTTCGCGCTGAGTAAATGATGCATTCTTTTAATCAATAAATATTTTACATAACAAATAATTGTAATGACAATACATCTTAAATCTTTTCTTGTAATTTCTGCACTACTCGCGTTTACAGTACTTTCCTCTGCACAAAGCGAGTTCACTGTTAAAGACGGCTCTGAAAACTACAGTGCAAAAATATCGGTTTCTAAATTCGTTAACAACGATTGTTCAGGACCTGGTACCGTCACATTATACGACAAATCAACAGGCAACCTGTTTCAGTCGTTTAAGTCAGATAATCTTTGCTTCTATCTTGACGGGAAATCAACCCCTTCTGTCAATGTTATTGAACTCTACGGCGAACAAAGTCCGCTGATATTCGAAGACTTTAACTTTGACGGATACGAAGACCTTGCCATCAGTAACGGGAATAACGGAAGTTACAGCTCCCCTTCTTTCGATGTTTATCTTTATTCACCTTCATCGGAAAAGTTTGTCAGGAATTCCGCCTTAACTGAAATAGCATCCGTAAACCTTGGAATGTTCAATACCGACAGGAATAAAAAGAAACTCGTCACTTACAACAAGTCAGGCTGCTGCTGGCACATAACAACCGAATATGAATTCCGTAAAAATAATTTAGTGAAAACTTATGAACTCGAGGAAGATGCCACGGGCGGAATTGAATACATAACAGTAACCGAACGTATACTTGTTAATAATTCCTGGAAATCCGAAGCCAGGAAATACAAGATTGAAGATTACTATAAGGATAAATAGTCAACTATATATTAATGAGCAAAGAATTCATAATCCGCAGAATGACCGAAGATGAAGTCGTTAACGTTGCCGTGGAATGGGCTGCAGCAGAAGGCTGGAACCCGGGCCTCAGCGACGGATACTGCTTTTACAGGGCAGACACAAACGGATTCTTTATCGGACTTCTTGACGGCGAACCTATTGCCTGTATTTCAGCAGTTGCTTACGACAGTGATTTCGGATTTCTTGGTTTCTACATCGTTAAACCTGAATACAGAGGTAAAGGATACGGACTGCAGATATGGAATGCTGCAACAGATTATCTGAAGGAACATAACACAGCTTTAGACGGCGTTGTTGAACAGCAGCACAATTATAAAAAGTCAGGGTTCAGACTTGCGTACAACAACATCCGCTACGCGGGAAAATCAGCAAAGTCAAATGAGACATTCGGAAATATCATACCGCTTAATGATGTTTCATTCGAAGAGATACTTCATTACGATTTAAAACTCTTCCCTGCTTCAAGACCTGCTTTCCTAAAGTGCTGGGCTCAGATTCCAGGCTCTGTCTCTCTTGCATCCGTTGGAAATAATAGCATAACAGGTTACTGTGTGCTGAGAGAATGCCGCAACGGATATAAATTCGGTCCGCTCTTTGCTGATGATGCTGATATTTCAAATAAACTTTTCCTGTCTGCATGCAATCTGCTCGATAAAGATACTGCCGTTTATCTCGATACACCAGAAGTTAACCCGGAAGCTGTCTCACTCGCAGAAAGTTATGGTATGACTAAAGTGTTTCAAACTGCACGTATGTACACAAAGTCACAACCTGAAATTAATATAAACAAAATCTTCGGTTTGACTACTTTTGAACTCGGATAATACCAAACGACAGCCCTTATAACTCCGCATTCCATTCTTTTAATCTCTTGTCACCCTTTCCCCGAAATGGGGCACAATAATACCCTTTACTTGAACACATATTTGTAGTTAAATTATATCAAACAAAGGAGTATGCCATGGAATACAAAACATCATTGGATATTTTCAGGAATTACTTCGAGCACAATCTTCATAAAGCACGCCTGACTATGGAGAAATCAGAACATCATAACCAGCCTTTCATTACTGTGTCACGGCTTACAGGTGCAGGAGAAATTAATTTTCCTGAAAGACTTTTTAACTATCTTAACGAAGCAGATAATATACCGGGAAACCCCTGGATGTACTTCGATAAGGATATTCTTGATATTGTTCTGAAGGAACACAGTCTTCCGAAAGAAATTTCGAAGTTTATGCCCGAGAAAAAGATATCTGAATTTCAGGATGTGATTGAACAGTTGTTTGGTCTGCATCCGAACGAACACAGTTTAATCACAAAAATCAGCAATACAATTCTGCATCTCTCGCATCTCGGGAATGTGGTACTGGTAGGCCGCGGCTCAAACATAATTACGGCAAACTGCAAAAACGGATTGCACCTCCGTCTTATCGATAGTCTGGAAAAACGTGTAGCTAATATTCAGGACTTCTTTAAACTCGGTAAAACGGAAGCAATGAAACTTGTACAGACACAGGACAAACAGAGGGAAGATTATGTCAGAAAGTATTTCAGCAAAGATATAAACAATCCCTGCCTTTACTCTCTGATTATTAATTTCAGCCATATAAGAACTGAAGATGCTGTGGAATTAATCAGTGAACATATGTTAAAGACAGGAAAACTCTTATACATTAATCAGTAATTTAATTTATGTTACTCAGAATACTCGATTTACTCAGGATAGTAATTACCTGTGCTGCATTCTTTATCGGTTACAGTATCGGCTTTGCGAACGGATACAATCCGGAAGTTCAGCTGCATTTTATGATTCCTATTGTAATTGCTGCAATCGCGGGCCTGTCAGGACTGGAAGGACTCCTCTTCTCAGATATGACAGCCGAAATAAAAGGTTTTGAAAAAGGAAGCAATTACCAGAAACAGTCTGCTATAGCAATGCTCTCTTATGCTGTGACAGCAACAATTATTTATTTCTGCAACTGGGGTATTAAAGCGGAACTGACTGTATTTTTTGCTTTCATTTTCTTCTTCTTTTTCTCGGGCATTAACCACGCTGTTGATGCAGTGAAAAACAAAAACTATAAATGGCAGAATATAAACCGCCCGTTCATTACACTGACTCTGATCGCGGGATTCTTTTACCCTGTGTATATGGCATTAAAGAACTTATAATTATGACGCTGGAAAATTTTGTTAACGGCTTATCCGGAGATAAACGACTACGGTTGACAGTTAAACTGTTGAGGAATGCAATACAAATTTGGGATGATTATGCTGAAGGGAAAGAGTTTGAATACACTGACTCTGTTGCCGGTTTAAAGCATACTGTAAGAAAAGATATGATAATAAACTGTGTATCGGCAGTTGAGAGATATTTAAACTCTGAGGAGAACGGAATTACTGAAGAAATAATGCACTTAAAAAAGGAATTTGTCGAACCTGTAACAGCACTTCAGGACGGCGACTGGAATTTATCCTATTCTGCTCTTAAGACGTTCTACTCAGCATATAATTTAGTAAATGCCGTAACATTGAAAGAAGAAAATGTCTTAGGAAATTCAGAAATATACGTCTCCATAAACCATGCTATTGATGCCATTGAAACATCAGGATTACTGACTACTGAACAGATAAAGCAAATCCTGAAAGAAGCAGAATAATAAGTATTCTAAGTGAGACTGTACACAGAGAATATATGCTGTACATGGATTAATCATCCAAGGTTAACTATAATAATTATAAGGCAATTATCAATATCATGGTTAAGTTATTATAGCATACAAAAAAGCCCCTGAATGCAGGGGCTTTTTTGTAATCCATATTCTTGTAAACCAGATATTTTTGATCTTTAACACTGAAAAATCTCATTCTCTAATCTTATCTTTAACCCTAAAAAATCTTTTAATCTGCTAAAATCCGCTCTTTCAGTATCAATCCGCGTTCCATTCCTTCTCTTAATTTATCACTCATAATTCTGAATTCATAATCGTCTTTTATGCTGTGACATAATTTTCTTTACCATCTTTCACACATTTTCACACGTTACTCTTATTTCAGTAATATCATTTTTCTTGTTTCTGTCAATTTTCCCGCTGACAGTCTGTATACATACATTCCGCTTGAAAGCGAACTTCCGTCTACCTGGTATGAATATGCACCCTCGGTCTTCACTTCATTGTTAATCAGTGTTGAAACTAACCTTCCGCTCATATCATATATGCTTAATGTTACTGCCGACTTCTGCGGTATCACAAAGTTTATCATCGTCATCGGATTGAACGGATTCGGGAAATTCTGTGATAACTTAAACTCCAGAGGTTCAGACCCCTGACTCGTTATACCCAGTACAGTGGAAATCGTAAAGTTTGTGTTTGAAATATCAAAGAATATATTGTCTGCCGCTTCCACTTTAATCCTTGCAGTTGTCGTCGCAACTACTGGAAGATTTACAACCTGAGAACCGTCATTCGCAGTGTTAGAGACTAATGTTGTCGGGAATGTTGTCCCTCCGTCGGTAGATAGTTTTATGTTAACGGTTGCGCAACTTACAGGCGCTGCAGTTGTATTTGCTACATCCCACGTTATCGTCTGCGGTACGTTTGCGTTTAAAGTTACTGCTGTGTTTGGCGATGTCACAAGGAATGGTCCTGCTGCCGCTGAAACCGTCATAGCTAAACTTCCCATTCCGTATCCGCCGCCACCTGTTTTATTGTCCCTTGCTATTAATTTGAAAGTTAATGCCCTTCCATATGTGGGTAATATTTCACCGATTACCTGTGTATTACCAAGTAAACTTGTCAGTTTCGGGAAAGTTCTTGACCCTGTCGTTACGGGACTGAATGACCTGAATATTGGTGCTGTACCTACTGGAACGTTCCAGTTTCCTGCGGCTCCTAAATCGTATTCTTCCCAGCAATATGTAAGAGGATCACTATCAGCATCAGTCGCACTCCCAGTAATTGTAAAAGGTGTGGATATTGGAATCGTCAGCCCTGATGCAGTTCCTACTGTGACAACTGGATTATGATTTCCGGTTGTAGTTCTTACTGCACATGACCATCCGCCTCCTAAAGAATAAGCACCTATTTCTGTTAAACTCTTCGCAACAAAATATGCATCACTGTGCGGTTGTAAATCATTTGGAGAGCATATACCCGCATATCCCATTATCGTCGAAGCACTCCCTGGTTCGTATGCAGCATTTGCTGCTCTGTTTCCGCCTCCGCAGGAACCGGTCGCACTGTTAAATGTATGATTGCCGCCAAACTGATGCCCCATTTCGTGAGCAACATAATCTATGTAGAAAGGGTCCCCTATGGGAGCAGTTAATCCCGTTACTCCACCTGCTTTATTGCTGGCGCATATACAACCCAGATATGCTACACCACCTCCGCCTGTACTGAAAACGTGACCAATGTCATAATTCGCAGAACCAATTACATTATCGCAGGTAGTTTGGTTTTGCCCGAGCATTGTGCCCCCGTTGTTGTTTGTGTATGGGTCAGTTGCAGCATTAGTATAAATTATCAGATTATTATTCGCAACAAGTACCATTCTTATAGAACATTCGTTCTCATAAACACCGTCCACTCTGTTAAGAGCAGTTACAACCGCTGCAAGTCCTAATGCAACCGTTCCGCCGTGATATGTAGTGTATTCACCGTCTGCTGCTATAGCTACTCGGTATGTATGTAAAAAACCTTCATAAACCAAAGGTGATTTATCTGCCTGTAATTTCTTTTTATAATCTTCAGTAGTGATAACTTCACAATGAAATTCTTTATCCGTTGGTTTAAAATCTCTTTTGTAATAACTTATATAATTATACGTATCGCCTTTGGCATAAGGGTCTATAAATATCATATCAGACACAGTCATTACCATAGCGTGAAATCCCTGTGGTGTCAAATCAAGTCTGACAGATGCATATGGATCATCTACACCCCGCCCTAGATAAGTCTTTATCTCGGGATATTTGTCAGCAAGACCTTTCTCCATAACAGGCGAATCAACAATCCTGAACCTGCCAAAACCACCGTAAGGCAATGGAAGATTAAGTACTGTGTTCGAATTCACCGCGTACACATCCTTCTCCTGAGGAGCAGAGTAAAGTACGTTCCTGATTTCTGCTAAACTCAGAGTTAATACTCTGTACTTATCGGGAACGATTGCCCTTTCACCTGATGACTGTACATCGGACAACGAAACATCATTCCAGTAAGAATTACTTTGTGCATTCAAAACTGCAGTTGTACTTATAGTCAGAGCAATTACTAAAATAAAACCGAATATTCTTTTCATTTAAGATTAAATATAATTATTAAAAAGCATTAAAATTTATGACACTTAAAGCACCGGAGAGAAACTGCTGCAAAGAAGTACCCCCAATTTTAAAATTTAAAATATAACATTAAAACATTAATATCAGTAATAAAATACTTCATAACTCCCGTGACTCTGCACATCTGCAGAAATACATCTTTAATTATTCAATATTTAAAATCCGTGAAAATCAGTTCAATCAGCGTAAATCTGCGTTCCATTTTTAAGTTTCTTACTTTTCTAATTCCGATTCATTGGGATTTAGGCTTATCTTTAACCCTAAAAAATCTTTATCTGCGAAAATCCGCTCTTTCAGCGTCATCCGCGTTCCAATCCTTCTATATCTCTTTTCGTGTTTTAGTGCTTTGGTGGTAAACTATCTTCTATTGATACCAGCAACCGACAACAAACAATCTTCGCTTATGTAAACTGACTGTCGCTTGTAGAATTATATTCATGAATATATGCTTATTGATTGCTAAATTTAATAAATAGGGTTATTTTAACAATTATTTGGGTTTTAAATATATATTTGAATTATCTGTGAGAAATACTATTTTTTAAAATTAAATGAGGACAAAGGGGTTAATTAAATGTTAGAATTTTTCTCAGCAAGTACCAGAACTGTAAATGCAGCCCGGGGTATTTCCGAATGCATGGAAACTGCACTGGGTAATGACGTTAAAAACTGTGACCTTATATTTATCAATGCATCAATCGGACATAATTTATCTGAACTTACTGCTCAGGCAAAAAAACTCGCACCCGATGCAGTTGTTGTCGCTTCTTCCTGCTGTGGAATCATCGGCAAAGAAGGCGTCAGCGAATCGATGAAAGATATTGCCATTATGGCAGTACGCGGAAAGGAATTTACCGAGGCACATTCAGACGGCATTTACGGACACAACTCCTATGAGAAATGTCTCGCAACTGCGCAGGACCTCTACTCGAAAAACAAGAGTATCAATATGATATATTTCCTCGCTTCGGGTATTGATATAGATAACGACCTCTGCATCGCAGCAATCGAAAAAGTTTTCGGTACAGAAGTCACAGTTTTCGGAGCAACATCATCCGATAATATGCGCGGTGTCATCAGTTACCAGGCAGTTGATTCGGCAGTCTTCGAACATGGCGTTTTTCTCGTCGGCTTCGCAGACCCGACACTCGTGGTCGATACTCAGGCAACTCACGGATTCGTCGCAATCGGCGAACCTATGACTGTAACTAAATCAGACGGATATAAAATAATTGAACTCGACGGTAAACCCGCCTGGACTGAATACCTCAACAGACTCGGACTTCCTGATTCTGCAACCTGCGGAGATTCCATTCCTATCGGCGCTCTTGCAGAAGAACTTTCTCCCGCACTTGCTAAAGAATACGGTAATAAACATATTCTGAGAGTTGTTACAAGTCACGAAGATAATACAATTTTATATTCAGTCTCTGTAAAAGAAGGTACTAAACTCTGGCTTACTAAACGCGACGAAGAACTTATCTTTAATGAAATGGACAGAATGGTAAATTCTATGTCAGATAGAAACAAAGGGAAAAAAATCGTTGCAGTGTTTCATGCAGACTGTCTCGCACGCGGTAGGTTCCTCTTTAACCGTGTACTGAAAGAAGAACTCGTTAACAGAATGCAGCACCCGTTCCTCGAAAACGGTGAATGCCCGCCCTGGCTCGGTATGTACGGCTTCGGTGAATTCGCAAAACTTGGTGGAAAGAATACTTATCATAATTATACAACTGCACTGTATGCAATTTACAGAAAATAAAAGGTAAATGGCGGAAAAGAAAAAGAACAAAGACGGAGTACCCGTATTTTCAGGCACGAAAGATGAACTCCTGAAACGATACAGTGAACTGCAACTGAGAGTTACAAGGTTTTCTGCTGTTGAACAGGAACTTATCAACACCAGAAACCGACTTGATATCGAAATCACGATGCATAGACGAATGCACTCTTTCAATAAAAGTGCCTTCGTCGATATAACAGATGCTGAATTCGCTAAACTAGCTGCCGAAGCAATCGTTGATATCTTCGAGGTTGAAGCAGGGCTCGTTATTGCAGGATATACAGATATGTCCGAGATACCTGTTTTCGGCGTGGAAGGTATTAATGTGGATGTGGAGAATTATCCAAGGGTATTCTCAATGCTCGGCTCTCTGTTCGAGTCTGAATCTGACGGAAATGTTCTTAGGTTTGAGTCTTCTGCTTTTGATTCATTAAAACCTTTTCTACCTTTCAGCCGTGCTTACGGCGTCAGGTACTACGATACTGAAAACAGCATATCTCTTATAATTCTCGGCGGTATTACCGTGGGCGGCTCACTGCTCTACGACCCTCTCGATAAGGACAGGGAAATAATCTTCAATGTCTTCGCACAGCAGGTTCTTGCTCAGGCAGTTACAAGAAGAAAAAACCGTACCATCCTTCAGCACTCTGAAAGAATCGACAAACTGGGAGAAAGACTTTCCAGAATTACGGAAAGTTTTCTGAACTTCGGTACAAACCCTAAAGACAACATTTACCTGCTCGTAAAACTCTGCGCCGAAATGATGAACTCCGAACTGTTCACGTATTACTATCTGGAAGATGACAACCTTAAGAAAATCGGCACCTGCGGAGAGGATACTAAGTCTTGTAATTATTGTGAAAATATTTTTAAACGTTACTCAAGCAACAATTTCAGGAATTTCAGGTACGAAGATATCGAAACACTCAGAACAGAGTTCCAGTGCAGATTATCTATCATGAAATCCTGCCTCGGCTGTGCAGTTACACTTGAAAACGAAACAGTCGGAGTGCTTGAAATTGTTTACAGTGTTGATTATGTACCAACTGAAAATGACAGGCAGATAATGGAAATTATCGCAGCCGCTATCGCAGTCGAAGAACGGCGCAATATTTCTATAAAGGCACTTGAAGAAGGTGAACGCAGGTACAGAATGATATTTGAAGGTACTCCGCACGGAATCCTGATTGCTGAAGTTGAATCCGCTAAATTCAGGTATGCAAATCAGTCTATATGCAATATGCTCGGATACGACAAAAGCGAAATACTGAACCTGGGATTAACTGATATCCACCCGCCTGATTCTATTGAAAAAGTTATCAACCATTTCAGTTCAATGGCATCAGGAACATCAAAGTCGGCTTATGAAATACCGTTTGTGAAAAAGGACGGTTCCGTTATATTCGCCGATATAGCTTCATACAACCTTAAACACGGTAAGACCGAACTGGTCGCAGCATTTATCACGGATATAACCGCCAGGAAAAATGCGACAGAAGACCTTATCAGGAATAACGTAGAACTTAAAAAGATAAACTCCGAACTCGATAACTTTGTTTACAGCATCACTCACGATCTGCGTGCTCCACTGCTTGCTATGAAAGGCCTTCTGAACCTTATCTCATACGAAGATGGCAATGCAACTTTGCAGAAAAAATACCTGAATCTCGTTGATGAATCCGCTACAAGACTTGACGATAACATTCAGGAAATTCTCGAATATTCAAGAAATTCACGACTTGAACTCAAGTATGAGGAAATCGACCTGAGGGATATGGTTAAGAATATCTATGAAAGTCTCAGATACTACCATATAGAAGAAATGGACCTTCAGATGGATATTGAAAACGGAATAAGACTCGTTTCGGACAGGTTCAGAATTAATACTCTCCTGAAAAATATTATAACAAATTCTGTTAAATACAGAAAACACTCGGATGAAAAATCCTTCGTAAAAGTTACCTGTAAAAAGATTAAGAATAAAATCTCAATCACTGTAAGAGACAACGGCGAAGGCATCCCCGAAAAACACATAGGTAAAATATTCGATATGTTCATAAGAATTTCCAATACAACCCCGGGCACGGGCCTCGGTCTCTACATCTGCAGGGAAATCGTAACTAAACTCGGAGGTACTATCAGCGTAAAATCAGAAGAAGGTAAATACACTGAATTTTTAATAATAATTGACAATATTAACACAATTAACAATATTAAAGTAATAAAAGAATGAGACACTTTTTATTGATCGACGATGAAGAAGTATTCAACATGGTATCAAAATACTCTGTTGAAATGTCAGGTCTAGCAAAGGAAATTGATGCATTCACTTCTGCCGAGAAAGCACTCGAATTCATTGAGAATAAGCGCAGGAATAAGGAAAAATGCGACTTTGTTATACTTCTCGATATCCGTATGCCGGTAATGGACGGCTTCGAGTTCCTCGATGAATTCAGTAAATATAAGAACGACGAATGTATGGAATGTGATGTGTATTTGCTCACGTCTTCCATCGACAGCAGCGACATCGAGAAAGCAGGTACATATCCTTTCGTCAAAGGTTACCTATCTAAACCTTTAACACCTGAAGCAATGGAGAAGATAAAAGAAACTGTAGTAAACTGAGTGGAGTTTTATCCGCTCTCTTTCCCCTGAATTACATCCGCATTATCAGTTTAGAAACTTTAATCGCATAATATCTATTAAATTAATATTTAACATTTATATTGTATGTCAGTAAAAAACGCAGAGAAAATAATCGCACCGCCGCAATACCACTTTGTTGGTGACGGTTTCCGTGTGCACAATTTTATTCCTGGAGTGCGTGAGCTCAGCATGAAAAGGATGAGTCCGTTCATACTGCTTGACTACGGCGCAAAGTTTTACTTCCCTCCATCCGATACACCACGGGGAGTTGGAGTTCATCCGCACCGCGGTTTCGAAACAGTAACGATTGCATACAAAGGAAAAGTCGAACATCACGACAGTACAGGTGCTGGCGGAATCATCGGAGAAGGTGATGTCCAGTGGATGACAGCTGCATCGGGTGTGCTCCACAAAGAATATCACGAGAAAAAATGGTCTAAAAAGGGCGGAGACATGCACATGGTACAACTCTGGGTAAATCTCCCCTCTCAGTATAAAATGGCAGCACCGAAGTATCAGGCAATCACAAACGACATGATGGGTAAACACACATTGCCCCATAACAGCGGAACAATTGAAGTAATATCAGGATATTATGAAAACACAAAAGGACCTGCTTCAACATTCACACCGCTCCACATGATGAACGCAAAGTTAAACAAAAACGGGAAAGCAGAATTCTCTTTCCCTTCAGAATACAACACAGGAATCCTCATCGTCGAAGGCGCAGTAAAAATAAACGGCAGTGCATCAGTACGCGTAAACAACTTCGTCCTCTTCGAAAATGCAGGCGAAACATTCACAATCGAAGCACAGGAAAACTCCGTCGTCCTCATACTCAGCGGCAAACCAATCAACGAACCCATCGCCGCACAGGGACCATTCGTAATGAACACAAGAGAAGAACTCGTACAGGCATTCACTGACTATTCCACAGGAAAATTCGGCCACCTCGAAGACTAACATTCAACCAGCAATAAACAAAAGCACCGAATAGCTCTGCATTTTATTTCTCCCCATTTGTCATTCCCGCATACTCTTAGCGGGAATCTCAACAATAAAGTTTTTCTTCTCTATTGCTTTATTCCTAATGCCTATTCCCTTTCTCTTAATTCATAATTCATACGCTGGTAAACCAGAATTATCTTTTCTTGTCTTTAACCCTAAAAAATCTCTATCTGCGAATTAGCTTGCTAATCGCTCTTTAAAATCCGCTCTTTCAGCGTCATCCGCGTGCCATTCCTTCTTCTATCTTTTTTTGCCATTTTGCGCACGTTTTCACTCGTAAATGTATAATTGTCTACTCCCTACTTCCCCAACTCTTTCATTATATCGTCATACATCATCTTCTGTTCTTCAGTAGCAGGAGTCAACTTCCCCATCATACCCTTAATCTCATTGATTTGTTTCTCTTTCTGCTGAGCATCAATATTCGCATCTGCAGCTACCATCTTCGCCTTAAACTGAAGCATCAGCATCTCGTATTCCGAATCGAACGTATCATCAGCAATTTTCAGAGACTTTGTCTCAGACGTCACTTCAACTTTATTTTCCGCACTCTCTTCTGACTGGCGCTTATTCCTGTACTTGCAGTTAGACGCATGCACCATCGGAGTCTTGCAAGCGTAACCGCATTCCGCACACGTACAGTTATCCTGCGCAAAAGAAACATTCACACACGGCTGAACAGCCAGCGTGACAAAAAGCACAAACAAAGCAAACAATACAGTTTTCATTATATTATAAAATTAAAATTAATAAATACCCTTACTCAAAATTATTCTAACCTTATCAAAACAACAATGAATGTCTCTTCCTGAAAAAAGTTGACAGTAGTAGGTTCTTTTTTTCTTTCTTTTTTGCTACTTTTTTCTTTCTTTTTGTTAGCATGTTAATAACTTATGCTACTCGGCTTTCTCTATATTTCTCTTCCGGTGTTTTATAGTCTATACTCATATGTATGCGTTCCTTGTTATATATTTCTACTGCCTGTCTCGTTGCTTTTATTGCGTCTTTATTGCTTTTAAATGTTTCAGATAATAGAAATTCTTCCTTTAATATTCCATTCACTCTTTCTGCTACTGCATTTTCATATGGATTCCCTTTGGCTGCCATACTTATTTGCATCTCTTTGCTTGTTAACAACTTTGTATATTCATTACTGCAATACTGGATACCTCTGTCTGAATGATGGATCGTTCCTATCAGATTCTTTTTGCCCCACATTGCTTGCTTTAATGCTCGCATACTGCCCTCTATGTTCAAACTGTCGCTTATATCGTAGCCTATTATCTTTCTTGAATATAAATCTGTTATCAACGCTAAATATACAAATGTTTCTGATACTCTTAAATATGTTATATCCGTTACCCATATCTCATCCGATCTGCTTGCTATTAATGCGTCTATTAAATTGTCATATATCCTGAACCTGTGTTTTGAGTTCGTTGTTTTATGATATCTCTTTTTACGTTGTAACAATAGTCCCTCTGCACGCAATATATCATAAAATCTATCTCTGCCTATCTTTATTCCCATATTCTGCAAGTCCGGCTTTAACATCCTGTACAGCTTACAGCCGCCTACCCTTGGCTGTCTTCTTCTTATCGATTGAACTAACTGTACTATCATTTCTCTGTTCAGCGTTTCCTTTGTTGTGCGTTTCAAGCCCTGATAATATCCCTGACGACTTATTCCAAATATCTTGCATATCTTCGCTATTTTTGCTTTCTCCCCTTTTGATTTACCTTTTTCGTGGGTAAGTCTGATGGTCTCAATTCTGGCTTTTTTTTTAGGCTCCTGCCTAGTTCTGCTTCTGCGACCTCAATGTATGTCTCATATGCCAGTAACTTTAAATGAGCATCTGCCAATGCCTTCTCAAGCTCTCGCGTATGTTGCTTTAACTCTTTTAACTTTGATGGTTCATCTTTCAATTCTATCCTCACTACTTTGTTTAGTAAATGGTTTTTTCCCATTTTCTTAATCCAGTAATTTATCGTACTACTGCCTTTTATTCCATACAATTCCTTCGCTGCATTCCTGGTAATCTTTCCACTCTCTATTTCACCTACAACCTTCTGTTTAAAAGCATGGCTGTATTGTAGGTTCTCGCCTTGAATAAATCTTGTTGTCATTTCTTATCCTTTCTTTAGGTTTAACTTATTAACTTCTGTCAACCTATTCCAGGAAAAGACCCATTTCCCTAATGGCAATTGCCTAATGCCTAACCCCTATTCACTTTCCTCAACCCTCGGCAGCGCACCGAAATTATCTATCAGGTAATTATCATAATAATCTGCTTTCTTTACAAGCGATTTCACTGCCTCTAATCCTGTTTCATAAGTAAGGTACTGGTCGTATACCATAATCGACAATACTATATCCTGATTTGTAACACTGAAAAACACATTCTCAAGGTCAAAGTTTTCTTTCAGAAGGTATTCATATATTGCTGCAATATTCTGCTTTGGCAGTCTGCATATAAAAGCATCGCCAACGATAAAACCACTCTGATTGTAGGTGATTGCAATTTTTGCAGAGCCTTCTTCCACTTCCCATCTTTCCTGTCCTCGTCTTGAAAGTTTCACGTCCTTGCCGATTGCTTCAAGTATTTTCTCTATCGTTAATGCTGCACCTGTTGGAACGTATTCCTTCTGGTCCTTTAACTGAGGAATTATAAGCTTGGAACCGCATTCGGGACAGTAATCGTCTTCTATTCTGTCAATCGTTACTACGTTTAAACATGATTTGCATCTTACTGCAGTCTTGCCGTTGAACGGAGCATATTCATTCAGCGATTCAAGAAGGTATTCCGATGGTAATGCAAATCCAAGGTTGTCAGCTCCTGATATGATAAATGTGTTAACGCCGACTATTTCTCCTTCACTGTTTACAAGCGGACCACCACTGTTACCGGGATTTATTGCCGCGTCTATCTGTATGTAATTCAATCCGTTCTGAAGTCTCTTTGCCTTCGAAACAATTCCTTCAGTCGCAGTATACTTTAATCCGTACGGATGTCCGATGGCAATAACTTTGTCACCGTCGTGAACAGGGGATATACCTATTTTTCTGTCGGGCAATTCTATGCCATCAGGTACTCTTATGAATGCAAGGTCGTATTTCTGGTCGTAGAATACAACCGATGCCGATACCTTAGGGAATGTAGTGCCGCTTATGACTGCTTCCGAACTTTCCTTTACAACGTGGTCGTTCGTTACGATTAAATTATAATCCCTTACAAAAAATCCTGTGCCAGTTCCGAAAGCATTTGAAATCTGGACTATTACAGATTTGAAACTTTCAATTATTTCCTGTGTGTGCATATTAGTTTTTATAATTTAATTTTAAAATCTCTTCTATAGTTGTCTTCACAAAGTTGAACTTTGTATCGAATTTTATATTCTCATAATTCAGTACGATTTCAGGGTACTCACCTTTGTCGAGTGATATGTATTCATTAAATTCTTTCACTATCATATCCCTGTTCGGTACGTCATTCATCGTTAAACCAGCATCTCCGTTTATTTCAAGAACGAAGTCGCTGTTGATTATTCTCATTAAAAGTCCGAGCAACTTTCTTAAAGATACGTTCAGTCCGTAAGTAAAAAGTGTGTAGCCCGATATGTATTCAAGTATGTTCATTGCTATCTCGGGATGGTTATTGTCTACATACCATTTTATGTTATTGATGTTGTTGTTTATAACATCGTCCACACCTTGTTTTCCGGTGGGCGGCACGATTCCGAATGTGCCTTTGGTTTTGTAGAAATTACTTTTCACTTTCTCGTCATCGTAAGCAAGAAGTTTTTTGAAGTCTTCTTCAAGGTTATTTATCTTCTGTAAAACAGGTAAGTCCTTATCGTTAAAATATGCCCAGGACATTCTTTCGATATCACTAAGAATTGTTCCCTGCGGTATTAAGAAATAATCAAGCTTGTAAAGCAGGTTCAGGTATATGTATGAAATCCCTCCCGACATCTGCTCGTGATTCATTCCTGATACACGCTGAAGAGTATCGGAAATCCATTTGCGGTAATACTTTACCATAAGTGCTGATTCTTCGTTTGAATAGTATTCTGCCTTTGCTTCGGCATTTATCAGTGTCTTGAATTCCGATAAAAGTATGTCGTCCTGTTTGTCTGCACGTGTTGCCAGTTCCTTTAATCCGTAATAAAGTTTGCCTGGTGAACAGTCGAGTACGCTTGAATCAAACTTTAGAGCTATTTTATTGTCCTTTACCGCATACCTTGAATAATAAAGTGTGTAGTTCATTTCCATCAGTCTTCTGAATGCGGCGACGTTTGCTTTCTCATAACCCGCTATAACTGCCATCGCAGACACTTTCTTACCGTCACAATAACCGCGTATTTCCTTGGAACCCTGTATCAGCTGGAATGTCAGCATTCCGTTTTCCATAGTACAGAATACATTGTCTGCTTCATCTGATTTCAGGTACTCAAAGAATGCATCGTATGCCTGAAGATAATTCTTTTCTGTGTACAATTTATCACATTCATTCCATTTTTCAATCTTTGCTTTTGGTTTGAACGCATCTGTAAATCTGCCGAATGTTATACTCATATTGTTTTAAATATTTTTTATGCAATATATCTTTAATAAGAATAAATCGAAATTCAAAAAATGTAAATTATTACTTAAACATAATCTTCCGAAATAATAATAGTACTATAACTTTATCTGACCGTTTAAATTAAATTGTTTGGAATTTTGAAAATTCAGACATGACTTTAGTCATGGGTAATTGTTAACTCTGAAATTCAACGGTTTCTTCTTTAATGCATTTAACCTGAATAAATAAAAAAACCGCCCGGTTGGGGGCGGCTTTGTTTTAGGGGGTAGGTTTGTCAACTATTCCCTAATGCTTAAACCTGTTATTTAATTACTGCTATTCTTTTTGCGTATGTGTTAAGAGATGTTTCCAGTCTTACAATGTATACACTGCTTGCGAGTCCTTTAGACACCCAGTTTCTTTCGTATTCTCCTGCCTTTAAGTATTCATTAGCAATCTGCATCACTTCTCTTCCAAGTAAGTCGTAAATTCTTATTCTTGTAAAACCGTCATTCTTAATCCTGAACTTAATCGTTACTTCGGGATTAAATGGATTCGGATACAGATTCAGGAATTCATATGTGTCAATCTTCACTCCCGGATTTCCTACACTCGTTATTGTCCTGATAGGAAGGTAATCTACGTAACCAAGTACTGTACTGTCTGTATAGTGAAAAATATGAGACTCAATCGTATCAAGATTTGTTGTTCCCCAGTAGTTATTCTCTGCCTTTATTGTGTCGTTCGCAGACATAAGTGTATTGTTGAACAAATCAAATATTTTTCCTGTATTACCGTTTCCGTAAATAATATTCTTCCCAACGTCAGTAGTATCAGAAGAAGTTAAATTACCAAGGTTTGGTTTGGCTGTATTCTGAATCGTTACACCCCACAGATTCCAGCGAATTGTGTTTCTTGTACAGATTACCGAAGATGATGTCCATGCACCTGAAAAACTTAAACCGCTACCTCCCAAGGTTGGCAATCCTTGTGTGTTGTTGCTATCAATTATATTATTATTTACATAAGCAGTTACGCCCCCGGTTATAGTAATACCGTACCTATTGTTTTTAATAATATTATTCTCGACTATCAAAGATGGAATTGAACCAATTGGGGAGAAAGCCATTGCACCTGCATTTGTAGATGCACGAAGAAATGTATTTCCTCTTACAACTATCGGAGTAGGCCCACCAGCACCTATATTGATTTGAGGGTAATTACCATTTGCTGTACTGTTCCCGTATATCAGATTATTAATTATAGTAGGGGATGACGGAATGTTTGCGCCGGAACCTATGGCCGATCTGTAATTACCATAAATTTTGCAGTTCGATATTATCGGATTAGACTGGTACATATAGATTGCTCCGCTGCGTGCACCTGTTCCTGCATATGTGTTGTACCTTACTACAGAACTGTCAAGAAGAGCATTGCTGTAAAAGAAGTATATTGAATTACCGTGTTCAAATATCAGATTTCTCATTATTGATGCATCTGATAATGAATCAAGTCTTATTCCTACATATTTGCTGTTGGTGTCAATAGCAGTGAACTTTACTGAGTCAGGCGGATCAATAAGAAGTGTTCCGTATACAGTGAACAGCATTGCTGCCTGAATTTTTACGGTTGCATTAGTTCTTATTTTAAGTGTGTCTGAATTTGCAAGAAGTATATTCGTGTTAAAGAAATATTCTCCTCCGCTGAAAGTGACCGAACCCGCGGAATTTGCAACAAGACTGTCAAGGTTCCATGACTTGCCGCTGCCTGGTGTAATGTAATCCGCTGATGAAATGCTTGTGATGATGAATAGTAGAAATGCTAAATAAACTAATTTTTTCCTCATAAACTTAATACCCGTTTAAAGTTTTGAAAATCTGATGCAATCTGATGGTGATAATCAATAACCGATTTAATTCATAACAAATTAATGTTATTATCACTAACTTTACGCATTAAAGTACTAATTAAATCAATAAAGAGTAATGCAAATTAAAATGAACGTACCATACACAAGTCTGCCCGGCTATAACGACTTGTTTATTGACTATATAAATAATTACGAAAAGGTAAGCAAGTTCTATGATTTTCCGTTCGACTCGCAGGGATTGTTTAATTCTATTATTACTAAAAAGGAATCATATAATTCAGGTAAGGTCAGCAGACTTGAACTTGCCGAACTTCTTAAGACTCAGAATAAGTTTTTTAATTCAGGCGAATCTTCATTCCTCAATATTGAGTTCCTGAAAGACCCTGATACGTTTGCCATCGTTACAGGTCAGCAGATTGGTATGCTTACAGGAAATCTTTACACTATAATAAAAGCACTTAATGCAGTTCAGCTTTCACGTTCGCTATCTGCCAAGTATCCTGAGTTTAAGTTTGTTCCTGTTTTCTGGCTCGAAGCAGATGACCACGATTTCCTCGAAATCAATAACATAAACGTATTTGATAGGGCGAACAATGTTGCTAACGTAAAGTACTTTGAAAAGGGAGTTGAGAAGGAAAGATATTTAATGCCTACAGGAAGAATTGTACTCGATGAACACATTGAAACGTTCAAACAGACGTTAAAGGATTTACTGCTTCCCACTGACTTTACGGAACAGCTGTTCGATTATGTAGACAGGTCTTATAAAGTGGGGATTGACCTCCTTACTGCTTTCGCACGTTTCTTTAACTACATAGCAGGCGATACGGGTATTGTATTCTGTGACCCTACTGATAAGGAAATCAAGCGGATGCTTATTCCTGTGTTTGAAAAAGAACTGGCTACTTATCCTCAGACCTGTGAGATGATTGTAAACACTTCAGCTGAACTTGAAATTGAGAATTATGAACCGCAGGCAAAACCGCGTTCCATAAATATGTTTTACACACACAATAACAGCAGACATCTTATAGAATATAAAGAAGATAAACTTTCTCTGCGTCACACAAGACAGAAATTCGAGAAGGAAGAATTGTTCGGCCTGCTTTATTCAAACCCCGAGAACTTCAGTACGAATGTAATCCTCAGACCAGTTTGTCAGGATTTTCTTCTGCCTACAGTTGCATACATAGGCGGACCGTCGGAAATCGCTTACTTCGCACAGTTTAAGGATGTTTACAATTTCTACGGAATGAATGTTCCTGTTGTATACCCAAGAACATCTGTTACACTTATTGAAAAACGTGTGGAGTCGTTCCTCGAGAAGTTTGATATTGGTTTTGAAGAACTGTTTGACATTGAATCGGCTGCCAGGAAGCTGCTCGGTAAAGTGAATGAAGTGAACGTTGAAGAAATATTCACTAATTTTATCGATGACCTTAATGCAGTGGTTTATACATACGGTCTGAGACTCGATGATGTCGATAAGAACCTTATGGTTAACCTCAGGAATAAATATGATAAGTTTGTTGAGAACCTCGGCTTCAGTAAGGATAAGTTTGTAGAATCACAGATTAAACAGAATGACTCCACGGGTTCAAAACTGAATTCGGTTGTTACAAGTGTGTTCCCTGATAATAATCCTCAGGAACGCTTCATTAATATAATATATTTTCTGAATAAGTATGGTTTCGGTTTTATTAACGATTTGTTTGAAACCATTGAACTTAATAAACTTGCACATCAGGTTATTTCATTGTCAGCAGAAAAGAAATCCGACCAGCCGACTCTGTTTTGAGTGATGTAAAGAAAATATTAATTATCAGACTTTCATCCTTTGGTGATATAGTCCTTACTTATCCGTTCATTAACGAATTAAGAAGGTTGTACCCCGATGCAGCAATAGATATGGTGTCGAAGCCACAGTATACAGACCTCGTTAAACTGCATCCCTTCATCAATGAAGCGATTCCTTTCGACATGAATATGAAGTACTATCTTGACAGCCGTAAATTCGACGTCGTATTCGACCTTCAGAGAAATATCAACAGCAGAAGAATCATTCCTTCTGGTACAAAAGTTATAAGAGTCGTGAAGGAATCCTGGAAGAAGTTGTTGCTCGTACACTTTAAAGTGAATTTATTAAAGGAATACATTCCTGTTTATAAAAAGTACCTGAATGCACTGAAGAAATTCGATGACAGGGCTGATACAGGATTCACAAAAACAGATTTAAATCTTAAACCAAATGGTTTTGTCAGTGATAAGTACATTGTACTTTCCCCCTCGTCTAAGCATTTTACGAAACGACTGCCTGAAAGTAAGTTTGCCCTGTTGTTAAAGGATTTGAAGACTAAGGTTATCATTACGGGTGATAATAATGAGACCGATAAGGAAATATGCGTATACTTCGATACACAATTTAACAATTCACTAAATCTTTGCGGTAAACTCTCTTTTCCTGAACTGGCAGATGTGATTAAAGGCGCTGAATTTGTAGTATGTAATGACAGCGGCATTCTTCATCTGGCAGAAGCACTGGGTAAAAAGGTTTTTGTGTTCTTTGGTTCAACCGTTAAAGAGTTTGGTTTCTTTCCTCAGCTTGATACGTCTGAAGTTGAAGAGGTAACCGGACTGAATTGTCGTCCCTGTACTCATATAGGAAGAAAAGATTGCCCCAAAGGTCATTTTAAATGTATGAATGACATAGACGTAAAACAAATAAGACTAAAAATTAACGAATATACAGAATGAAAATTTACTTAAAGAAGAACGAAGAACGACGTTTGAATATCGGACACCAGTGGATATTTTCCAACGAAATAGAAAAGTTTGAAGACGAAATTATAGACGGGGGAGTGACGGAAATCTACTCATACCGTAATGAATTCCTCGGTAAAGGGTTCTACAATAAACATTCACTGATTGCGTACAGGCATCTGACGGATTCACAGGAAGCGATTGACGAATTATTCTTCAGGAAGAGAATTAAGACTGCTGAACAGCACAGGCTTAAGATTTATCCTGACAGAAATACATTCAGACTTTGCAACAGCGAATCTGACTTCCTCCCCGGGCTTATTATCGATAAATTTGATAATATGTACTCCATTCAGATTTTCTCAAAGGGAATGGAGAACTTCAAGAATACCATCGTTGATATACTCAAAAATGACTTCGGTGCTGAATTAATTGTCGAAAAAAATGACAATGAACTGAGAGTTTTAGAAGGTTTGGAGAAGATGCAGAATATACTTTTCAAAAAAGATGATAACATACTTGAAAATAATGTGGTTAATGTAGATGGTATAAGTTATAATATAGATATTGTTAATGGACAAAAAACGGGCTTTTATCTTGACCAGTCATTCAACAGAATGAAGATTAAGCAGTACGTCACTGAAAACTCCACTGTGCTCGATTTATTCTGTAATGAAGGTGGTTTTGCCTTAAATGCGGCTTCTGTCGGATGCAGGGATATTACTGCCGTGGACTCGTCAGAACATTCCATTACACAGGCGAAAAAGAACGCCGATCTTAACGGATTCCCGGGAATTGAGTTCATTAAGGACGATGTTAACGACTATTTTGATAAAGTATTCCAGTCAAAGCAGAAGTTTAACGTAATCGTTCTCGACCCCCCTTCTTTTACAAAATCGAAGAAGAATGTCCCGTCAGCAATTAAGGGATACATTGAGTTAAATTATAAGGCAATGAGACTGCTCCACAAGAACTCATTCCTTTTCACTTACAGTTGTTCGCACCATATTTCCGAAGCAGCATTCGAAGATATTCTCGTTAAAGCAGCGGCTCAGGCGAACAGAAGAATACAAATCGTTGACTTTGCGAACTGTACGTACGACCATCCCGTACTTCCGCAAATGTCTGAAACAAAATACTTAAAAGGATATATATTATTCGTTCAATAATAAATTAATAAACTTATGAGGAAAGTAGTTCTTTTATTGGCATTATTATCATTATTAGTATCTTCTGTCTATGCACAGAAAGAATACAAATATCAGAGTTTTAAAGATGACCCACTCGGGACAAGAATCTATAAACTCGAAAACGGACTGACAGTTTATATGTCGGTTAATAAAAACGAACCGAGAATCGTTACAAGAATTCCTGTAAAAGCAGGAAGCAAGAATGACCCTTCAGACGCAACTGGTCTTGCTCATTACCTCGAGCATATGCTGTTTAAGGGTACGGATAAATTCGGCACAAAGGATTTCAATGTAGAAGGCAAATTGATAAATGAGATTATTGACCTGTACGAACAGCATCGTGCAACTACAGACCCTGACCTGAGGAAGGCAATCTACAGGAAGATAGATTCTGTATCTTACCTTGCATCAGGTTATGCAATTCCCAATGAATACGATAAAATGCTCGCATCAATAGGCGCTACAGGGACGAATGCTTATACTTCTTCAGAACAGACTGTTTATATAAACGAAATTCCTTCCAATCAACTTGGTAACTGGCTTAACATAGAAAGCGAAAGATTCCGTCAGCCGATAATGAGACTTTTCCATACCGAACTTGAAGTTGTGTATGAAGAAAAGAACCGTTCGATGGACAATGGTTCATCAAAAGCTTACGAGAATTTATACGCAGGACTGTTTCAGAAACATTCTTACGGAACACAGACTACAATCGGTACTGTCGAACACCTAAAGAATCCTTCACTGAAAAAGGTTGTAGCTTATTATAATACATACTACGTCCCGAACAATATGGCGATTATTATCGCTGGCGACTTCGACCCCGATGAAGCAATTAAATTAATAGATGAGAAGTTTGGTTCCATGAAGCCGAAGGAAGTACCTAAGTTCGTTCCGCCTGTGGAAGATGCAATCGCATCTCCGATAGAAACAACTGTCTATTCTCCCGATGCTGAAACTATGATGATGGGATTCAGGTTTCCGGGAGTTACTACAAATGAGGCTGATGTACTAACTATGCTCGGAAGCATTCTTTCAAACGGTAGTGCAGGACTGATTGATCTGGACATAATGAAACAGCAGAAGGCTCTGAATGCTGCTGCATTCGTAGATGGTATGAAGGATTACAGCGTTCTTACTTTCTCCGCAAGTCCGAGGGAAGGGCAGTCGCTTGAAGAATTAAAAGGACTTCTGCTTGCTGAAGTTGAAAAGGTAAAGAAAGGTGATTTCCCTGACTGGATGATTGAGGCAACAGTAACTAATTATAAACTTTCGAAAGTACGCGGTGCTCAGAATAACGGAAGACGGGCTTCGGAATACGTCAATTCATTCACTGAAGATATTCCATGGGATAAGTATTACACAACTCTCGATAGAATGGCAAAGATAACGAAGAAGGATGTAGTTGACCTGGCTAATAAATATCTTGGTAATAATTATGTTGCAGTATATAAAAAGACAGGCGAAGATAAGAATGCACAGAAGATTGTGAAACCTGAAATTACACCTGTGCAGGTGAACAGAGAATCGGAATCTCCTTTCTTAAAGAAAGTTGTGAATGAAAAAACAGTTGAGATTAAACCTCAGTTTATAGATTATAAGAAAAATATTTCAGAGTTCAGTTTAAAGTCAGGTATAGATGCTTTTGCAATGAAGAACACTGAGAACCAGTTGTTCGAACTTGCATTCGTCTATGAATTCGGAAACAATGCAGACAAGAAATTATCTACTGCATTAAGTTACATAAAGCTTCTTGGCACAAAGGATAAGTCCGTAACACAGATAAATCAGGAGTTTTACAGGCTTGGATGTAATTTCAACCTCGTACAGAACGGCGAAAGACTTCAGATATCACTCACAGGTCTCAGCGATAACTTTGAACCCGCACTTAAACTTATGATGGAAGTCCTCAACGGAGCAGTCTCTGACGATGCATCATACAAAAATTTAGTTGATGATATATTAAAAGGACGTTCAAACGCTAAACTTTCAAAGAATGTCATCTTAAGGAACGGTCTTATGAATTACGGTATGTTCGGAGCAAACAATCCGTTTACTCAGCAGATTTCCGAAACTGAACTTAAGGGTCAGAACCCGAATGAATTGCTCGATGTATTCAGAGGGCTCAGCCATTACGAGCATAAAGTCACTTATTACGGACCCCTTGACAAAGATGCATTTAAGAAAGTAATCATAGAATATTACAGGACTAAAGATTTACCTATTCCTCCGCCTGCTAATAAGAAATACGAAGAACTGCCGACTGAAGAGAACAAGATTTACTTCGTTAACTATAAAATGAAACAGGTAGAGATAATGTTTATTAACAGATGCGATTTGTATAACAAGTTGAATCTGCCAATCATTAACCTTTACAATGAATATTTCGGCTCGGGAATGAGTTCTATAGTATTCCAGGATTTACGTGAAGCAAAAGCGCTTGCATACTCGGTTTCATCGGCATACAGAAATCCTGACGCACTGGATAAGCATCATTACATAGTTTCATACATCGGCACACAGTCAGACAAACTCGGCGAAGCATTGACAGGATTTGATGACTTGCTGAATAACATTCCGATGTCAGACATTACATTTAACTCTGCAAAAGACGGAGTTATAAAAAGCATAGAAACAGAAAGAATACTTCGTTCTGCAGTGATAACTTCATACCTGAATAACAAAAGACTCGGTGTTGATTATGACTTAAGAAGAGACGTTTACGAAAAGGTTGTCGGCTATAACATAAATGACGTAAAAGCGTTCAACGAAAAATACGTGAAAGGTAAGAAGTACACTTATCTTGTAATAGGGGATAAGTCAAAACTCGATTTCAGCATACTCGAAAAGTACGGCAAGGTTGAAGAACTCACACTGGAGCAGCTCTTCGGGTATTAATATCAGAATTAAGATATTTATTTACGTTTATTCTTTAATCTTGTCATTCCCGAATGCTTTAATCGGGAATCCATAATTTATAAGATTTTAACTGCCCTTTCTAAGAGAACAAATTGTATGTAAGCAGAGAGAAAGAATTTCCTTAAGTTCTTTCTCTTTGTCATTTATTTCAAAAATATTCTTATTTGCATGATAATTACTTTTTCTCTCTGTTTCGATTTCATCCGTCTTCTTCCGCACAATCCGCGTTAATCCCCATTACACATGCATTCCGCCTAATCATTCCCTTGACTTTTAACCAAGTTATTTTTAATTTGCAGTAAATTATTAAATTGTATGGAATTGAACATTTTCGGATTTATTGATTTTCTTCAAAAAAGAAATCCAGAATATATCACTGTTATTTCAATCATTTAATCTGTCAACCCCATCAGAACCCCATTGAAACCCCATCAGAACCCCATTGAAACCCCATCACGCATACTTGTGCTGCCGTACCACAGATGTTGTGCTGTAGTTGTATTGATGTTGATGCAATTTTCATTTATCATTCAAATTAACTAATATTATCTTAATGAATTATGGGACGTGTAACTAATCAAATAACAGGAACTGCCCGCGGTAGAGTAGGGAACCTTGTCTACAGAGCAAAAAAGAATGGCGAAAGCATCGTTTATCCATACAACCCCGACAGGAAGAAACCTGATACCCCAAAGGTTATTGAAAGCAACAACAAATTCACTGTTATTAATAAGTTCTCTGCTGCTGTTAACGATTCAGACCTTCTTAAACAAATCTGGAAAACTTACAGAAATATTAAAGGTAAATGTGCATACAATAAAATTCATAGTTTTAATTCCATACATGCAAAAACTGATTTCCTCTCTAAACTTGCAGTGATTCTGCCTGGTGGTATTTATCTCGATACTCTTGGTTTTAAACATAATGATGACTATGTCACAGTCTCTTTTAAACCAACCGAAGAACTTATTCAGAATATCAATTCTCCGTTCGTTGCCATTATTATGATTTATCTCAATACACCCGTTTCTAAACGAAAAGGCCCTAATGTCCTCGATCATAACGCATATTTAACTGTTGAAAAAGAGTTCAGTGAACATAAATTCGTTCTGGGTAAACTTGTTAAGATTAATTCTAAGAAATATAAAAAGCGTTTTAAAATTATAGACGATTATAAAAGAGTCCGTGTTTTCTTATCTCTTGTATTCGATTCTGCATCAGGCAAAAGAATGTGGACTCATTCTTCAAGTTACATCTATAAAGGTGCAGAACTTGATCTGGAATACGAAGAAAGGAGTAGGAAAATACTCGAGAAACAGAATAAGCAAAATAAGAAACCTAAATCCGCATTCCACGAATTTAGGCTCAGGTAATCATATTAAAAGAAATGTGTAAGTAATTCAGAAATTCTTTATGTCGTCCTGTACAAACTTCTCATACAACTTTTTATACCTCTCTACATCCTTCTGCTTATTATAATACATAACAAACAGAAGTATAAATGCCATTGGTACAAGCACACAGAATATTATTACGTTCACTGTCTTGTATGTTGTTCCTGTCAACTCTGCTATCTTTACAAGCAGCTTAACGCATAAATCAAATATCTTATCTATCATACCCTTAATTTTATATTTTAAAACAAATTATTAATTTACGTTCTTAATATCTAACCCATAAACTGGTAAACCAGAATTATCTTTTCTTATCTTTAGCCCTAATAAATCTTTAATCTGTGGATATCAGTCTCTTTCAGTGTATATCAGTGTGCCATTCCTCTTTTCTATTCCTTTGCCATCTTTTGCACTTTTGCACTTGTAACTGTTTAATATAATCAGTGATAATCCGCTTAAATCGTCTCTTATCCGCGTTCAATTTTTAATCTTCTGTTTCGTGTATGCTCTTCTAATAATTCTTATTATACATTTCGAAGTAAGCTTTGTCGTGCCAGCAGGCAGGGCAGGCTTTTGGAGGTTCTGCACCGACGTGAATATGTCCGCAGTTACGGCAAATCCAGATAGTTTCTTCGCCTCTTTTGAATACTATATCTTCTTTTATGTTGCTTAAAAGTTTCTTGTATCTCTCTTCGTGATGTTTCTCAATATCAGCAACGCGGTCAAACAGGCGACCTATTGCATCGAAACCTTCTTCGCGTGCTTCTTTGGCGAAAGTTGGATACATCTCAGTCCATTCATAATGTTCACCGTTTGCTGCTTCTTCAAGGTTGGCGATAGTCGAACCGATACCGTCGAGCTGCTTGAACCACAGTTTAGCATGCTCCTTTTCATTGTTTGCTGTCTCTTCGAAGAAAGCAGAGATTTGTTCGTAGCCTTCTTTTTTAGCAACAGAAGCAAAGTATGTATATTTATTGCGTGCCTGTGATTCACCTGCGAAAGCGTCCTGCAGATTCTTTTCGGTTTTTGTACCTTTTAATTCTTTCATATATAAACGGGGTTTAATTTAGATAGATGGAATAATCTAATAAGAAAGAATCTTATTTGAAATGAATAAAATGAGCATTAAACGGTGTGAATAAGAAAAATAATGTAACTTGATAATGCAGTATAATATTAATAATTTAAAACATTGGGAAAGTTTTTGATGTAAATTTAAAAACTTTATTATAGGCAAAACACGATTAGGGTTGTGATTTAGAATGTTGATTCACGGAGTCGGCGTTTTAAATTGTAACCCTTTTGTACTATATGAAAGCAGTGCATACAGATGTTGATTTGAATGTAAACACTAAACTTAAATTATAAAGAAATTACTTTAATATATTTATGAAAATACCTGAGTTGTTTCACCATCTTGAATATTTTTCATCTGATGACTACACACAGTTTGAGAAGTTTCTGAAATCGCCATACTACAATTCGATTAAAGCATACGGGAATATATTCTCCACTATAAAGAATCACAAGAAATACGTTGAGAAAAAGAAATATTCCGAACTGAAAACTACTATAGTAAAAGAGACAGGGTACTCGGAAAAGACAGTGAGCAAAAGTCTGTCACACCTGAGTGATTTATGTGTTGAATTTACTAAGACTGAGGCACATAAGAATGAAATACTTAACAGTGAAATCATTCATTGCAATTACCTTCTTTTGAAAGGGAATTTTAATCTTCTGGATAGAAGAGCAAGTTACGTAGAATCATTATTATCGAACCAGATTTACTTTGATCAGGATATATTCCGACACTCGTTTGATTTCCAGAAACTGAAATATAGTATATCACATACATCAAAGGATAATCTTAATTCATTAACAAAATTAAACGAACAAAAAGAATTCACTCTTGAATCATCGAAAAATCTCATGGTTTATGCGCTTGCAAAGAATACTATTAATTTATTCAATTATTTCATGCAATGCTTCAAAGATAAAATTATGGTAAAGAAATTTCCAGTTAACCTTGAGGATATGTACAAATTTACCAAAACCCATGAATTTAACGCCTACAATAAATTTCAAAGAACAACTATAACATTGTTCCATAAATTATACTTACTGATAACCAAACCTGAAAGTATTAAACTTTACCAAGATTATAAAGATTATTATGATAAAGTTAAGAATTTATACAATGATGATTTCAGAAAAACAAATCTTAGCATCCTTCTCAGTTTTTGCTCGAGCAGACAGACACTTCCTAAGGGATATGATTTTTTCTCGAATGAAGTTCTAAACCTGCATTTGGAATACATTGAAGGATATAATTACATAAACGACAAAACAAAATACCTGCATCCAATCATTTACAGAAATTATGTTCTCTTGTGTAAGAATAAAGATAGTAAACCAATACTTAAAAAATTTATCCAGAACCATACACAAAAGCTTAATCCAGATGACAGAGAAAACATGGAAAATTATGCGTGGGCTCATTTTCACTACTTAAACAATGATTTAAGATTATCTTTAAAATTTATTAATAATCTTAAGAGTCCTAAATATTATTACAAACTGGACACATACGCATTGAAGACAAAAATATTTTATGAACTTAATGAATATAGCAATTTAGAGGACAACATTCATAATTTTAAAGAATATATTGCAGATATAAAACAGATAACAAAGAATGACAGAGAAAGGCACGACTACCTGATTATGTGCCTGAATAAACTAATGAAAGCACATAAGAAGTTTGATAAAAGCGGGAGTATAATTGAGTTTGAATATCTTTTAAATATTATCTCAAAGAAGTCCAGTTTTGTAATGAGCAAATGGATTACTGAAAAAGTAAAAGAGTTTATTGAAGAATATTATAAGAGTATTTAGAACTTAGAATTCAAGAAAATAAGGAAATGGTACTTGTCTAAATTTATTAATTTATATTATGTGGTAACGATAAATCATTTAACGCCACATATAATACTATGATATTACATATATTTAATTTACCATTAAACATTGTATTTGTTATTATGAATGGTAATATCGGCCTGTAAAAAAGTTTGGAATTTAAATAAATAATTATTATTATGGATAAAGTCATTGTAAAAATAAATTTATAACTATGAGCACATATAAAATTGTTTTATTGTTTGTAAGTTTTGCGGTACTTTCTGTTTTATTGTCATCGTGTGAATCGACAACAGTATCAAACCCTTCTAATCCGGCAGATAACTTTCAAATTAATGTCTGGGATTATTCTGAGAATCATTATTTTGTTGACACTCTTTACAAACGCTGCTTTAATGAATATTACAATGATTCAATTACAAGTTATACACTGGAAAATTCAATTAATTTAAATAATAATTATTTTGAGGTATGGGTACAGTGCAACACAACAAATATGTATAGAAGATTTTGCGCAGGAAAGGTGATGCTTGGTGCACGACCACAACAAGGGTATGATACATCAATAACAAATCCCAGATCTATAATTGATAATAAATTTGCGGGATACTTTTATAAGCTGGATAATTCTCAATATTATGTTAATCCGAATGCCGGTTTTATTGGTTTAAAAATTAATATTCCAGTTGAGTTTCATGTCGGAGTAGTGTACAGAACAAACAGTACTTCAAACAATATTTTTGGGAAGGGTTCTTTTGAATCTTCTTTCGGCGATACTTTAATACTAAAACTTGTAAAGGGCAGCTATTCAGACCCTTCGATAGCCCCAGTTTGCTGGAACCTCCAAATGAAAAACGTTTATAAGACTCCATACACAAACTTACAGACGACATCAACTGTGTTTTTAAAATATAATGTGAATAATGTTTATCGCGATACAATTCCGGGTACAACAACACCATTGATAACGATGTTGAAACTTGACAGGTATAACAATGCGACATTAACACCTCCACCTGACGGTAAATTCGATTGGCTGCTAAACAGAACAATATTTCCTGAAACAGGATACATAGTTTTCCCTATACTTGAGCCCTTCGGTAAAGGTATAAGAAATTACGGATTGGATTCGACTTACACTTTCACAGAAATATATTCACAAAAGAAAATATTTACGATGATAAGTTATAAAGCAATAATGTACAGGCTCAGTGGAAATGCTGTTTATTAATGATGTTCGTTGTCAATTGAAAGATTCAGAGGAAAGAGTAAAATATTTAATTATAATAAATGAATGTGAAAAAACTTTTGGTTATCTTAGTGATGCTCGTCACAATGAATGCCAGTGCACAGTGGCAGCCGGACATGCGTTTGACTAATGACTCTAATATTTCATTGACATCATCAAATAATTCATCGTGCATAGCCTCAAATGGCTCTGTTGTGCATACTGTATGGAAGGACTATCGTGATGGTAACAGTGAGATATACTACAAACGTTCAACAAACACAGGCATAAGCTGGGGAGCAGATACACGTCTGACTAATAATACTGCTGATTCATGGCAACCAACTATCGCTGTATCCGGCTCGGTTGTTCATGTTGTATGGAATGATAATCGAGACGGAAACTATGAAATTTATTACAAACGCTCAACAGACGGTGGCGTAAGCTGGGGAACTGACAAACGCCTAACTAATAATATTGCTGATGCATACACCCCCTCTGTCGCAGTATCCGGTTCGGTTGTTCATGTTGTATGGAGTGATCTTCGAGACGGGAACTATGAAATATACTATAAACTTTCGATGGATGGTGGTGTAAGCTGGGGAACCGACATACGCCTGACGAATAACACTGCTTATTCATATAATCCTTCTGTCAAAGTATCGGGCTCGGTTGTCCACGTTGTATGTTATGATAATCGTGATGGAAACTATGAGATATACTACAAACGATCAACAGATGGAGGGTTAAACTGGGGAATAGATACACGTCTGACAAATAACACTGCCCCTTCAATTACACCTTCAGTCGAGGTCTCTGGCTCGTTTTTACATGTCTTATGGACTGAATATCGAGATACGACAACAGAAATCTATTACAAACGCTCAACAGACGGAGGATTAAGCTGGGGAATAGATACACGCCTGACGAATAACTTTGCTACTTCATTGTATCCTTCTGTATCGGTATCTGGCTCAGCAGTGCATATTGTATGGCAGGACGATCGTGATGGGAACGATGAGATATACTACAAACTCTCAACAAATGCAGGTGCAAGCTGGGGAACAGATACGCGTTTAACGAATAACTTTGCTACTTCATTGTATCCTTCAGTCGCAGTCTCAGGCTCGGTTATCCACGTTGTATGGCAAGACTATCGTGACGGGAACGATGAGATATACTATAAACGCAACCCCACCGGCAACCCAATCGGAATCCAAAACATCAGCACAGAAACACCATCAAAATATTCACTTTCGCAAAACTATCCGAACCCGTTCAACCCAACAACAAACATTAAATTCTCAATTGTAAATTCGGGGGATGTAAAACTTGTAGTGTATGATATTCAGGGGCGCGAAGTACAGACACTGGTGAATGAAAGATTGAATGCGGGGACGTATGAAGTGAAGTTTGACGGTTCGATGCTGACGAGCGGAGTGTATTTTTATAAGATGGTGAGTGATGGGTTTACAGAAACAAAAAGGATGTTATTAATAAAATAGTTGTCTTTTGTCAGTTGATAGTTTTAAAGATTAAAGATATTACCACTTAGGCACAGAAGACACGAAGAGAGAATTCAGAATGCAGAATTCAGAATGTAGAATTATGAATTACAGTTATACTAAGATTATAGATTAAATAATTTAAACATACTTTTATGAAAAGACTTTTTATTGTTTTAACGTGTGTATTTCAATTACTGATTTCACACAGTGTAAAGAGCCAATGGGTTCTTCAGAATTCAAATACAACAGATAATATAGTCGATATATCAGTTGTCAGTGATAATGTTGCCTGGGGAGTTGGGAAGAGTAATATGGGATTGTTTGTTACCAAAACAACAAATGCAGGAGCGAACTGGACTAAAATTCTGGCATCGGGAATAGACCCACAATCGGAAGTACCACTTATAGCTGCTTTTGACGAGAATAATGCAGTTATTGGGACAAATAAACTTTATAATAATACTACTCCGAGAATTTACAGAACGACTAATGGCGGGCAAAGCTGGTCAACAGTTTTTACATTAAATTCTTTTTTAAACGGGATAAGATCTTTAAACTCCACAACGGGATATTTTCAGGGTGACCCTGTGGGAGGAAGGTTTGAGTTTTACAGAACAACAAATAAAGGTGCAACATGGGATTCAACGGGATTGTATGCTCAATCAATTGGCGGAGAAAGCGGTTCAATATATTCTTTGAATGCGAATCAGCAGGTGATATCTTTTGGAACCACTAACACACATGCTGTATATTTCAGTACGAACGGTGGTGCGAACTGGCAAAGGAAGGTGGTGAATTCATCTTTCATCGATATACCTCATACATTGTTTAAGGACGGAATGAACGGTATTGTCGGAGATTTATATTTGCTTTACAAAACAACAAACGGGGGGAATAACTGGACACCATTACCATTCAACGGAGTACATTATATACAGGGAATTGCAGGCGTAGGAAATCATATATATGTCGGCAGAAGGTATGTGATATATTATTCATCCAATTTCGGGGATAGCTGGGCGAGACAGGATTCATCAGTTGCAAACATTGGTTTATGGGCATTTGAGGGTAAATATTCTAACGGGAAATTAAATATGTGGGGAGTGGGTGAAGCAGGAAGAGTATCGTATTATGCATTTCCTGTAGGGATTAAACAATTGTCACAAACCGTTCCGGATAATTTTAAGCTTAATCAAAACTATCCGAATCCGTTCAACCCGAGTACAGTTATCCGTTTTAATGTATCTGGATTCCCTGTAGGAACATCAGGGAATGTCTATGGAAAAAAATGTCAAGAGAAAACACTATACCCTTAACGAAAGTTAATACTCCGTTCTGACATTTGGTCGAACTTCCTTAGTAGAACTTATACCTGTTTAAAAGAACAAAAGTTTATTATTGTTTTAGTT
>JAPLFJ010000067.1 GCA_026390735.1 Ignavibacteriota bacterium
ACAGGCAGATATGGACAAGTTGAGAACGAGAATACGAAGTAAGTTAATACCACAAAGACCAGGTAGGCACTTTCCAAGAAGAACAAAGTTAAAAGGATATAAGAAATACATATGAACTCTTATGTTAGCGCCATTACTCCAAGGAGGGGATTCTTAGAGACAGAGCGCACAAGGGATTCTTTTTGGTTTCCGGCAGGAATGACGGAACTACAGAGGGGGAGAGTTTTGTGGGATTACTATTTCGATATTATATGAATTGCAGGTTGGGTAAATTGAGGTTAATATATATAACAGATAATATAAAAGATAAAATAACAGATAATAATTGAATGGTTAAGAAAAATCAGGAAATAGAGTTAAGGATTGATTCGCTGAATTCAGAGGGTCAGGGAGTGGGAAGAGTGGAAGAGGGCTTTGTTGTGTTTTGTCAGGATGCGCTGCCGGGTGATGTGGTGATGGCAGAAATTCGGAAGGTGAAGAAGAGTTATGCGGAAGCGATAATAAAATCTATAATAACTGAGTCGCCGCACAGAGTGGCGCCGAGATGCAAGCACTTTGGAGTTTGCGGCGGGTGCAAGATTCAGAATTTCAGTTATGAGAAACAGCTTGAGTTTAAGACTGATACTGTGAAGAATGCTATGCAGAAGATGGGCGGGATTGTGAATGTTGGCGTTCCGCTGGCGATAAAATCGAAGAAGGAATATTACTACAGGAATAAGATGGAGTTTTCTTTCTCGGAAGAAAAATGGCTGACGGTTGTGGATGAGGGCAAGGAAAAGGAAAAGTTTGCAGTTGGTCTGCACATTCCGAAGTTCCATTCGAAGATTCTGGACATTGAAGAGTGCTTCCTGCAGTCGGAAGTGACCACAAATATTTTAAACCACGCGAGAGAATTTTTCAAGAAGAGAGAGCTTTCCATTTATTCGACGAGGACGCACGAAGGGTACCTGAGGTTTCTGATTGTAAGGCAGAGTTCGCGTACTGATGATTTGATGGTGAACCTGATTACTTATGATTTTAACAAGGAAGTGATAGAAGAATACACGGAAGAGATTAAGAAACTTTTTCCGCAGGTGACAACACTGCTGAATTCGTTCACGCAGAAGAAGGCGCAGGTGGCGTTTGCAGAGGATGTGGTGGTGGTTTTCGGGAAGGGATACATTACGGAAAAACTGAAACGCGGCGAGAAGGAGTTTGTGTTTAAGGTATCGCCGAATGCATTTTTCCAGACGAATACTTTGCAGGCTGAAGTGCTTTATTCGAAGGTGGTGGAGTTTGGAGATTTTAAGAAGTCTGATAACGTTCTGGATTTGTACTGCGGGACGGGCTCGATTTCGATTTATATATCTGACTTAGTGAATAAGGTGAAGGGCGTGGAGCTTGTTGATGAATCGATAAGGAGTGCTAAAGAGAATGCTTCGCTGAATGATATTAAGAATGTTAGTTTTGAGACGGCGGACATTAAAGATTTTCTGACGAATTTTAAGGAAGCAGGAATTAATAAGGTAGTGCTCGACCCGCCAAGGTCGGGGCTGCATCCGGATATATGCGAGATACTGAGCGATGCGGATTACGAGAAGATTGTGTATGTGAGCTGTAATCCTGTAACTCAGGCGAGAGATTTGAGTATAATAATGAGCAAGGGAAAATATAAGATAGGGAGAATTCAACCCGTTGATATGTTCCCGCAAACTTACCATATTGAGAATGTGGTGGAGCTTTCGAAATTATGAATTATACAGTTACGAGTGAAAACGTGTGCAAAATGGCAAAGAAAGGAATGGAACGCGGATGACGCTGAAAGAACGGATAAGAGCGGATAGAGATTTTTTAAGGTTAGAGATGAAAGAGAAAGAACTTTTCCCGCGAAATTCACGAAAGGCACTAAAGAAAGATTAGAAACTTTGTCCCCTGATTATACAGATTAGAACAGATTAAAAAATTAGAGAAAAGATGTCCGCGAATTACGCTAATTAAAAGAGCGAATCGCAAGAGATTTAGAGAAAGAGAAATTTTAGGGTTAAAGATAAGAAAAGATAATTCTGGTTTACCAGCGTATGAATTCGGAATTATGAATTAAGAGAAAGAGATTTAAAGAAGAAAAGAATTGAACGCGGATAAAAAACGATAAGAACGGATGTTCACGGATTAATTTTAGGGTTAGAGCAAGAGATTTGGGAAGTTATTTTACCCACCCCGCCCTGCGGCCACCCCTCCAAGGAGGGGAATAATTACAGGGGAATAGAAAACAAGGAAGGGAATATTTATCGGGGAATAATTGCAAGGGGATGATTATTAAGAATGAATTTGAGTAAAAATTGTTATAAATTGAAAGAGACAGAGAACAATTAAGAAAGATTAAAGAATTTAAAAAGGAATTACAAAACATAAATGATGAATTGATACTATTTTTGTAAACTAAAAATAGAATAATATGGAAAATAAAGAGAATATTCTTTGGGTTGATGACGAGATTGATCTTTTAAAGTCTAACATAATGTTCCTGAAACAAAAGGGATACGTTGTGTATGAAGCCACGAACGGCGACGATGCAATTCAGTTCATCAAAGAAAACGATATAGACCTTGTCTTTATGGATGAGATGATGCCCGGCAAGGGCGGCCTCGAAACTCTGTCAGAGATTAAGGACATCAAACCGAACCTTCCTGTTGTGATGGTTACCAAGAACGAGACCGAGAGTCTGATGGAAGATGCCATCGGTAAAAAAATCAACGACTACCTTCTAAAACCTGTAAACCCTAAGCAAGTACTGCTTGTGTGCAAGAAATTTCTTGAAGGCAAGAAGCTTAAGAGCAATCAGGTATCGAGAGACTACATTCAGGAATTCAACAAGATATCAGTTTCGCTAATGAACGACCCGACCTGGGAAGACTGGATTAATATACATGCGTCAATGACTAACTGGGAGATTGAACTTGACGAGCATACTGAACTTGGATTGAAGCAGACGGCAATTGACCAGAGAAGAGAATGCAACGTAGAGTTTTCTAAATTCGTGGAAAGAAACTATAAGAACTGGGTTGACGACGAGCATAAGAAACCTGTGCTTTCGAACGATGTGGTTGACAAATACGTTATTCCCGAACTTGACAAGAATAAATCTGTATTCTTCTTTGTGGTTGACTGTATGAGGCTCGACCAGTGGGTGATGATGGAGAAGTATCTGGAAAACTATTTCAAGATAAGCAAAGATTATTATTATTCACTTCTGCCGACGGCAACGCCGTACTGCAGGAATGCAATATTCGCAGGGCTTTATCCTTCGGAGATTGAAAAGCACTATCCGAGCCTGTGGAAAACGAGTGATGACGATGAGAACTCGAAGAATAATTTCGAGAAGGAGTTTCTGCAAAAGTTACTCGACAGAAGGAAAATTAAATTACGCAATGATCTGAAGTACGTTAAGATAATGGATTCTGATTTCAGCCGCGGTGTTGAGAGCAAGATACTTTCTTACTGCAACAACCATCTGAATGCGATAGTGATAAACTTCGTGGATATGATTGCTCACTCGAGAAGCGACAATGCAATTTTGAAAGAGATTGCGCCAGACGAATCTGCATACAGGTCATTAACTGAATCGTGGTTTGAGCACTCTTCATTCTTCGGAATGCTTAGACAGCTTTCCACAAAGTCGGGAGTGAAGATAGTTATCACAACAGACCACGGAAGCATAAGATGTCTGCACGGCGTGAAGGCGATGGGCGACAAGGAATCGGCGACAAACCTCAGGTACAAATACGGACGTAACATTAAGGCAGATGCGCGCAATGCGATATTCGTGAAGAACCCTTCGGAATACAGACTGCCGTTAAGGAACGGAATCGTGAACTACATAATTGCGAAGGAAGACTTCTACTTTGTATATCCGACAGACTACCATAAGTACTTAAATTATTATAACGACACATTCCAGCACGGTGGAATTTCGATGGAAGAAATGATACTACCAATAGCGACATTAGAAAGCAAGGCATGATATTCAGAAGTAAGAGCACTAAAGATACGATGAAGTTTGCGAAAGAGTTTGCAGAAAAACTTAAGCCCGGGTGTGTGCTTGGGCTTAAGGGAAATCTGGGAACGGGAAAGACACAGTTTGTGAAAGGAATATGCGAACATTTTGACGTGAAGGAAGTTGTGAACAGTCCGACGTTTATACTCGTGAATGAGTACGAGGGTACTTACGGAGAGGCGAAGAAATTCAGGATTTATCATTTCGACCTGTACAGGTTAAATTCAGCGGCAGAACTTGGAGTGATTGGGTTTGATGAGTATATTAACAAGAACTCGCTGGTTCTGATAGAATGGCCGGAACTGGCAGAGGAATACCTGAACAGGAAGGTAGACACGGTGAGGTTTGATTATGGGGCCGGAGATGATGAAAGAGTGATAGAAGTGGTAACTGAGTAGGTTCACAGAGAACACAGAGAAGGCACGGAGAACACAGAGAAGAGAAGAACTTTGACACGAATTAACACTAATTAACTCTAAATTTAAAGAAAAGATTTTTTAGGGTTAGAGATGAGAGAAGAGATTTTTTACCACAGAGAACATCCGCCGTGGCGGACGCACAGAGAAGAGAATTTTTAGGGTAAGAGATGAGAGAAAAGAACAAAGATATTAAGTGAAAAGATGAAATTTTAGTGTATTTTAAAAGAAATAAGCAGAAAAACAGGGATAATTGAATATATTACTATTAGATACGTCTTCAAAAAAGATTGAATTTGCCTATAACCAAAAGGGTGATTTTAGTATATTGAAGACTCTCGAAGAGGATAAAAACGCCGATGACCTAGTCTATGAAATCAAGAAAGAATTTGACGGGCACGGCTTGAATTTTCAGGAGATTGACTATGTGGGACTGTCGAACGGCCCGGGTTCTTTCACCGGATTACGGATTGGTTCGGCTGTTGCAAAGGGAATATGCATAGGAAGCAGCGCAAAGTTAATAGAAGTAAGTTCGCTTGATTTAATAGCTGTGAAATACTCTGAAATCACCAAAAAGAATGGTATTGTAACTCCGATGATATTCAGTAATTCAAGAACGGGCGAGTTTTACTTTGCAGAGTATAAAGGGATTGGCAGAATTTCTGATTATAAGATTGCAGTACTGGACGAGATAGTGAAAACCAACAGTGATTTTATAATAAACGAGAAAACGGATTACAGTTTTCCGGAAAATCCGGGAGTAATAAATTTATCGGATACCTCTAACATGCAGAGTTTGTACAATATTTCGAAGATGCTGATTGAAGAGGGAAAGATAAGTGATTACGGCCGGAGCGAACCATTTTATATGAAGCGTTTTTACGGAGATTGATATTTCTAAAAGTGCAAAGGTGCACTATTATAAATATTAAATTTTAATAATTAAATTTACAATTAAGATGGCCTGGTTTAAAAGATCTGAAAAGAATATTTCCACGGAAAACCCAAAACACGATGTTCCGGACGGAATGTGGATAAAGTGTGACGAGTGCGGCGAGATGATGCATAAGAAACAATGGGAAGCCAATTCCTATACCTGCATAAAATGCGGATACCACTTCAGAATCGGGAGCGAAGAGTATTTTAGTTTGTTGTTCGACGAAGGTTCGTTCAAAGAGTACGACAGGAAAATGAAGTCCGTTGATACTTTGAAATTCACAGACAGCAAACCATACGATAAAAGAATTGAAGAGACTATAAAGAAGACAGAACTTTACGATGCGTTAAGATGGGGAACGGGAGAGATAAACAAACTGCCTGCAGTAATTTGCGCTATGGACTTTGCCTTCATAGGCGGAAGTATGGGAAGCGTACTCGGCGAAAAGATTTCAAGAGCAATCGATAAATGTTTAAAGAACAGAACACCGCTTATCATAATATCATCGAGCGGCGGAGCAAGAATGATGGAAGGCGGAATATCGCTTATGCAGTTAGCGAAGATTTCGACAAGACTTGCAAAACTTGCAGACGAAAAGATTCCTTACATATCATTAATAACCAACCCGACAACGGGCGGCGCGAGTGCATCGTTTGCTATGCAGGGCGACCTTAACATTGCAGAGCCAAATGCATTAATCGGATTTGCAGGACCAAGAGTTATCAAACAGGCAACGGGTAAGGACTTACCGAAAGGTTTTCAGCGTTCGGATTTTGTGCTTGAACACGGATTCCTGGATTTGATTGTCGACAGAAAAAACATGAAAGAAAAATTAGCACAGCTGCTTAATCTTCTTGCGAAATAAATGAAAGTAATAAGGGAAATAAAACCGATGCAGGAAATTGCCGAGTTCTTCAGAAGAGCAGGCAAGACTGTTGGGTTTGTTCCTACTATGGGATTTCTGCACGAAGGGCACGTGGCACTGATGCTTGCGGCACGGGACGAATGCGATGTTGTGATTGCGAGTATTTTTGTTAATCCGACCCAGTTTCTTCCGAACGAAGATTTTGCACAGTATCCACGGGATTTCCTAAGAGACTTTTACATTTGTAAACAGGCGGGAGTTGATTATATATTTAATCCGTCGGCCGAAGATATGTATGGCGAGAATTACAAGACGTACGTAAACGTTGAAGACTTGTCAGAAAAACTTGAAGGCAAATACAGACCGGGACACTTCAAAGGTGTTGCGACTGTTGTACTGAAGTTGTTTAACATCTGCAAACCGCATTATAGTTACTTCGGGCAGAAAGACGCACAGCAGGTTTCGATGCTGAAAAAAACTGTCAAGGACTTGAACCTCGATGTTACGATAAGAATTTGTGAAACCATAAGAGAAGATAATGGATTGGCAAAGAGTTCACGCAATACATATTTGTCAGAGCAACAGAAAGAAGATGCGGCAGTGATTAATCAGTCGCTTCAAATGGCTAAAGAGAAAATACTCGCGAATAATTTTATAGATGCAGAGACAGTGAAGAAGGAAATGAAAGATATGATTGAACAGAAGGCGGCGGGAAGTTCAGTACAGTATGTTGCTATAACAGATAACGAATTACTGAACAATATCAGCGACTTAAAAGGATTTAAAGGAGATGTTTTGATTTCGCTGGCGGTGTATTTTGGAAAGACAAGACTGATAGATAATATATTATTTACAAAGTAATAGGTTTAGCGTTCCCGGATCAGATTTCAGGACGGGGCATAATAGCTATTAAAAAAGGGAAGCGCAGCTTCCCTTTTTTATTTAAATACATTCAATTATACGTTATTTGATAAATAACATTTTCTTAATTGCGAACGGTACATTATCCACTGACAACTGGCAGAAATAGGCACCACTGTTTAACCCTGAGGCATTGAAATCGATTGCATAAGAATTCGGCTGAAGTTTCTCATTCACGAGCGAAGCAACTTCTTTTCCGAGTATGTCATAGATTTTCAAAGTTACGAAGGATGATTTCGGAATGTCGAATTTAATTTTAGTCATCGGGTTGAACGGGTTAGGATAATTCTGATACAGTTTAAAATCTTTCGGAACGTTTGAATGCTGATTCTGATTTCCCGATATAACTGACGTAAAGAAACAAATGTTAGGCCTGTTTGCCATAATACTTCCTGCTGTTATGTCAACACATCCGTTACCGCTTCCTAAATCCTGATGACCGTGGTACGTCATTCCCGGAACAGGAGAAGAATTTACAAAAGTGTTTGTTGTGTAAGAAGAATTATTAAAACAAACTTCAACCAAAAGATTGTTTCCCTGCGTATAGGCGAACGGTGTCTGCAAATCGATGAACGTCTGTCCCAGGCCTGTAACTGTGTACGTACCGCTGTATACTGTTGTCCAGCCTGAGTTATCAAAGCCCGTAAGAGAAGCAACGGTAGTAGTTTTTAATTTAATATTAAAACCATTCAGTGTTTGTGAACTATAAAGAGAATCAAAAGTAAAACCAATCTTTGTGATATTTCCTGCGACACCTCCGCCTGCCAGATAGATTTCATTAGCAAGATAGAGCATATCGGTTCTTGAATCCATGTAGTAGGAATAGAACGGATAGTCAGATTTAACAGTACTACTGCCGACACAGGCGTTTGCAGAAGTTGCAACCCTTTTAACATATGTGCCTAATTCGCCGACAGCCCAGCCAAGTGATGAAGCAGGAGCATAAGTAACCTGTTCTAATTCGCTCGAAGTGGAAATCTGATAAGCCCAGGTGTTTCCGCCATCGGTGGAAAAGAGTACAAGTCCGTCGTGTCCGCAGACAGTGATTTTCGAAGGGGACTCCATATAAACGCTGTTCAGTTTTCCGTAAAGGTCAGAGGAAATAAGATTCCAGACATTACCGCCGTTAGTGGTTTTTAAAATTTTTCCGCTGTCGCCAACTATGATGCCGACAGTAGAGCTAATGAAATAAACAGAAGACAAAGTATCGTAAGTTAATCTTGTCTGAACATAATTAGTACCTCCGTTAGTCGTCTTTGTAACGTAGCCGTATGTGTCAACACACCAGCCGGTAAAGTCATTTACGAAAAACACTTTGGAATTATAACCTGGCATAACAACAGTATTAACCCAGTTATCACCGCCGTTAGTAGTTTTCAAAACATCTCCCCACCAGTCACCTGCCCAGCCAATGCTTGCAGAAGAAAAATGTATTGATGTTACATTGTAAGCCGTGGGTAATGTGATTTGTGACCAGTTGTCACCTCCATCTACTGTTTTATACAGTCCGCCCTGATTACTGATGAAACCCGTAGTTGAGTTAAGGAAGTATACATAAAAGTTGTTTCCGTTTGAAGGGAATGTTTTTAGACTCCAGTTAAAACCTGCATTAGTTGTTTTATAAACTTTGCCGATATTTCCGACAATGTATCCCGTATTTATGTTAGGAAAGCTGACGCTATTGAGGTTTTCGTAAGTTCCGATATTAAAGGATTCCCAGTTGTACTGAGCGAAAGAATTTCCAGAAACAAACAGCATAACAATAACGATTAAGAAAGTAGGTATTCTTCTCATTTATCCTCCGATGTAATTTAGGTTATAAAAATGTAACAAAAATATACGATAATTTATAGTGTATATTGGTATCCTGTCATCAGGATGGGTTTACTTTGCCCCAGGTCTCTTTAATTGTTGATATTTTCTTTTCGTCCTTTAAATCTTTATCAACTATGAATTCTTCAAAATATCAGCAGTTAAGACAGACATAGCAATCTGTAAATAATCATTTTATTCCCGTTATAGGAATAGTTGTTCGTTCACCTCTTTTAGAGAGGGAAGAATCTGTGTATATTTCGGAGTTGCCGCATTGAGGACAGATTCCTGACTTCATATTACTATTTTTCATACATTTAATAAAATTAATTTAACTTAATTCGAATCTTGCAATAATAGACTTAATTAATTATTTTAATTTAAATAATAAAGGGAGATAGGAAATGAAAACTTTAAAAGAATATTTAAAGGACGAGCGGTTGCTTTTTGTAAAATCAGGAATGAGTGTGTTCGAAGTTACGAAGTTTATGGATTTGCATAACGTAGGGGCTGTACCTGTACTTGATAAAGATTCGGGTCTGCTTGGAATATTTTCAGAAAGAGATTTACTAAGAAGATGCATAGTAAGAGAATCTAATTTGCATAAGACCTTAATTGAGAGCGTAATGACAAAAGACGTGATAGTTATAGATTCAAACGACACTATCGAGCATGCACTTAAGATAATGAAGCAGGAAAAGATAAGACATTTACCCGTTATTGAGGAAAAATCACTTATTGGTCTGGTTTCGATGAGAGACCTTATGCTTGTTGACGTTAAGCTCAAAGAAGAAAAGATAGACATACTAAACACATACATACAGTATAACGGATAATTAAAATATGACAAGAAAAGTTCTGCTTGTATCGAATGATAAAGGTTTTAAAGACTTTATTCACATTGCTACGTTAACACTTACAAAACTTAACCACCAGATAACAATAACCGAGGATAAAAAGGACGGGCATATCGACTGGATGATAGTGGATATGGATACGGACGTTGAGGATAAAATTGCTTTCATAATTGAGTCGAGAAAATCGGAAGCAAACAAAAAGATAAAGATAGTTTCTGTGCTGACGATTATAACCGATGAGATGAGAGAACTGTTGTTTAAATCAGGATGCGATAGTATAATGACGAAGAAGGAGTTTCAGGCTGTGGCGAATAATATACTGATATTTTAGATTTCTTGGAGTAGGTTCACAGATCACATCCGCCCAACAAGACGGCGGACGCATAGAACGCGCAGAGAGATTTTGGGCGTTAAAACAAATTAATTCTTTAGAATATTATCAGCCCAGGAAACAAATCTTTCTAAATACTTCCATAGTTTATCGATGTCTGTTTTAGAATAAACGTCACCGCTGTACGACACCAAATTCTTATGTGATATGATTTTTGAAAGCTGTAACATTGCTTTCTTCTTTTCATCAGTTTCGGCAACAAGGGTGTTTATTAAGTTTATTACATCCTGATGGTCCTCACTTTTGCTTTTTACCTTACCATATTTAACAGTAATTGCATCACTGAACGCAATCGCAGAATGAACTATTAAAACTCCTGCGGCATTCCAATACTCATATTCAGCAGCAACCTCTGCCCCATTCAGGAAGTTTCTTGCAACGGTTACAAAGTCTTTTGACTTATGTTTTTCAACAGAAACAGTTTTAAGTTTTCTTACCATTGTTTATTTGTTTGTTTCCATAAATCACAATCCCTTCATTAACAATATCAGGAATCGGGGGTTTATTTAAGTTATATCTCTTAACAAACTCATTCACTGTAAAGTATACAGGAGACAAAGTAATTCCGTATTTAAGATATGCCAGATGAGTAAGTTCTGAAATTTCATTTTCCAGTAAGGCTTGTTCTTTTTGGTTATTCATAACTACGCAAATATCAAAGTCGCTTTCGCCCAATTCATCTTTTCTGGCTACACTTCCATAGATATACACGCTGTTACATTTGTTTTTTATTCTTGATTTAATATCCTTTTTAATGGATTCAAGAAAGGCTGATTCGGCATTGAGCAAAGGAAGAATTGCTTCTGAGACTATATAGCTGTCTCTGTTTATAGCAAACAAATGGTCTCTGCCTCCCCTGACCCGTTTTACTACACCAATGTTTTCTAAAGAAGTGAGTGTGTTAAAGCATGCTCTTGGACTCAGACCGGAAATTCGGGACACTTCCCTCCCTGATATACCAATATTATAGTTTATCATTGCCCTCAGAATGATGATGTTCGACTGCGCCGAGAAAACAGAGTCAAGTATGTTATTTATCTGCATATTTTATTGTTTACTATTGTATACATATGTATACTATTGTATACAAATATAATAAACACATTATTTAATATCAAACAATAAAAATAAAGAACTTTATTCTTTCCAGCTTAGATAATAGGACTCGTTGTTAATCTGCTTAGCATAGTCAGTTAATTTAAGCGGTCTGAAGGTGTCCATCATTACTGCTGTTTCGACCGTTTCGAGTTTTCCCAGTGCTGCTTCGACAGTGCCCGGATGAGGACCATGTGTCAAGCCTCCCGGATGAAGACTGATAGAAGCATAATCGATTCCCTTTCTACTGAAGAAATTTCCGTCAGCGTAATATAGCAATTCATCGCTGTCTATATTACTATGATTGTAAGGAACAGTAATAGCGAGTGGATGATAGTCGAGCAAACGTGTAACGAATGAACAGATTACAAATCCGGGAGCGGCAAACGTCTGATGTATAGGCGGCGGCATATGAATCTTTCCTGTAAGCGGCATGAAGTCATCGATGTTAAATATCCACGGGAAGTAATATCCGTCGTAGCCGATAACATCGAACGGATGGTAATCATAATGCAGTGAATGTATTTTGTTTTCTTTCTTAATCTTTACTACAAAGTCACCTTTGCCTGAGAAAGTCTGCAGTTCCTGCGGAACGCGTATATCGCGCTCGCAATACGGCGAGTGTTCGAGCAGTTGACCGAATTCATTCCTGTACCTTTTTGGGGTGGTTATAGGTCCTGCGGATTCAAATATAACCAGACGCAACGGCGATTTATGAACAAGCCTGTAAATCACACTTCTCGGAATAACTATATAATCCCCTTTTACAAAATTCATAACACCGAGGTTTGTTTCGAGAGTACCTTCTCCTTCGTGAACAAAAATGAGCTCATCACAGGTCGCGTTTTTATAGAAGAAGTCTGCCTGCTTTTCGGGACGGCAAGTGCTCATAATAACATCGCTGTTGAACATAATCTGATTTCTGCCAAATACAAAATCTGAATTGAACTTAGTATCCTTCGTCTTGAAATGGTAAGGGCGTAGACCTGCATCAGACCACTCTTTTGGAGTAAGGTCTATGATTTCAGAATCTATTGAATCTATTTTCGCAGGCGAATAAATATGGTATGCATTCGTAAGAATACTGTCGAAGCCTATTGTGGAGAACAGTTCTTCTTTGTACAAAGAACCGTCAGGTTGTCTGAACTGTGTATGCCGCTTCTGCGGAATCTTTCCAAGTTTATGATAAAAAGGCATATATAATAATTAGTTTTACATAAGTTAATTAATATAACACAATAAATCCTGTAAAAATTTAGAGTATAAATTATAATTTTATTATTTCTAAGAAAAAGTATATTCTTGGAATCAATGCCTGATGAATGTTTACTATTATAATTTTTACCATAAAGAGGAATTTTTGCGCTTAGATGATTTAGGCATTTGGTTTTTCCGTTTTGCCCCAGGGACGGGATAAATCAGACGCATAATTTTTCTCATATCATCATAATTATTCCGGATTGCTTTTTTAAGAATAATATTTCTAACGAGATAATTTTGATCAACCAGAAATTCCAGTACATCGTTTCTAAATACATATAATTGATCATTAACGATTTTTATACGAATATTATTATCTATAAAGATATCATAGGTCAGTGTTTCCATTTCTCTGTCATCAAATTCAACTGACAAATCATTAGTAAGATTATTTAGTATTCTAAATATCTTTCTTATATCAACTTCATTTAATTTGACACTCAAAGAATTACTGTCAATATCCAGATTGAAAATACAATTAATAACTGCATAGTTCTTCTCTTTATTTTCCATAGTGTTATAAACTTCCCTGCCGAGGGAATCAGCAGGAAAAAGAGAAATTGTCATTTAATTAGCACCATACGTTTTGTCATCACATTGTCATTGCTTTGTATTCTGTAGAAGTAAACACCAGAAGCAAGGTTTGAGGCATTGAACAAAACATCATATGAGCCAGCTTTCTTAACTTCATTTATCAATATTTGAATTTCACGACCAGTGATATCATAAACTTTTAATGTAACTAATCCGCTTTTAGGAATTTCAAACTTTATTTTTGTCGTTGGATTAAAAGGGTTTGGATAATTCTGATATAGAACATAGTCTTTTGGGACGCTTACTACCGGGTCGTTGATACCTATTGTACCATTTTGTTTATATACGGCGATAAAGTTTTCTAAATGACCAAAATAACCGGCGGACTGAGGGGCAACTATGTATGCTTTCCCCGTGTGCTCTACATCGGTTAAATGCGGTTGTATATTAACAACAGAATCTGTGGATATATAAAAAATCTTTATGAAACTATACATTCCATCGCGTGTGAAAACATACAAATGTCTTCTCGCATAAGTTCCCCCTATATATCTTAAAGCCGGATGAACAAATGAATATCTACCATCAACATAACCACTGTCCATGCCGTTAATAGGGGCACCAACGATTCCCGTTGAATCCCACCATACAACTGAATAATTATCACTTCCCGGAGCACCTGTGTGTTTTACTACTCCTATACAGCCTGTTCCTTCGCCCGGTCCGGCAAGATAAAACTCTTTTATTCCGTCATTGTCATAGTCTTTCTGGAATATATATCCTGCCGCAAGGGGTTCGTTTGGAAGAACATGTTTATATTCATACCCTAAATTTGTACCTACTCCCGTTGAATCAAGATACCCGAAATAACTTGTTCCAAACTGTGTATCACCCAACAGTATTTCTTCTTTTCCGTCTCCATCCATATCGAATACTTTCATGTCATATATAAACCAATCAAGAATTATTGAATTTCCATCGCCATAAAAACCATAGCCTATATTATCCCGATGTCCGTTATAAACTGCTCTTTGGATAATTGTCTGTTGGGTCTGATCATTTATAGATGAGCATATCCACATTCCTTTCCTATCGTAAACGCCCAGTCTCATTGTGTCGCGAAGTTCAACTGATTGATAAGGATAACCCATCCAATCGAGTCCAGTATAATAATACCTATAAAACCCATAAATATTTTTTTCTAATAAGCCAGCTGAAACTCTCTGTGTTAGAGGAGAGTAGGCGGCCAAGAATACTTCCTTGAAGCCATTATTATCAAAATCTATTGTTTGGTTATTCATAACAAATGCACTATTGGTAAATAGAGAATCCCATTCAACAACAAACTGACTATTTCCAAGGGATTTAAAGACAACAATTTTAGAAGGATAAGGTGAACTATTAGTTATGTAATATGTATAAACGATTTCTGTCTTTCCATCATTATCTATATCATCAACTGCTGAATGGTACCCAATAGCATTATGTGTATTTTCTGAATGAGACCAGATTTGAAGAAAATCAAGAGACATAACTGTGTTTTTGGGAAGGCTGAAAAGACTAAAGAAAGTATTATCGCCTCCACTCTCAAGCATACTTTGTTTGTTTATTGTATTGCCGGATATTGTTCTTTGTGTTTTATCTGTAAAGATTATTTTTAAAGAACACTTTACAAACGGCGGCACGAATTCATTGGGTTTCTTATCTATAAAGGCTTCAATTCTTTCAACATTATCGGATTTATATGCAATATGGTTATACTCTGCAAGACGTCCGTTTGCCTGGTTTAAGTAAATGACAATTTCGTTTCTGGATTTATAAAACACAGCGATGTCAAGATAATTATCCTCAGGATTAAACATTGCAATTACTATTGTATCCTGCTGAGCTTTTGTCATACTCTTGTAATCTATCTGTCCGCGTTTGACTTTTAATCCAAGGTCTTCGGGTCTTATCATCTTTAACCCCGAAAGCGTTGAACTAAACTCTCTGCTTCTTTCTGTCAGAGTGTTTGCAAGTGCTATTGCGTCTTTATCTTCGGGTTTTTGATTGTCGTATCCGTATGACGGGAATACAAATGCCTGATATATGACAACAAAAAATACCAGATTTACCAATATCGACTTTAACTTTAAACTGCTGTGTTTCATATTTTATACTTTTAAAATTAAAAGGATGGAGAAAGAGATTAATAATTCTCCATCCTTTGTTTAAATTTACTGCTTATTTGCACTACTGTCCAGTTAAAAAAATGTAAAGGCCTATAACTACCAATAGAATATAATAGTTACAAAGCATTATTGTGAAATCGATTTGAATTTAAATTGGGTTATCTTTTCGAAACCTTGGTGTTTAAAATCAAATTTTTCTA
>JAPLFJ010000045.1 GCA_026390735.1 Ignavibacteriota bacterium
ACCTCAAACCTCTTACTCGCCCCCGTATTCTTAAACTGCTCATCCACCACCTTCATCGTCAAAGCATCAAACAAAAACAAATCCGCCTCACCCTCCAAATCCTTCCCCGACAAATTCGTCACCTTCGCAGAAATCACCACCTTATCATCTTCTCTGAAATACCTCGGAACATTCGGCGTCACCATCAGTTCCTTCTGTGTAATCAGTTCATTCGTCACAAACCCGCTCTTCAAATCCTTCGTATGTGCAAACCCCATCATCTTCCACTTCGTCAATGCATCAGGCATCGTAAAACTAATCGTCAAATCACCATTCTCATCAGTCCGTAAATCAGGATTAAAGAAAACTGTCTCACGAAAATCTTTTCTCGGAACTATGCTACTAATTTCTTTATTTTGACCTCTTTCACTTTCATAAAATTTTAAATAATTTCTTTGCTCAATAAATAGTAACTTGCAAATTTCAAAATATATCAATATTTTAAGTAGTTAAAATAAGTTTTTGATTGGGGAATTAAAACTTATAGATAAGACAAAACACAATTAGGGTTGGGATTTAAAATATTGATTCAAAGAATCAGCGTTTTAAGTTTTAACCTTTTTGTGTTTAAAAGAGATTATGCAGATACTATATTTGAATAACGATTAATAATATATTGATTCGATTTGTAAACGTTCTTTATAAATAAGATTTTAACGTAGCTTTTTGCTATGTTCTGTTGTGAAAACTGGTAATTTTCAAAATACGAAGAACAAGCGTAAAGTTGCGTCCGATATGGACGCTTCTTTATTATGTCTTCGTACAGGTATACCAGTACCTCACAACGGATGTAATGTAAGTTGCGTCCTTTTTTATTTACAATATAGTAAAAATTGTACTTGCTCTAAATTATTTTGAAAGAATACAAAAAAAGAAATAACAAAGTTGGATTATTAAACACTTATTTTAAAACATATTTTTAAATCATAATATTATGAAAAGAAAATTTCTACTCTCTCACGTTCTTTTTCTAATTCTTAGTTCTACATTATTAATTAACAATTCTCAAAGCCAATGGGTTTGGGAAAATGAACCAATTGGAGGAAGTATTAATTCTTGGGCTGCCTCAGGGTCAGATATTTATGCTGGTTATGGTGGTGTATATAAAAGTACAAATAATGGCAATAGTTGGTCTGCTTCCGATTTTGGTTTACCTATTAATAGTGTTGTGTGTTTAGCCACTTTAGGTACTAACGTTTTTGCAGGTACTTCTTATATAGGTGTTTACAAAAGTATAAATAACGGTATGAATTGGTCTCCAGTAAATAATGGATTAACAAGACTAGAGATTAATAAAATTATAGTATCTGGCACAAGTATATTTGTACATACTCCTGATGGTGTATTTAAAAGTACAAATAGTGGGTCAAGTTGGTTTGCATCTTTCAGCGGTTTGCCAGTAAGCACTGTTCAATCTTTTGCGGTTTCTGGGTCAACAATCTTTGCAGGTTATCTTTATGGATATGGTGTATATAAAACAACAAATTCGGGTACCAACTGGATTTCGACAGGTTTATCAAATGTATACATATCTTCTTTTGCTGTTTCAGGTACAAATATTTTCGCTGGAACAGATGGTGGTGTTTATTTAAGTACCAATAATGGTACAAGTTGGACTGCTGTTAACAACGGATTATCTAATCTAAATATAAGAACAATTGCTGCATCAGGAACAAATATTTTTGCAGGTGTTTATGGTGTTGGAATATTTTTGAGTACAAATAATGGTCAAAGTTGGGTAGCTGTTAATAGTGGTTTAACAAATTTAAATGTTTCATCATTATATTCTTATAATTCTAATATATTCGTAAATGCTGGCTCTAATGTATTCAAGAGTACAAATAATGGAACAACATGGAATTCAGCAAATAATGGTATGATGTCATACAGAATAGAATGTTTCGCTTCATTGGGAACAACCGTATATAGTGGAATGAGTAGCTGGGCAGGGTACATTTTCAAAAATATAAATAGTAATACAAATTGGGGAATTGTTAATAATGATATAACAAATCCGTATATTCATTCTCTAACTGTTTTTGGTACAAACATTTTTGCTGGTACTAGTGATGCTGTATTTAAAAGTTCAAATAATGGAGCAAATTGGATTGCACTGAATAATGGATTATCTAATAAATCCATTTATTCGCTTGGAATATCTGGAACAAACATTATTGCGGGAACTTGGGCACAGGGGATATATTTATCCACTAATAATGGTGCTAGTTGGTCTGTCTCAAATTTAACAAATTCAACTGTTTACTCATTTGCTTTTCAAGGAACAGACATATATGCAGCAACCAATCATGGTGTATATAGAAGCATTAATAATGGTTCAACTTGGGTAGCTGTGAATAATGGAATTACCTATATCTCAAGTATAAGTTCAATTACTGTGTCGGGGTCAAATATATTTTCAGGAACCACAGGTTATGGAATATACATTAGTTCAAACAGTGGTAATAATTGGTCTTTGGTTAATAATGGATTATCAAATAAATATGTTAATAACTTAACCGCATCTGGAACAAATATTCTTGCGGGAACAGATAGTGGGGTATTTTTAAGTAAGAATTATGGTCAAAGTTGGTCTTTAAAAAATGAGGGATTCGGTTTTACACCATCAATATTATCTTTATTTGTAGCTAATAACTATGTCTATGCTGGTACAGATGGTCAATTTATTTGGAAACGTTCACTTGCGGATATTATCGGCATCCAAAACATCAGCACAGAAATTCCAAACAAGTTCTCTGTTTCCCAAAACTATCCAAACCCATTCAACCCAACAACAATCATAAAATTCGCCATACCAAAATCTTCATCAGTCAAAATCACTATCTTCGACATCGCAGGCAAAGAACTCGAAACACTCGTAAATGAAACATTACAGCCAGGAACATATCAAACAGAATGGAATGGTAGCAATTATTCAAGTGGCGTATATTTCTACAAGATTCAAACAGAAAACAACACCGAAACAAAACGCATGACATTAATTAAATAATCTAATTTTCATTTTTATAAATTTAACAAAAATAATAGTATGGAATACACAATTGCAACTAAAGATTCGTTAGAAGAATTAAGAGTAGCCGTTAATGAATTAATGCAAGAAGGTTGGAAAACATCTGGTGGTGTTAGTTATTGTTCAGCTCCTCCTTCGTTTTCTCAAGCTATGACAAAAGGTAATAATATGCCAAAAATAATTGGAGATAAACGTTAATTAAAATAAACAATAAAGAAAGCCGCTATATAACTAAATATAGCGGCTTTTCAATAAACATGTACACCATCCTTTCATATCATAATTTTCGTCTATCTTTCGGTCTTCTTCCGTCCATCTTTCGGTTAAAAAGAAAGCCGTTACATAATAATATGCAACGGCTTCGAACTAAGTAAGAAAAGAACAAGAAAAACAAACTAATAATTATACACTCTGTATCGTATTAGAATATCTAACAGGTTGTCCATCACCATCTAAAGTAATCAAAGCAAACAATCCCTTGCTCACTGTGTACTTATTAAAATACTGTCCAGTTATATTGTCAAAATCAATTGTCACCGTCATAGGATTAGTTAAAGAAAGTACTCCCTCTTCACTCATCTGATGAATGAAATAATAAGGTACTTCTTTCTCATCTGTTGGTGATTTTAAAAATACTACACAAGCTAACTGATAACCCACTTCTACGACTGGGTCAATTCCTTTATCATTGCCAATAGCTGCTAAAGCAACTGTTACCCCAGTATCTGCTATTGTTACATTTGTACTAGATATTTCAAATCCTATTTCAGGAACCAAAGAAGTAGTACTTGTTATATCAGTATCGGTAACAGTCTGATATGAACTCTTCACCATCTTGTTAAACGGTGTTCTGAACTTGCTACCTTCATTTCCATACAACTTCCAAAAATGCTTTAAATCACTCAAATAATTTATTGCATGACTGAGCTTAACAGCCATACCGAACCTATTACGCCTTGCAACAGATAATGCATCTGTCCCTGGCATAAAACTATTAGGCTTAGTTGCCACAATAGTATCTCCTTGTCTATCTCGAAAGGTCACATCCCCTACAGTCCCCTGTAAAGTACCAAGAATTCTCTTAGTCATTAATGCCATAACTTTTTTCCTTTATTTAATTTTTTAAAATCTCCTCAACCTATTTAAATATACAATTGAGTTGTTAATGTTTTCCAAAAACTAAATAATCATCTAAATCTGTAACATAATAAATTCGGCAGGTAAAATTTAAGTTTGATATCTCTATCAGGCATTCTCTCATAACTTAGAAAACTATAAAACTACGCTCTTGCTCTTAATCTCTTCCCTATAGTTGCTCTTGCTCTTTATACAATCTTAATGAGTGATAATAATAAAATTATTGGTTTACTTATTCTCTTTTACTTTTTATATTTATTCTTTTATTATATATTTTAGGTAATAGCCTAATTACTTATTAGGTTACTACCTATCCTTTTATTAGGCTATCGCCTATCAACCTTGTTAGGTTATTCCCTATCTCCATTTCTTCAGGTTCTATTCTGTTATAATTTAAAAAGGCAATCATATTTACTTATGATTGCCTTTTATTTTGTTAATCTGCTAGTATTCTTATCTATGAAACATTGATTTATGAAGTTTTCTTCTCGGTTTAATTTCCCCTGTTTCTCTGTCCCTATAAAAACCATTTTCCACTATATATCCTTCATCATTTCTATAGTGTCCTTCGGGCACTTCTGCTTCCAATTTTCTTTCATTATCCCTTGCTTCTCTTTCCAATTTCTCACTAAACTCCCCTGCTTTTTCCATCACTTTATCATATTTTTCCTCTCCTAACATTTCCTTTAATTTATAATCGTCGGATGAATTAATGCTCTTGTATTTTCTATTATCATTAGTGAAAAAAGTTACCATTAGCTCCTCCCATTGCTTTAGTGTTTTCACAGTCTCTCCTTCATTCCATACTGCCAATCCCTCATAAATTCTCAAGCACTCTCTGTAAATTCCAAACGGTTCTTCAGCATCTTCCTTTAATTTCGAACTGTTAAGTTCAATAAACTTTCGTCCAAATATTTCAAAATCAGCATATTTTGATTCAAGAAATGTAGTTTTAGAATTATCGTTTAATAATTCATTTGCTTCTTTAATTATCTTATCCGATTTGTCTTCATCTGCATCATCAATTTTGTCTAAAATATCATAATTAAACTTATAGATACTGCTTTTCTGTTTTCTTTTTTCTATTTGTATCACACCTAATCTCTCTAAATGATTTAATCCTTTCGAAACACCAGATATATCTTTTGAATTAATCCTTTTTGCTAATTCTGATAATTTGGGGAATATCGCTCCTTTCCCATTAAAGGTTATCAACCCTATAATTATTGATTTGTGAAAATTTGTTATTTCTTTGTGTGGTGATATATATCGGAGTAATTGAAAAATCTTTGAATCGTCTGTTTTCTTTCTTTCTTTAAATCCTTTAGTCATTCTTGTTCCTTTCTTTTATGTTAATCTATACCTAAATATACATTTTTCTGCAACTTCGTTCAATGCATAAATTATTCCTTATTGTCAAGTCATTTTAGCATACTTCCTTATTTTTGTTTATTATTCAATTACTTAGCCACTTCGTTTACTTCAATTACTTCCTTCTCTCCTTGTCATTGGTTTCCGTATATATTATTTTGTTATACAAATGTATATTTAGTTAAGAACTAAACATATATTGTTTATGTTATACTATTATGGATATGCCAAACAAACTATTTTTTATCATTTGATGATAATATTATTGTGTATATTTAAAGTATTTTGTTAATTATTATTAAATTAAACAAATTTCATGTACAAAGACATATTAAATGATAAAATTGGAAATATTTTGTATTTCCTTTCTTACAAAATCAACAATCTTACGTTAACTAAAGCTCTTAAACTTCTATATATTATAGATGAAACTGCCGTTAATGAAGTTGGTGCACCTATTACTTGGCTTGATTATAAAGTATGGAAATATGGCCCAGTTTCTGAAACTATTTATAATGAAATAAATTCTTTTAAGAAAGAAGATTGTTCTTGCTCATCATTAGCTGATTTTGTGAATGTTAATGTTGTTGATAATCCTCATGATAGAACTCAAAAATCATTGATAATTTGTCCAAAAAACGGCAAATCATTTAACGAGCTTATATTTTCAAAATATGAAATGGATTTACTAAATCGTATTTCTGAAAAGTTCTTAAATACTTCTGCTTCTGAATTAGTAGAAATACTTCACAAAGAAGATACCTTATGGCACAAAATTGTTACATCAAAGGAAATCGTTTTTAGTTTAGAGTTGAATGATAATCGTTCAAACTTCTCTATTGATTTTACACAACTACTTAAGGATGACGCAATTAAACAGGATATTTATAAATCTGCTAATCATTCTCTAAATTTCGAGAATTTTCTTATGGGTGTATGACCACAGTCTCAGATGACCTCTTTGTATCTGGTAATATATTATTTGTAAAAGATTACGAGTTTGAAGACTCTTCTAAGAAAGATAAATTGTTAATTGTTCTTTATGCAAGTGAATCAGATGTTTTCATTATTCAGTCTTTAACTACTTCAAAAGATAAAACTTATAGTGCTAATAAGTTCAAACATGGTTGTAACCAATATAATTCTTTCACTCATTTCTATTTTTTCGACAAGGACAAAGTTATTGGCTCAGATAATTCAAATACAGCCTTTAAATTTAACTTAGATACTTTTGTTTATTTTAATTCAAATGTTAAGAAAATTCCTACAACCAATCTACTAAAATACAAAGGTGGTATTTTTAAAAATGCGAAACTAACAAATCACGAGCTAAAATCATTACTAACATGTATGGTCGGTAGTATATTAATCCCGAAAGCAGAAAACGACATTCTTTCCGAATTTCTTAAAGTTCTATAATCAACCAACAAAAAACCCCCATCTCCCAACAGGGGCTTTTGCTCTTTCATCATCTTTCTAAATCTGCCACTGCCACTGCCACTGCCACTGCCACTGCTACTGCTACTGCTACTGCTACTTATCTATCACCACCCTACTACCCTCCGAATGCGAAGTAAACTCAGGCGCATACATACACTGCACTGTCGTTATTCCATTCGAATAATCCCCCTTCAGGTTCACACGCAACTGATACTCAAAAACATAAGTACCCTTCGGCAGATATCCAAAGAAGAAGTTCGTTGCCGCATCACGTGTACTCTCGTAGTACCCAAGCCCGTCCTGATACTTATACTGCGATATCACGTTCACTGGCTCAAATCCACTCGCACGCATATCCTTCATATGCACATATTCCATATCCCTGTCAACCCTCAGCTCTATTCTCACCTTCACCATATCACCAACCTTCAGGCTGCCGTCTATCGGCTTTATCACCACACCGCTCGGAGTATTCTCTTCCACAAACAACTTCTTCTCAAGCTTCAGATTAGTTTCCTGCTTCGTAATCTTATCAAGGTCTTCATAATACTGCCAGTACAATGAACCCCAACTGATACCAACTGTAGATTTCCTTGTTATAGTCACGTTACCCATCTCAGGCTTTATCTCGCCCCACTTCCACGCAGTCTTAAAATACCCCGTACCTGCCTCAGTCTTAATCTCCGACTCCTTCGATAAATCTATCTTCTGCCCGCCAACACTAATATCAACAAGCATATCCGACGCAAGCCAGTCATCTCCCTTCAGAAGCATAGCATATATAGCCTCATCTGTCGCCTTCGTCGTCTTCCAGTCATTAGTCTGCTTATTCTTCAAAAGCCACACCTTCATATCATCAACACTCTTCGCATCCTTCCCAACCTCATCAAACACCTCTATCAGGAGCGCCTGTGTCTCTATCGGTGCCTCGTACCAGTAATAACCCCACACATTCTCCTTCCAGTACATCCCCATCTCCTCACTGTTCAATGAGTTCTCCTTCAACGACTTCACTATCCCCATCGGAACCACCTCATCACCATAC
>JAPLFJ010000011.1 GCA_026390735.1 Ignavibacteriota bacterium
TAATTGGTTTGGTGAGTATAGCTTTTTGTTGGTCATTTCTGACAGGAGAATTGTTGTCGCAATCTTATAAAATTAAAGTAATCACAAATCCAAAAAGGGTTAAAAGTATTTTCGATCAAGGGTTTAAGTATTTACGGAAAACCATATGTAACATAAATTGTTATCTTGATGAGTTTTATAACCTTGTTAATTTACTGTCGTGTGCATAGTAATGGTTCAAAAAACACATACAAAACAACAAATGGTGGCAATAATTGGGTTTTGCAACACATTCCATTGGAACCACATTTAAACAATTCGTTTTCTGCATTTAATGGTGTAAAGATAATAAATAAGGATATATTATATGCAAGTAACGGAAGTTATAGCTTTACAAGCAGTGTTTATAGAGATGTTATTTTTAAAACTACGAACGGAGGAAATAATTGGGGATATCAAATGCCTGATACAACAAATGGACTGTTTTACGCTGTTGCTGATTTTTTAAATGAAAACACTGGATGGCTTATAAATGCTTATACAACAAACGGCGGCGGACCAATAATCTACACGGAAATAAAGAATATAATTGTTGAGCATCCTACTGAATATCAATTAATGCAGAACTATCCAAATCCGTTTAATCCTTCTACAACTATAGATTTTTATCTGCCGCATAAGGCAAGTGTAGAACTTAAAGTATTTGATATCTCCGGTAAAACAGTTCTAAGAATTATAGATAATTTCCAATTGAAGCAGGGCTATCACAGTTATAAAGTAGATGACTTCAATTCTCTCGGACTTTCCAGCGGAATGTATTTCTACAGACTGACAGCATCGGACAATTCCTCAAAAACATCATTCACAGAAACAAAGCGCCTCGTTTATCTGAAATAGAGTATAATTAATCTCTGAGACACTCCTTCACCTTTCTTTAATATTTCATTTCCGTAATAGCATACGAAAGCAAAGAAATCTCATAAAATGATGACAATTGAGGGTATTTTATGGCAATTTTCGGACTATGGTAATGTGAAAAGAGAAGGTGGTTTTCAGGACTTTGAAAATACATTCAAAAGACTATTTGGAGCGCACTTTCAACGTACTTTGAACGCACTTTCAGACTTTCGGGGGATATTGAGGATAATTAGGGGAGAGGGTGGTAAAAATGGGATATAAGAGCAGATTTCATGCATACAGGTATGATTTTCAAAAGTCTTCAGGTATAAGCAAAAAATGCTTAGTGGACAAGTTCATTAGGCACTAATTTCTTTCTTTAATTAGAATGCTGAATTATTTATGTTGCAAATACATTTATAAGGGTAAAATTAATCTGGTAATCGAGACTTCTTGCGATTAACTGATTTAATTATAATAATGACTTGAATATATCAGCTGTTATTTAAAATTTACATATACTTTTATTAAAATATAAACACAAATTAAATTACTTACAGAATGAAAAATGATTTATTACATGCTATTTATTATTGGCTAAGGAATTTTTACTGGACGATTATAAGACGTGACCTCCAGAAAGGAAAGAGTCTTCTTCTGGCTTCAGATGAAATTACACAGGAAGAGAAAAACCTTCTTGATAAGGTTTCGCTTGATATTAATCGGAAGGATACAATGTATGCACCCGGCAGGGCAGTTGCTTATCTTTCTGTAGGTCTTTCTGCTATCCGCTGTATTAATAAAGCGCTTGAAAATTTAAGCCATAATCTTACTGTTAAATCAATTCTCGATTTTCCCGGTGGTTCAGGAAGGGTTCTCAGGTTTCTGCGTGTGAAGTTTCCTGAGGCGGATATCACTGCATCAGAACTTGATTTAAATGCATTAGAATTCTGTAAAAACAGTTTCAATGTAAACATATTTCCTTCGAAAATTCCACTTAGCGATGTAGTAAATCCGAACAGGTATGATCTTATATGGTGCGGTTCACTTTTTACTCATATTGATGAAAAAGAAGCAATAGAACTCCTTAAGTTTTTCTACGACCATCTTACTGATGAAGGAGTATGTGTTTTTTCAACACACGGCACGCTTTCGATAGAATGGCTTGAAGATGTTAATAAAAATCCATACGGAATCCCCGATGATTATCAGAAGAAAGTACTTAGTGAATATTATGCAAAAGGTTACGGATATACTGATTACGTAAACGAACCGGGATACGGAATCTCGGCAGTTACACGCCAGCGTTTGAATGAAATGGCAAAAAGCGTGGGTGACTGGAACGAAATAGTGTTTTTAGAGCATGGCTGGGATAATCATCAGGATGTGTATGCATTCTCCAGACAGAAGGCTAAATAAGCTTAAAAACAGTTAATCCGCTGAATATCAGGTTATTATCATTAAGCTGCGAGGCTTTATGGTATATCTATATGCACGAATTTCTTTCTTTCATTAGACAACTGAATTATTTATGTTGTTTCTTCATTTATCAGGGAAAAAAATCCAATGAAAATATATTTTGCGACCTCTATTAGAGGTGCTAATGACGCTGTAAATAGTAATATTCTTTTAATCGGTGCTCTGAAAAAGTACGGCACTGTTTTGACAGAACATTTTGCGGGAATGACACCCGGCGGAGAGACGAATTTGTCCGACAGGGAAATTCACGACAGGGATTTGCGGTGGATTGACGAGTGCGACGTGATTGTTGCAGAAGTTTCGAACCCGAGTCTTGGTGTTGGTTACGAAATAAGGTACGGAATCGAGAACGGGAAAAGAATTCTCTGCCTGAAAAACAAAGACGGCAAACGCCTTTCGGCAATGATTTCGGGAAGCGATTACCTTGAAGTGGAAGAGTACATAAACGAAGAAGAGATTGCCGATATACTTAGTGATTTTTTCGAGGAATAAAATATTTACAATTAACATTTTTAAAAAAATTTAACTTTGGTATATTTCCAAAAATTAAAAACGCTTTTATAATCAATGTTTAAATCAATTGTATTAGTAAAACAGGTTCCTGATACTGCCAACATTACCGGTAAGGTGATGAAGGACGACGGAACTGTTAACCGTTCGATGCTTCCGGCTATCTTCAACTACGAAGATAAAGTCGCACTGGAATTTGCACTTCAGATAAAAGACACATACGGCGGAAAAGTTATCGCCATCACGATGGGACCCGCAAGGGCTGCCGATATTCTTCGCGAATGTCTGTTTATGGGTGCTGACGAAGTTTATGCAATCAGTGACAGAAAATTTGCAGGTGCAGATACACTCGCAACTTCATACGTTCTGAGCGAGGCAATAAAGAAAATCGGAGACTATGATTTTATCTTTGCAGGCAGACAGGCAATCGACGGAGATACCGCACAGGTTGGTCCGCAGACTGCAGAGAAGCTGGAAATTCCGCAGATAACTTATGCAGAGGAAATACTCGGAATCAAAGACGGCAAGATTAAAATTAAAAAGAAGATTGACGGCGGATATGAAATAGTTCAGTGCAAGATGCCCGTGCTTATCACAGTGCTTAAAGGTGCTGCCGAACCAAGACCATTTCAGGCAAAGAGAATTATGGCTTACAAAGGCGCGAAGACTCTTACCGAACTTGAAAAACTTACAGAAGGAAATTCATTGCTATACGTTGATACTATGAAACACGAATACGAAGAGAGAAATCTTTTTATAGAAACATACTCTGCCGATGATTTAAAGGTGGACGAATCGAGATGCGGAATAAAAGGTTCGCCGACGAAAGTTCATAAGGTGGAATCTGTTGTACTTTCAGGCGGAAGCAAGGAACTGATAGAGCCGACAAGAGACGGAATGGGAATATTAATCGATAAACTTCTGGAAGACAGAATTTTTTAATTTTTCAAAAGAATTTTAAAGTATATATAAATGCATAAAAATGAAGTATGGGTTTTCGTTGAACAGAGAAACGGCAAGCCCGCTGATGTAAGTTTTGAACTCTTAAGCAAAGGCAGAAAACTCGCAGACAGTATGAAGGGTGTTCTGAAGGCAATCGTTATCGGCCACGACGTAAAAGGCATCGCGACAGAAACGTTCAAGTACGGCGCCAACGAAGCAATACTCGTTGACCATCCTGATTTAAAACTTTTCAGGACAATGCCTTACACACGCATAATGAACGACCTTATTAAACAGCACAATCCGAGAATAATTCTTTTCGGTGCAACTGTTTACGGACGTGACCTTGCTCCGCGCGTTGCTTCAAACACAAAGAGCGGCTTAACTGCAGACTGTACTGATTTAAAGATTTCTGACGTAAAGTATCTCGGAAAAGATTATCCGCAGCTGCTTCTGCAAATCAGACCTGCATTCGGCGGTAACATCGTTGCTACGATTATTACTCCCGATGTACACGTGCAGATGGCAACAGTCCGCGAAGGTGTTATGGAAATGCATCCGTGCGAAAAACCTTTCCCGGTAAAGATAACGGAAGTTGCTTACAAACCTATTGACATAGACGGAATACTTGAAGTTATAGAACAGCACGTAGAAGAAAGCAAAGTGAACCTTAAAGGTGCACCGATAATCGTCGCAGGCGGATACGGACTCGGCTCGAAAGAAAACTTCAAACTTCTTCACGACCTTGCACACGTAATAGGTGGAGAAGTTGCAGGAAGCCGTGCAGCAGTTGACGCAGGATTTATAGGTTCGGAAAGACAGGTCGGACAGACGGGTGTAACAGTAAGACCAAAGCTTTACATTGCAGTAGGAATTTCAGGTGCAATTCAGCATCGTGCAGGAATGCAGGAAGCAAAGAAAATCATCGCAATAAACACTGACCCTGATGCACCGATATTCGGAGTTTCGCATTACGGAATAGTAGGCGATGCAGCACAGGTGATACCTTTACTGATAGAAACATACAAACATAAACTGAAATAAAATTAAAGTTAAACTATAATGCCAAATTTTTTCACAGATAACAGCGACTTACTCTTTCAGTTCGATAACCTTGAATACCGCAAGGTTGTTGATATGGCTGAAGACAACTATGAATTTTCGAAGGAGTTCAATCATGCTCCCGTAAATTATGAAGACGCCATGGAAAACTATCGCAAGGTACTCGAAATGACTGGTGACCTTTGCGGTAACTTTATCGCAGACCGTGCAACTGATGTCGATATTGAAGGTGCACAGTTTGATAACGGCAAGGTTGAATACGCAAAAGGAACACAACTAAACATTAAAGAACTTACAAAGGCAGATTTAATGGGACTTGTTCTTCCGCATAAATTCGGCGGACTGAACTTTCCACTTACTATTTATATGATGGCAACAGAAATGGTTGCACGTGCCGATGCATCGCTGATGAATATTTTCGGACTGCAGGATATTGCAGAGATGATTGAGAAGTACGGAACAGAAGAGCAAAAGGAGAAATACATTCCAGGATTCTGCACAGGGAAGTACACGGGTGCAATGTCTTTAACAGAACCTGATGCAGGTTCAGATTTACAGGCAGTAAAACTTGTTGCTTATCAGGATGAAAGCGGAAAATGGTTCTTACGCGGCGTGAAGAGATTTATCACAAACGGAAATGCACACGTACACTTAGTACTTGCACGTTCAGAAGCAGGAACAAAAGACGGCAGGGGACTGAGTATGTTTGCATGCTTTGCGGATGAAACAGTAGTAGTAAGACGTATCGAGCATAAACTTGGTATTCACGGTTCACCAACATGCGAACTTCAGTTTAACGACACACCTGCAGAACTCGTAGGACAAAGGAAATTCGGACTTATAAAATATGTTTTTGATTTAATGTACAGGGCAAGAATGGGAGTCTCTGCACAGGCGCTTGGAATATCACAGGCAGCATACGAAGAAGCACTTATGTATGCAAAGGACAGAGTACAGTTTGGAAAGGCAATCTATAACATTCCTGCAGTCGCGAATATTTTAATCGATATGAGAGTAATGCTCGAATACAACCGTTCGCTGCTTTATGCAACAGGAATGTATGTTGATTACAAAGAAAAGACAGATTACGTGATTGCAAAACTAAAGAAAGAAGGAAAACCCGTAACCGAGTTAACCGAAGACTTAAAGTATTATACTAAAGTAGCAAACTTATTAACACCTATAACAAAGTACTTCCTTACAGAATGTGCTAACAAGATAACATATGATTCACTGCAGATACACGGCGGTACAGGGTATATGCGCGAGTTCAGGATTGAGCGTCTTGCACGTGATGCCAGAATCACAAACATATACGAGGGTACATCGCAGCTTCAGATAGTTGCTGCAATCAGCGGTGTTATAAACGATATACTTAAGGATTTATTCAACGGGAAAGAAAAGAAACAGTACCCGGGCGGACTTGACAGACTTGCAGGTTTCCTCAGGGAAATCCGCGGAATATTCTACGATTGTCTGAAGTATGTTGTGGATAAGAAAGACAATGCATTCCAGGACGTAGCCGCAAAGGACCTTGTTGAACTGTATTCATATCTTTACATCGGTTACTTACTGCTGGACGAAGCAGAAAAGAACGACAAGAAGATTTTCATAGCAAACAGATATATAATAACTTCTCTTGCAAACGCAAAGAAGAATGCTGATACAATCAAGAACGAACTGTTCTCTGACTTGCTTCATGCAGATAAAATACTTGTATAAATTATTCAGACACGGAGGATTTAAAACATGTTCTATTACAGAATATTTGACGACAAAGAAGAACTTAACTTTTTCAAGAGTTCTTTAGAGTACCCGAAGATAGCAGAATATATGAAAGAGTTTGAAAAAACTCACAGTGAATATTGTAACTCTGATTTCATCTGTTTCCTTAAAGAGAAGGACAAAGAAGCAGAACTAATAGACGTTACCAATATTTATTATTAATTTTAACAGGGTTATTCATTGCTTCCCTTAATCTGCGGGAATAACCCTTTAAGAAGTATTTAACCTTAAAATATTATTAATGTGTTAAACTTCGTTCCCTCACATACGATAGATTTTGAACAGCTCTGGACGCTTATCTCCACGCGTAACAAGTGGTTTATAAATGTACGATATTTTGTTGTTGCGGCGTTTGCCTTGTTTGTTCTGGTGATGCAGCATCTCTTTAAAATCAATTTCACTTACGAACAGTTATGGGCTTTTACAGTTATAGCTGCCGCAATATTCTTTGTTAACATTATTTACAATTACGTCGATCTCTCAGGTTTTGTTAAAAATGATTCTGAAGGGTTTAACCAGCTGCATTTTGCGTTTAACCAGATAATAGTTGACCTTCTTGCTATTGCTCTGCTTACTTATTATACCGGAGGTATTGAGAGTCCATTCTATCTGTTCTTTGTTTTTCATATGTTTATCGGAAGCATGATTCTTCCTAACTATGTTGTATACAGTCTTTCGGGAATTATCATTTCGTATATGGGTGTTCTGTCTTACCTGGAATTCAACGGGCTTCTTGCACACTTTACTTTTGGTAACCTTCTTGCTGCTCCTTTATACACTAACCCAAGGTACATCGTGATTTTTGTTACAGCATTCACGATAATGATGCTCGTTAGTGTCTTTCTTGCAAACAACATATCCCGTGCTCACTTTCTCAGGTCACAGCAGTTAAAACTTACGCTTAACAGACTGAAGAATGCCGAAAAGACAAAGATGAAGTACACAATGGGAATCGTTCACGAGATAAAAAGTCCTATCGTCGGTGCACAGTCAAACCTTGACCTTGTCCTTAAAGGATTTACGGGAGAGGTTAATACTGCCTCACAGGAAAAGATTAAACGTGCAAGAATCAGGACTGATGAAGCAATCGCAATCATTAACGATATACTTAAAATTTCAAAGCTGAAACTGCTTGAAAGCCTGAATAAGGAAGAAGTGAATATTGTAAAGTTCGTTGAAGATACATTCGCTAAAAAAGATTCGCAGATTCTTTCTATGGAAGTATCGACTAAGATAGCCGATAAGAGAAAAGATAAACTTCCTGTCAGTATAGACCCTGCCTTATTCGAACTCGTATTCTCAAACCTGATAGGTAATGCGATAAAATACAATACACCAGGCGGAAACATAGAAGTAATAATCGGTACCAATGAAAACGGCGAAGTTGAGATAATTGTTGCGGATGACGGAATGGGAATTCCTGATGATGACAAGCATAAAATGTTTCAGGACTTCTACCGTTCTTCAAACGCAAAGCATAAAGGCATTGAAGGGACAGGACTTGGATTATCGGTGGTGAAGGAAATTATTGAACAGCACGACGGAACGATAACATTTAACAGTCCATCAAGACTTACCAAAGAAGGAAGAAGAGGAACGGAGTTTATACTTACGCTTCCTGCAGTTTAGAAAAAGAACTTTATCGCAATTCCCGCTGTCGCACTTAAGATAATCAGGTAATAAGGTTTTAACTTTGTGTAGAAAAGTATACCGATTCCGGAAAGGAACATTCCGTATGTCCAGTAATCAATGAGCGCATCCTTTGAAAGGAAGTATGCAGTTGTAATGATTGCACCAATTGCCGCAGCATTGGCACCTTTGATAGCTGCCTTTAAGTAGAAATTATCTTTAACCTTTTCGATTACCTGTGCAAGGATTAAAACTATAATGAACGTCGGAAGAAATACAGATATAGTAGCAACCACAGAGCCGGGTATGCCCGAAACCATATATCCGATGAATGTTGAAGTTATCACAACAGGCCCCGGTGTTATCTGTCCGAATGCAATACCGTCAATAAATTCCTTTGCAGTAAGCCATTTAAAGTTTTCAACCACGTCGTGCCGTAACACTCCTATAATCACAAAGCCGCTTCCGTATGTTAATGCACCTGCTTTCATAAACACAAGTGCAATGTCCAGAAGTTTATTGTTCACGTAATCGATAAACTGATTCAGCACAACGGGTACATAATTAATCGCAGATAAAATTGCGGTTATTGCAAGAACAGATATGGAATTTACTTTATCACTCTTAAACTTTTCTTTCAGTGTGTAATACGTCAGTGCAATGAATGCAAAGGAAAGAATTAAGATGAGTATGTGTACTTTGAAAAATATTGAAACTGCTACTGCGGAGAAGAAAAGTACGTACTGGAATATATCTTTTGTGAATACAGTTCTTGTAAGGTTGAATCCTGAATAAAATATAATTGATATTATTATGGGACCGATTCCGTAAAGTCCCCACACAATATAACTTATATCGTTAAACTCTTTATAGAAGATTGAAAAAATAAGCACAATCGAGAACGAAGGGATTACGAGCCCTATCAAAGTAAGTACCGCAGCCCAAAACCCCTTTTTAAAATAAGCAAAATAAACTGCTACCTGAAATGCTAAAGGACCAGGGGCTATTTGAGCATAACCGAAGTAATTCTTAAACTCTTCAAGCGTCATCCATTTCTTTTTAATAACCAAATCACGTCTCATATACTCTATAAAGGCAAACGGGCCTCCAAAGCCCGTTATGCCAAGATATAAAAAGTATCTGAAAATTTGAAAGTTTGTAATCACTTGCTATGCAAACGAATTTATCTCTTTTGCTATGTCAATATCTTTTTGAGTTATGCCGCCTGCCGTGTGTGTCGAAAATGCAACTTCCACTTCCGAGTATTTCACTGTCATATAATCTGGATGATGGTCGAACTGCTGGCAGACTGCTCCAATCATAGAAACTAATCCCATAGTTGCAGGGAAACCTTTTGTCTTAAAAGTTTTCCTGATTGAATTTCCGTCAACGAACCATCCGCTGATTTCTTTTATCTTTTCGAACACTACGTCAGGATTCATCTTTTCCATATTGTCTTATGCTGAGTAACCTGCTTCGCCGTCGAAGTTGTACAGGTTTTCGGTCTTAATGAAATCAAAACCACTCTCTCTGATTTTGCTTAAAAGATTAATGATGTCGTCATGATGAATAACTCTTCCTTTTTCTGTGCTGAAATATCTGCATCTCCACTGGTCTGCACAGTTAATGTCAGGCGAACCGTTCGGATAAACTGTTACTCCGCGGTTACTGATTACCTGTAACTCTAAAGTATCTGTCTTCATTCTGCTGAGCATATTCCCTAAATCGTCAGGTGAGCCGTTGTTCCAGTCGAGGAATACATCAACGCCGACTAAATCTTTTCTTTCGACTGCCCCTGCTTTTTCTTTTACTGATTCAATTTTATGTACGGGTTCTGAAGAGTATTCAACAACTTTCAAAGTTGAAGGTACCTGTCCGAGTCTTTCGATTACTGCGTCTGCAAATTCTTTTGTGCCTACAGGCGGAGTATTATGAACTTCGTCTTTAATGTCATAAGTGTGAACACCGTCTTCCAATGTCTTCAACCATGCATTATGCACTTTCGATGCAATTGCAGGTTGTCCGATGTGAACAAGCATCATCACTGCTCCGAGGAGTAATGCAGATGGGTTTGCTGAATTCTGTCCTGCTCTTCTTGGCGCTGAACCGTGAATCGCTTCGAACATCGCAAACTTGTCTCCGATGTTTGCAGAACCGCCAAGACCAACTGAACCTGTCATCTGTGCTGTTACGTCTGAAAGTATATCTCCGTAAAGGTTTTCCATAACGAGTACGTCGAACGACTCAGGCGAAGTTGCAAGCTTTGCTGCGCCGATATCCACAATCCATAATTCTTTTTCAATCGTCGGATACTGTTCGCCGATTTCATCGAAAACCTTGTGGAACAATCCGTCTGTGATTTTCATAATGTTATCTTTGACGAAGCACGTAACTTTTTTCCTGTTATTGTTGATGGCATATTCAAAAGCATACCTTACAATCTTTTCTGTTCCAGGTCTTGAAATAATTTTCAGTGCCTGTGTTACCTGTTTCGATTGTCTGTATTCGATACCTGCATAAAGGTCTTCTTCATTTTCCCTTACGATAACTAAATCCATTACAGGATGTTTTGTTCTGATAAACGGAGCGTAAGAAACGCAAGGTCTGATGTTAGCGTACAAGCCGAACATCTTTCTTGTAGTAACGTTTAAACTTTTGAAACCTCCGCCCTGAGGAGTTGTGATAGGTGCTTTAAGAAAAACTTTTGTTCTTCTTAAAGAATCCCACGATTCGGGAGCAATACCAGTATTGTTACCCGCTAAATAAACTTTCTCTCCTACTTCAATAGTTTCAATTTCCAGTTCAGCTCCTGCTGCCAGAATTATTTTTAAAGTAGCCTCCATAATTTCGGGACCGATTCCGTCTCCGTGTGCGACTGTAATTGGTGTTTTAGCCATTTTTTAACCTTTCAAATATATTTTATAATTTCAAATTACTAATTAGTGTATAGAAAATAAACATTAAACGTGATATACAAAAGAATGAATCTTAAGATTTGTGCAAAAAGAACTTACAAAATATTAAAACCAAATTGTATATAAATAAGTTCGTGTTTTATTGCAATTATAATGCACCATCTTAATTCTTCCAAAAATACCGCAGCGTTTTTCGGAAGTAATGCTCCTTTCGGAAATCCCTAGAGGGAAAATTCCTTTTAAAAGATGCGCATTGAAAATCCCGGCAGACAGTCTTTGCCTCAGAAAACGTCCTTTCCCATAGTTGCTAAACTCCGGTCCGCCGCCAAATCATCCCCTGAATAGTACGAAAACTATGTAAATACAAACAAAATGCCCCCTTTCGGGATTGACAGAGGGCATTTTGCTAACAAAACACGGTCTGTCGGACCCGTCAGAGGGCATTTTGTTAGCAAAACACGGTCTTTCGGACCTGGTAGAGGGCATTTTGTAAGCAAAATACGGCCTCCCCGAGCTGGTAAAGTGCGATTTTGAGCTAAAAAGGGGGTATTCCTATTTTCCGGACCCATTTCTCACGTAACCAAAGTTCTGAGGCTTTGAAAATAAAACTAAATGTGGAGCGAAATTCACTCAAGCGGGAATCCTGAGGGGATTACTCTATATATAGAATTAATTTGTAGCTAAGGAAAGAAGACAAAGATAAAAAGTTAAATGTGCATTCTACTTTATCAGCACCATACGGTTTGTCTGAACAAAATCTCCGCATTGAAGTTTGTAGAAGTAAACTCCGCTTGTGAATGCCGAACCGTCAAACGTTACTTCATACGTTCCTGGTTTCAGTGATTGATTCACCATTGTTTGAACTTCGCGACCCATCACATCATAGACTTTTAGCTGAACAAGATCCCCGCCTAAAACATGCGGGGATGATCCACCCAAAAGATGGCGGACCTGTGGCACTGAAAACCTTATCTTTGTACTAGGATTAAACGGGTTCGGATAGTTCTGTCCTAACGAATATGAAGATGGTATTTCTGCTGTAATGGCTGTAACACTTGTAACGCTATCAGGATTAGTGAATGATCGTATATTACAGAATATATCAGAATTACCGTTTCTTTCATCAGATATAACACTAATTATTTTATTATTGAACAAAGTTGCATCACCAAACCAATTACTTAAATTTGTTGCTTGATTTGAAACTTGAAAAACATTTCCCAAAACTACGCCGGAGGCTAATCTTCTTTGTATAAACTGTCTATATATTAAACCATAATCATAAATATAACCTATTATCATGTCACCGTTACTTCTTTTACTTATGACTTTTCCAAATGCATCTGTATTGCCGATAACATTAATATTATTTCCGATTTTATTTCCGTTTTTATCGTAATATTGTATAACCGCATTAGTAGTGTTTGGAATAAAATTCCATCTTGAAAAAACTATACAAAAAGCTCCTGACGTATCTGAAGAAATAGAGGGTTCATATTCTTCATCTTGAAGATCTATTATATCATTTACTCTGCTGTTATTCCCAATTTTTGTACCACTGCTGTCATACATCTGCATAAAAATATCATCAGCGTGTGGATATGGTACCGGTGGTCTTGCATCTTGCCAGCAAACTATGAAACTCCTATCTTGTCGAAACACAATATCAGTATTTAACTGTCCGTAAGAACCTGTATCGTCATTAATTTTAACATTAGCACCATTTTTATTCCCAAATTTATCAATATTCTGAAAGAAAATATCACCGTTAAAATGAAAGGTGGCAACAAATCTCCCTGATGAATCCGTATCAATTGCATTCCTTGAACTTGGTGTAATAATATTAACATTATCGTTTACTACAATCTCATTGCTTATTGGAATTCCAAGATTATTAAATATTCGGAATTTAAACCTGGCTCTATTTGCAACAACGCCGTTAGTTTCATACCAACATACTCCAAAACTTCCATCCTTTCTTACCGCAATTTTTGGTAAGGAAGCAGTATCCAGTACTGAATTAATAATAAAATTGTTTCCAATTCTATGCGCCAAGCTATCAAATCTTTGGCAATAGATATTTCCCCTTCCATTCCTACGTCCATCCTCCCAAACAATAACAAAATTGCCTAATTTATCTACACCTAATTGCGCATTACCTTGATTATAAGTTGTCGTATCATCATTCACCCTGAAATCATTCACAAGTTGGGCAAAGAGTAAATTTGGTACAACGACTAATATTAATAAGATTAACTTTATCAAATGAGCAGAATTATCTAATGTTAAATTTCCTATAACCTGCACATTTAATTCATTTATTTCAATTCGATTATAAAGACACCTTCTATGTAGTTATAATCGACTTTAATTTTTACATTAATATAATTAATTATACATAAACCATACGAAATGATAGACAGAAGAAAATTCATCAAGAGCGTTTCACTGCTGGCAGGTACTTTGCCGTTTGTTAAGCCTTTAAACTTTTCGAAGTTTGCCAAGACAAATGTCGAAAAGCCGATTGTGATTTCTACATGGGACTTTGGTCTTCCCGCAAACGAAGAAGCGTGGAAGGTTCTTAGTTCGGGCGGAAGAGCACTCGATGCAGTTGAGGCAGGTGTGAAGGTTCCCGAGGGCGACCCGAATGTTAACACTGTGGGATACGGCGGACTTCCTGACCGCGATGGTCACGTGACGCTCGATGCCTGCATTATGGATGAGAACTTTCGCTGCGGCTCGGTGATGTTTCTGGAAGGAATCAAACATCCGATTTCTGTAGCACGTGCTGTGATGGAAAAGACTCCGCATATTATTTTTGCGGGTGATGGTGCTTTGCAGTTTGCACTGCAGAATGGTTTTAAAGAAGAAAATCTATTAACACCTGAATCGGAAGCCGCATGGAAAGAATGGCTGAAGACGGGAGTTTACAAACCGTGGGAGAAAAAAGACTGGGACAATAAGGACAGCCACGATACGATTGGAATGATTGCGATTGACAGCAACGGAAATCTTTCGGGTGCGTGTACAACGAGCGGACTGAAGTTTAAGATGCACGGACGTGTTGGTGATTCGCCTGTTATCGGAGCGGCTCTGTATGTGGATAATGATTATGGTGCGGCGGTTTCTACGGGAGTCGGCGAAGAAGTGATTCGAATATCGGGAGCGCATACTGTTGTTGAACTTATGCGTAACGGCTACAGCCCTGCCGATGCGTGCAAAGGTGCAGTGGACAGAATCATAAAGATTAATAAGGATAAAGCAAAAGAACTGCAGGTTGGATTTCTGGCACTGAATAAGTTCGGCGAGTACGGTTCGTATGCAATTCAGCCTGAGTTTCAGTATGCAGTTTATTCAAACAAAGAGAAGAACGTTTTAAAGAATTCAATAAGTCATTTTTAAATAATAATGAAAGCTCAGTTAAAGTTTATTTGTAACAAAGAGATTATATCGGGAGAGTTCAATCCCGCTATGACAGTCCTCGATTTCCTTCGCAATATGAAGGAACTGAAGGGGACGAAGGAAGGATGCAGAGAAGGGGACTGCGGTGCGTGCACAGTGCTGGTTGGAGAACTGTCTGGTAATTATGTTAACTATAAAAATATAAATTCCTGCCTGCTGCCGATGGGTGACATAGACGGCAAGCACGTGATATCGATAGAAGGTTTAAACATAGAGGGCGTAAATCTGTTCCAGCAGTTCCTTGTGGATGAAGGCGGAACTCAATGCGGTTTCTGCACACCGGGGTTTGTTGTGTCGTTCACTTCGTACCTGCTTACTGCAGAAACTTTCGATACTGAAAAGGCAATCGACTATCTAACGGGCAACCTTTGCAGATGCACAGGGCATCCCGGAATAATCAGAGCAGCGCAGGACGTAATAAAGATTTTAAACAAGAAGGAAGTTCTAACGGATAGAATCACATTCCTGATTGAGAACAAATTAATTCCCGAGTACTTCAAGGTTGCTGCTTCGAAGTTAAAGCAAATGCAGAAACCAAGAACGCACATTAACTATGAAGGCACAAAACTTATAGTGTCGGGCGGCACAGATTTATACGTTCAGCAGGGAGATGTAATTGCAGGAAAGGAAATCAATCTGATTTCCGAACTTATAAACGCAGAGATAATAAAAATACAGAATGATGAATGCATCGTCTCCGCATCGGCTACAGTTGCTGACCTTGAGACATCTTCCATCTTCAATAATATGTTCAAAGGTTTTAAGGATGTTGCTGAGTTGTTCGGTTCAAAGCAAATACGTAACCGTGCAACCATCGGAGGAAACATTAATAATGCTTCACCTATTGGTGATATGACGGCTTTCTTCCTGTCTTTAAATGCTAAACTGATTTTATCGGGAAAGAGCCAGACGCGCGAAGTATTACTGAAAGATTATTACAAAGGATACAAACAGCTCGACAGACAAGCTGATGAAGTAGTTTCGAGGATTGTGTTTAAAATCCCTTCGGGAAATTCGAAGTACAGTTTCGAAAAAGTATGCCGCCGCAAGTATCTGGATATTGCGAGCGTGAACACCTCTTTCTACTGCGAAGTTGCTGACAATAAGTTTTCCGTAGTACATATATCTGCAGGCGGTGTGGGACCGATACCTACATATCTTTCAAAGATGGTTGAGTCTTTAAACGGTAAGGAAATTAATTATGATAACATAAAGCAGAGCATTGAAACAGCACTCACGGAAATAACTCCAATCAGTGACGTGCGTGGTTCAGTCGAATACAAGAGACTATTACTGAGGAACCTGTTGTATGCACACTTTATGAAGTTGTTCCCTGAAGTTATAAGCGAGGAGGTTGTATTATGAAAAACTACGATTCCATAAGACACGTAAAAGGGGAATCTTTATTCATAGATGATTTAAGCATACCTTCGTCGGCATTGTACTGTGCGGTTTACGCTTCGCCGATAGCACACGGAAAGATATTAAGCATAAACCTTGATGAAGCAAAAGCATCCGAAGGAGTCGTTGCAGTTTATACTCACAGCGATATTCCCGGAGAGAATCAGATAGGCGGAATAATTCAGGATGAGGAACTTCTCGCATCTGACCACGTTCATTTTATAGGTGAACCTATCGCGCTGATTGTTGCGAAGACACAGTCAAACGCAAGACTTGCTGCAAAGAAAGTGAAAGTGGAGTTTGAAAAACTTGAAGTAATAACCGACCCTAAAGACGCGTTCCAAAAAGGAAGTCTGATTGTAAAAGAACCTAAAGTATACATTAGCGGAAACGTTGACGAAGTATGGGATAAGTGTGATTTGATAATTGAAGACACAGTTGAATCGGGCGGACAGGAACACCTGTACCTTGAAACACAGTCGTCATTATGCTATCCGACAGAAGGCAGCGGACTAAAGATTATATCATCAACTCAGAACCCTACTGCGATACAAAGAACAGCGGCAAAGGTCTTAAACATACCGACGAATCAGATTGAGTCGGAAGTATCAAGGCTCGGCGGCGGTTTTGGCGGAAAGGAAGATCAGGCAACTGCCTGGGCTTGCCTCGCGGCACTCGCTGCTTATAAACTTAAGAAGCCTGTAAAGATAATTTTATCAAGACAGGATGATATGAAGATGACGGGTAAACGTCATCCGTACACATCAGATTATAAAATCGGATTTTCAAAAGAAGGAAAGATACTTGCTTACGAAGTTACGTACTTCCAGAACTCAGGTGCTGCAGCAGATCTATCAACTGCAATACTCGACAGAACTATGGCACACTGTACTAACAGTTACTTTGTACCTAACGTAAAAGCGACAGGATGGTGCTGCAAAACAAACCTTCCTCCGAACACTGCCTTCAGAGGCTTCGGCGGACCGCAGGGAATGTTTGTAATTGAATCGGCAATTCACAAAGCTTCGAAGAAACTTGGAATGGAGCCTTATCAGATACAGGCAGTAAACCTTTTTGCCGAAGGCGATGAATTCCCGTACGGACAAAAGATAGAGAACGGAAAAGCAAAAGAATGTTGGGAAAGAATGTTTGCGAAGTATGATGTAGAGTCAGTTAAAAGAGAAATAGACCAATTTAATACAAGCAACAAACTCTTTAAGAAGGGCTTTGCATTGATGCCGATTTGTTTCGGAATCTCGTTTACGCATACAATGCTCAATCAGGCAAGTGCACTGGTACATGTGTATTCAGACGGAAGCGTTGGAATAAGCACGGGTGCTATTGAAATGGGACAGGGTGTGAATATGAAGATACGTCAGGTTGCAGCAAACATATTCAACATTGATGGCGCAAGAATTAAATCCGAAACGACAAATACAACAAGGAATGCAAACACATCTGCAACTGCTGCAAGCAGCGGAGCTGACCTGAACGGTAATGCCACTGCTATTGCCTGCAATGCAATACTTAAGAGACTTATTAATTTTTACGCAGCGAAGAATAACGTAACCGATGTAAACTCTGTGGAGATAAGAAATGAAAAGCTGTACGTTAACGGTGCAGAACAAAACTACAACTGGACTGACTTAATTTTAAATGCATACCAGAACAGAATTGATTTATCTGAACATAGTTTCTATGCAACTCCTGAAATATACTTTGACACTAAAACAAATAAGGGTAAACCGTTTGCTTATCACGTTTACGGAACTGCATTAACCGTTGCAAAGGTCGATTGTCTTCGCGGCACGTATGAAATAGAAAGCGTTAAAATCATACACGACTTCGGGCAGAGCATAAACAAGGTTATTGACAGGAGTCAAACCGAAGGTGCACTAATGCAGGGAATCGGATGGGTGACGCTTGAGGAAATAATATACAATGTTGACGGCAAGCTGCTGACGGATAATCTTTCAACTTATAAAGTACCTGATATAAATTTTACTCCGAAGGACATTGATATAGAGTTTCTTGAGAACTCATTTAACAAGCCCGGTCCAATGAACTCAAAGGCAATAGGCGAGCCGCCGTTTATGTACGGCATCGGCGCTTACTTTGCACTCAGGAATGCTGTAGAGTCCTTTAAAGGAAATACAGGAATAAAATATGAAATACCTTTGAGTCCCGAAAGAGTATTGATGAATTTATACGAGGCAAAGTAAATATGAAGCAATTAGATTTCTGGAATAAAATAAGAGAAAATATAGTAAGTCACAAAAAGCTTTCACTGGCTATAGTTTTTGATGCAGACCATTCAACTCCGGGAAGACAGGGATTCAAGATGTACGTAACTCCTGACGGAAACGTCCGCGGAAGTGTTGGCGGCGGTCTTGTGGAAAGTATGGTAATGGATGAGTGCAAGGCAAACCTTAAGAAAAAAGCCTTTAAGAGCTACTTCAAAGAATACAAACTTCTTGGCAAAGCAGAGGAAAGCATCGGGATGATTTGCAACGGTGTCCAGATAATCGGGTTTCTTGTGCTTGAAGAAAAGCATCTTCCCTTAATCACGGGAATAATTGAAAGCGTTAAAAGTCACAAAGAAGGATATATTCAGGTAAAAGAAAATGATTTTAAGTATGTAGAAGAAAGTATTCCGAAAGACTCATTCAGCCGTGAAGAATTTATATATGCTGAACGTGTCGGTGCTAAGAACAAAGTTTATATTTTCGGCGGCGGACACGTCGGACTTGCTATATCCCGTGTTATGTCGCAGTTGGATTTCTACGTTATAGTAATTGACAGCCGTAAGGATGTTAATACTTTGGTTGAGAATACTTTTGCTGATGAGATTGTGATAAAAGATTTTGTAGAAGCAACAAACGATATTATCGAGGATAAATATTCTTACGTAGTGATAGTTACTCCCGGGCACATACAGGACAAGGGAGTTCTCAAAGCGGTGCTGAGTAAGAATGTTAAATATATCGGAATGATGGGAAGTGCTTCAAAAGTCGGGACAGTGTATAAAGAACTGGTAGCCGAAGGTATCAATCCCAATTATTTATCGAGGGTTCATTCTCCAATCGGCATAAAAATCAAAAGCGAGACCCCGGAAGAAATAGCAATCAGCATTGCCGCTGAAATAATCGGGATAAAGAATGCGATAAAATAGCGTTTTATGATTCTTTTGAGGTGCAATGTAAGTTTATACATAAACTTTTCTATTGACATATCTTAATATTTTCACAACTTTACGTTAAGGAGAACGTAACAAACTTATATACTAAATTAAACCATTTAAGCTTATGAAAAAACCATTTTTATTATTAATTATTCTATGTATGACTATTATTGCAAACGCACAGGTAAGACAGATTCCTTTAAAGGATTTCTTCAAAAATGCAGAGAAAAACGGATACCAGATATCACCCGATGGAAATTATTTCTCTTATCTAACTTCCTGGGAAAACCGTATGAATGTATTTGTTCAGAAGGTTGGTTCCAATGAAGCAGTGCGCGTTACATCTGCAACAGAAAGGGACATCTCATCTTATTTCTGGAAGGGTAACAATAAAATAATGTACCTGCAGGATAAAGCAGGTGACGAAAACTTCAAACTTTATTCTGTTAATAAAGACGGAAGTGGTTTGAAACTTCTTTCACCCGAAGATAAAGTCAGGACTGAAATAGTTGACGACCTTGAAGATATCGATGACTATATGCTCGTTAACATGAACGAAAGAAATCCTCAGGCATTCGATGTTTACAGGATTAACGTAAACACAGGCGAAAAGAAAATGATTGCCGAAAACCCGGGTAATATAATGAGCTGGATGACTGACCACGACGGCAAACTCAGAATTGCCACTGCAAGCGATGGCGTTAACAGTATACTGATGTACAGAGAGACCGAAGATGCTCCATTCAAAGAAGTTCTCGTTACTAATTTCAGAGAGTCAGTTGAACCATTGTTCTTTTCATTTGATAATAAATTTGTCTATGCATCTTCAAACCTCGGAAGAGATAAGAGTGCAATAGTTAAATTCGATATTGCCAACGGTAAAGAAATGGAAATGATGTATGAAAACCCAAATGTTGACGTAAGCGGTTTAAGTTATTCGAAGAAAAGAAAAGTCCTGACAGCAATTTCATACGTTAAGGAAAAAAGAGAAATGAAGTTCCTTGATGCCGTAGCAGAGAAAAGATACAACAGGCTTAAAAAAGAACTCGGTGATTATGAAGTTGTAATTGCAGGTGCCAATAAAAACGAAGATAAATTCTTAGTAAGAACATACAGCGACAGATCACTCGGTTCGTATTATTTCTACGACCAGGCATCTGACAAACTTTCAAAGATTGCAGAAGTCAGTCCTTGGATAAACGAAAGTGAACTTGCAGTTCAAAAACCTGTAAGCTACACTTCCCGTGACGGCTTAACTATCAACGGATACCTTACATTACCCGTAGGTGTTGAGGCAAAGAATCTTCCCGTGGTAATGAATATTCATGGCGGACCGTGGGCAAGAGATAACTGGGGATTCAATCCCGAAGTGCAGTTCCTCGTAAACAGAGGCTATGCAGTTCTTCAGGTAAACTACAGAGGTTCAACAGGTTACGGAAGAAAATTCTGGGAGGCTTCATTCAAAGAGTGGGGAAAGAAAATGCAGGACGACGTTTCCGACGGTGTGAAGTGGTTAATTTCCGAAGGTATTGCAAATCCTAAAAAGGTTGGAATATACGGCGGCAGTTACGGCGGTTATGCAACACTCGCAGGTCTGGCATTCTCTCCAGAACTTTATGCATGCGGAGTTGATTACGTTGGTGTTTCAAACCTGTTTACATTTATGAAAACCATTCCTCCTTACTGGGAGCCATTCAGAAAGATGATGTATGAAATGGTCGGAAACCCTGAGACTGACAGTGCATTGTTTGTAGCAGCATCACCAGTGTATCACGCAGATAAAATCGTTGCTCCGCTATTCGTAGCACAGGGCAAGATGGACCCGAGAGTGAATATAGCTGAATCAGACCAGATGGTAGACGCAATGAAGAAACGCGGCATCGATGTTGAATATCTTGTAAAGGATAATGAAGGACATGGATTCCGCAATCAGGAAAACCGTTTCGACTTCTACGGTTCAATGGAAAAATTCCTTGCAAAGCATTTAAAATAAAGTAACTCAATCATCCTTGATTGAGGATAAATAGTATAAACAAAAGTCCGTACTTTGCAGTACGGACTTTTTTGTTGTAGTTCAAACATTCTTGTTTGAAACAATATTGCACTTGTTTGAAACAATATTGCCTCTTCACTATGTTTTCAAAGGCCAGTTACTTTTCACCTTCTCACTTCCACACATCACAACTCCCAAGGGTAATATTGCTTTTCAGAAACAGATTTATTCTTTGTAAGAGTAATTATGCCCGTATCTGCAGTCTCATATTTTGATTTAAATGACTTTAACCCCGAGTGAACCTTAAATTGTTCTCCAAGTTTCACTTCTCTTGCTGAAATACTTTCACCACTGATAATAAAATCAACCTCTTGTTTTGATGCCGTCCTCCAGAATGAAATATCATCGGGTGAATAAATGCGTCTCAAAGTTGTATAAATACTATTCTCAAACAACTCACCGTCAGGTTTGTCTAAAAGTTTTTTATTCCTTAATAAATTCAGAATTCCGTTGTCCTCAAAAAAGACTTTTGGCATTTTGGAAAGTTCACTTCGTACATTACCGAAAAAAGGCTTCAGCAATTTTATTATATAAGTATTCTCAAGGATAAACAGATAATCTTCTATTGTTTGTCTGGAAATTTTAAGAGTATTTGAAATTTCATTCAAGTTTACAAGACCACATACCTGAGAAGCAAGATAAGTTAAAAGTTGATTGAACTTAGTTATATTCCTTACATTTGCAATATCCCGAATATCTTTGTAAATATATTTGTCAACTATACCATTCAGATAAATTTCTTTTTGCTCTGCATACTCTGCAAGTACTACCTGCGGGTAATAACCATAAATGCAGTACTCCTTATAATATTTAGTAATCTCATAATCAGCCAAATCATTTCGTTCGTTTAGATTAAATTCCTGACCTTTAAAATCAAGAAACTCTGTAAAACTTAATCCGAACAATTCAACATCTAATATTCTTCCCACAAGTGAATTCTTAAACTTATGTTTCATAGCAAAACTTGATGACCCGCTGACAATAAGTTTTACCGAATCTTTATACTCATCATAAAACAATTTTAAAAGTGAAGATGGATTATCAAGATACTGTATTTCATCTATAAACAAATATGTTTTCTTCCCTCCAGCAATATCTCCATTTTTAGCCTTCATATAAGACACAATATCGTTAATACCTTTATTACATAAATTCAAATATTCTATCCTTTCAAGGTCAAAGAAGAATATATTATGATTACTATTATTTTTCAGGTAATCCACAAGCATCTTCATTAATGTTGTTTTTCCAACTTGCCTTGCTCCATGAATAACAATAGATTCAGGTAAATCTATATATTTTAATAACTTATCAAAGACTTCCCGCTTTTTTATCATACTGACTTGTAATATTATTAAAGAATTTGTAAAGTATACTTATAAATATATCAAAGAATATGTAAAGTATAGTACAAATATATGCAAATTATCTTTATATATCAACAAATATTGTTTGTCTTATTATGTTAATATCCTGCAAAAGAATGGCATCATATCATCGCTCCCTCACCCGCGTTCTTTGCGTCCGCAGTCTTGTTGGCTGAACATCACTTCATCACTGCTCTTCAAACCTTACTCAACTCATCCAGCAGCGCAGGTCTTCTTGGATACTCTTTCCTCAATTTCTCAATCATCAAATCCACTCTTTCCCTTGCACCAAGTTTCAACATTCTTCTCATATACCTGCAGGCTTCCTTATAATGATGTCTTTCCGCAAAACCTTTCATATAGTTGTAAATACCAGTTTCATAAAAACCTATTATCTCATCTTTATAATCCTGCTTAAGATATTTTTCGTAATACTGAACCTCGCTCAGCGATGGGTCTTTTTTAAGTGATTCGTAAAGCCTGTCCCACCATTGTTCCTTAATGTAAACATTCCTTACTTCATGACTTCTCTTTCGTTTCTTTAAATCAGTAATTAATCCCTCCACAAACTCACTCCATTTATCAGTCTCTACATTCTTTTTCAATATTCCGTAGTAATCTTTCTCACGCCCGTTTTCATCAAGAAAAAGTACCCTTGAATATTCAATCACTTTTTCTCTATCACCCTGTAACTCTGCTATTCTGAAAAGCAGCCCATTCCATAAATCAAAATCATACCAATTGCTTTTTTTCTCCTTCAGTCCCTCCTTTGCAAGTTTTATTGCCTTTTCAAAATCCTTATCTTCTATTGCCTTATTAATAAGCTGTCTCCTGAAATCAGGATTGGAAATATTTTTCTCTAAAAACTTCTTAATCTCTTCATCACTCTTAGTATTCTTATATATCATTAACTCAATATCTCTCGAAAAATTTTCCCTATATCCGTCCCTATCTTCATTCTTCGCAAACGCAATTATTCTTTCTCCTTCCTCATCACTCTTAACAAGCATTGCCGAAAGAACAAGAATCTCCGTATGCCAGTCCCAATCCTCAAAAACATTTTTTAGATATGCTGAAACAAAATACTCAAGCAGCATCAATCTTATTTCTTCTTCCATATTGCTCGAAATCATTTCTTCCAGAATCGAAAGAGCATCCGAAACACAATCGCTTACATCACCGTTACTGTCATCCGAATATTGCAGCGCTTCTACCATCTCTTCCATCACTGCCGTGCATATATTGAAGCACCCCTGATACCTTCCATTTTTCAGAAGTTTTCGTGCAGCATCTAAAAACTCATTCACCGAACTTGTAACATTCCTTACATCAGACCATTCTATAAATCCATTTTTTCCTGAACCTCTTATCAGTATTGTTTCAATCTGCTTTCTATAATACTCCTTAGAATAGTCATCGTTCAAATGCGCGAACGAAGTTAAAAACATATTTCTGAACGATGGCTCCTCCTTTGCCTTCTCGCGTATAAAAACTTTCATATCTTCAAAGCTTAATTTTCCCAGTAGTATATTAACCTGTTCATTCACATTCTTCGGGTCATTTGGATTACTTACACTTCTTTTCCTCTCCTTCTTCTCCTTCTTATGCTTAGCACCTAAATCCAACACATCTTTCTGCAGGTAAAATATCGCCGCCGCTACGTGCTTACACACAGCACCCATATCATAAGGACAATCGCATGAATAATCCACAACAATATTCTCATTCACAGTAAGCCGGACAAGATAGTCATCACTGCCTCTCACGTCAAACTCATATTTCCCCTTATCTATTACAATCGGCTCCGCAACCCTTCCTTTTTGAAAATAGTTAAGCCCTCGTTCTAAAATAATCTCGCCTATATAATCCTCAAACCCATTTAACGGAATCTGCATAAATACTCTCCCTTGTTTTAAATTATCTTATTATTCCGCAAATTTACTATTCTTGCATCCAAAAATAAACATCAAACATCTAAAAACCATCCCTGATTGAGAACCCTATCAAACTCTTTCCTTGAAAATGGAATGTTATTGTGTTTCTAAATCTGTGCTTTCAGTTTAGCAAGTGAATCCTTCTCGTTTGTTATTGTCACATACTCATAACCCGGCTTCGTCAGCAGCTTTACAAGTTCATCCTCAAATATTTGTTCAGGTTGTTTAGTCATTTATCACAAATATTTCTTTGTATATATCTTCAATTTCTCTAACTTCTTTTTCTGTTAATATTTCAAACTCTTTTTCTTTAGCTCTGTTAGATAGTGTACCTTTGTTCTGTTCTAAAAATCTTATCAGCAGCGCAATCAGTTTATCAGGCATTTGATATTTTTCGTTCAATCGGTTTTTCATCTTGTCAAAGTTCTGCAAATATTCCACTTCCTCCGGTATAACCTTTTCTACTGTGTATTTCACGCACTCATACAAAAATTCCGCCTGTGTTGTTGCATCAAAATACCTGTAAAAATCTATTATATCATTTGCTACTTCTACATTGTTCTTGTCTGTTTTCTTCCATTCTATAAAATTAAGCAGGGGATGTGAATAACTTTCCAGCACTTTTCTGTAATCATCTATTCTCTCTAATATCGCTGCCGAAACAGGAAAAATAATTCCCTGTTGTGTTAATTTCATCACAGACAACAAATGATGAATTAAATATCGGTGCAGCCTTCCGTTACCGTCAACAAATGGATGAATAAACACAAACCCAAATGCTATTTTAGCAGCCGTTAGCACCGGATAAAATTCGTCCTTCTCCATTTTGTTTGCCGCACCCATTAGTCCTGCCATCAGTTTTTCTACATCCTGCCAGCGTGCTGATATGTGCTCTGGAATAGGTTCTCCTGAAACTCTGTCGTGCTCACCAACAAACCCTCCTTCAGTTCTGTATCCCATCTTTACAAACCTGCTGTTTTCTATTACTATTTGTTGAAGTCTAAGTAACTCATCTTTGCTCAACGGTTTACTACCCGCTTGACCGATTGCTTTTCCCCAACGAACTGCCCTATTATGAACTGGTGTTTCTCCTTCAATGGTAAATGATGCCTTAGAATCCTTAAGCAGTAAAAATGCAGAAGTTCTTAATAGTATGTCTTTATGCACCCCGCTTATTAAATCGGAAGTCTTCTTTGAAAGATTTTCTTCTATGTATTCTTCCAGTTTTGGTGTCTTGTGTATAAGCGGACAAAAGTCAACCGTTCCCGGCAGGTTATTCTTTATTCCATGCCTGCTCGAGTTTATCACTTTCGATGATGCGTATTGAAGTTTTCCATCTACTAATGGAAAATATTTCGCTCCTTTTACATCTGGAATGTTCAATTGCTTTTGCATAAGCCATTCATAAAGAAACCATATCCTGCGGCTATATTGACTGTATGGCTCTGCTTTTATAAAATCTTCTATTGTTTCTACTTTTATCTTTTCAAACAGTTTCTTGAAAAATAATAAATTAATACCTTCATACTTCAATGCAAAAACTAAATTACCGTACAGTGTATCTTCGGGTTTATAACTTATTGTAAACACCTTCCATTCTGATGTTGTATAGTTTCTGCTTTTTGAACCGATAATTGCCAAAGCAATTGGCAGAGGCATCTGCAATTTATAAAATTCTATCAAGGCTCCATACCCAACTAAAATAGACTCTTCGGGTGCCATTCGTCCTTGGTATGCTAATATTTTAGGTGATATAATTTCCATATCTCATTATTTTTTAAATATCATTTTCCCATAATATATAATGCAGAAAATGCACATTATATAGACCGTATGACAAAATACACACATTTTAAGATATAGTAAATACATTTATACTAAATTATGCAAAAAATACACATCAAGTTACCTTTTTAGGAAAATATGCACATTCTTTGTAAAATATACACATCAAACAATCCAATTGATAAAAAACGCACATTTTGCTTTTAGTAAATATAGGTATCTTATAAATGGAAAAAACACTTAGATTTAGTAAAAAATGCCACATCTGTCCAAAATCATTCTTTTAAGAAAATGTTTTTCACAGCAAAGGGTAACTCAGTCATCCTCTTGTTAATGACCGGCTTCTTTATTATCGGGTGAGTAACCCCCCTTGCAATTCTCTTATGGAAAAGATAACAGTAGAACAATAATCAACACAATGAATTTTTCCCCTTAGGTCGAAGATTCGCCTCCGCGTTCATAGTCGTAGATTCGCCTCGGAGAAAGTCCGCCGATCTTTGTGGCGGATGGCGGAGAAAAAATATGAGTAGGTCATAAAACCACCACCCCAATTTCCCTTTAGGTCGAAGATCCGCCTCTCTCTTTGGCGGAGAAAAAATCTCAGTAGTTTGTTATACCACAACAATCATTTCCCTATAGGGAAAAAATATCAGTAGGGGTGAGATACAACCAAATTAATTTCCCTTTAGGGAATATATGTTAGTATTGTAGAAAGCTAAATCTTATTCACGTTTGGAGTCATAGATTCGACTCGGCAAACGCCCTTTAGGGAATATATATCAGTAGAACAAAAATCACCACAAAGAATTTTTCCCTTTAGGAAAAATATCAGTAGTCAGGAATCCAGCCACTTTTAACAACGCACAAGAAAAGGAAATCAGAGAGTTTAAAATTGAACTTACAAATTGAATAATAAAAGAGATACAGGGGTTATAATTACATGTAACATTATAGTTGCTATCTTTCGAACATTCTGTAGATTTTATTTTTAGAAGGGTTATAAAACCAAATAAGCCAGTTTTTCAAAATTATAATATCGTTTTATCTTATCTCTTCCCCTAAATAATCATTCAAATTAATACTCCCCAAATCTATCTTCTTTGATTCAAATGGGGCAATATTGTTTTCTATAACAAATAAATCATTACTCCCGAATCTTGCAAGAAATATATCATTTGGTACATAGCTGAATTTTCTTCTCAAAAACTTAACAAAATTCTTTTCTTCTTCTGTAATTTGAAGATCTGCATTCACAATCTTAAGCAGGATTTCAAAAATCAATAAGATTTCAACAATTGACAGATAATTATTCTCAAATATCTCAAAATACTCTTTATATACTATTCGAAAGTCAGAGTTCGCTTTTTCAATTAATTCCTTTACCTCTTGTTTATAGTTAATATCTGTAAAATAGTTTTGAGATTCCGCAATTTTGTTAATTTCTTTTAATTCATCTTCATGTATTATTCCATCTGCTGTCATTGCTAAAACAGCTGTTTTAAGAAGTATTCTTTGTAATTCTATTTTTTCCATTAGTCGAATTCCCTCTTATCTTTAAATTTATTATATATTTCTAATGAAGCCATTGATATTGAAGGCTTTGTATTATTTAATATATCAATCATTATTTGATTTGTAATTAAGGAATTGCTTAGTAAAGCTTTTCGAGATGCTTCATTAACTACAAAGTCTATATCTGATGCAACATATCCTGTAGTAAGCTTAGCAAAATCCTCATAAGAAAGATTTTTGTCTAAAGGTCTACACTTGAGCAAAAGTTGAAAAAGCTTAACCCTCGCTATGTTATCTGGTGGTCCTACAAAAAATAATTTGTCAATTCTTCCTGTTCTTAATATTGCAGAATCTATTTTATCAGGCCTGTTCGATGTACCAATCATTAGAATACCAAAATTACTGCAATTACTTAGCTGAGTTAAAAATTCGTTCACTTCTTGGGAATAAGAGTGTCCTAAATTGTCATCTCTTCTCGGCATTACCGCATCTAATTCGTCTATGAATAAAATTGTAGGAGCATTCTTTTTTGCATCTTCAAATAGTTTGCCAATTTTTTCTTGAGTACCATGAACATATACACTTGCTAAATCTGATGGTTTTACAGAAACAAAATTGTAATTTACTTCCTGTGCAAGTTTTTGACATATAAATGTTTTTCCACAACCTGGAGGTCCATAAAGCAATATTCCATTTGGAACTGTTATTTTGTACTTCTCGTACAATTCTTTTTGCTCAAGAGGTAGAATTATATCCTGATACAACGTTTTCTTTAAATCATCCATACCCGCTATTTCATCAAAACCTTTACCATGTTCCTTGACGGTTATACTCTCATTTGAATTTAAAACAACTGTAATTTTGTTATTCTCTTCCTTCTCGGCTTCGTACTCAAGCAAAGCATTTAAAAAATCACTACCATTTTTAAACCTGCTATCCATTTTGGGATCTATTGCCTTAAGGATTATAGATTGGAGCTTCTCATCACATAAGCCGTTTATATCTCGTGGTAAAACGGGTTTATTCTTTCGCGTTTTTAGTATCATCGTTTCTACAGCTTCTTTGTCGTTGTTATCAATTAAATCAAAATCATAATACCATGCTTGTCTACCGGTTATCATCTGATAAAAAATTATTCCAGCAGAAAATACATCACTTGAAGGTGTTTGAAATCCCCAAAAACCCTCATTTGCAAGATAAGTCATTGTTCCTGCTACTGATGAGGTTATATACTCATCTTCTATCTTAATGGCTAACCCAAAATCACCAAGTTTGGCTAAAGGTACTTTATTTTGATAGGAAACCAACACATTCTGTGGTTTAACATCTCTATGAAGAATAATTGGAGAATTTTCATGTACAAATTTAAGCGCAGAGCAAATATCTTTTTGAAATGACAATGCTACGTCTATATCCAAAGTAAATTTTCGTTTAAACAAATCCATCAACGATTCACCTGCTACAAATTCCGAACTTATATAAAACAGAATTTGCCCGTTTTTAACAAAAGTATTTGCATCGAAAACCCTAATAATATTCTGATGAGTTATTTTTGATAATATTCTTGCTTCATTCATCATTTTATCATAATCATACAAAACCTCATTTCCGGGCTTTAAAACCTTAAGTGCCAATTTTCCTAAATATTTATGGTCTACATAATACACCTCGGAAAAATTTCCTTCTCCAAGAAAATTAATAACTGTAATTACATTTGACACTATTTCATCTTTTTCTAATATTCTCATATTGTACTTATTTTGTTAAAGCTCCTGTATCTATAGGTCCATTTGGAACACCATCCTCCATCAAATCCCATAGTTTAAACATAATGCTTCTCAATGATTCGGTTGTTGGTCCGGAAGCAATAATTGATTTAGCATTAGCTAAAACTTGCTTTGCCTGGCTTTGTGTACCTGGTTTCCACGATATAGTATTAAAATACTTGTCAACATCAAGTACTTCATTTACCCAATATTCAATCCTTTCATTCAGAATTTTAAAGTTGAAACTATAAATATTTGTTAGAACTTGTTTTCCAAACTTGGTATCTTTATTGTTTATAAATTCCTCGTATTGTTTATTCAATGTACCAAGTTCTTTTTGAGTATCGTTATCTCCGTATCTATCTTGTAACTGTTTTGCATTATTTAATGCCTGAGTAATATTATCACCTACTATAAGATGCCTGATTCTGTTATCTATTTCATCTAATTCTTTTTGTAATTCGTTCACCCTGTCTTTTATTTGTTTCTTTTTATCATCATCTGTCCTGTGTGAGTTTGTAAGTTCATTTATTTCTTCTGCTTCCTTTTTTAGCTTCTCAATATGACTATTATCAATTTTATAATTACTAAAGTTATGACCAAGTATAACTTCAAGACGTTCATTAGCTTCACCCAGTTCACCAACAATGATATCTTCTATATTGACCCCTACCAATTTTTCTCTTATATCTGGAACTTCATCAGTTCCCTCCTTAAAATCAAATGACTCATCTAATAAAGGAATATACATAGTAACATCAACTTTCAGAGATGAATCTATCTTCATTTCAACTTCAACTTCAGTCCCCGACGGAATTAGTCTTGAAATTTTTTCATTATTCCCATATTTATAAAGCCATTTTGCAGTGTTATTCCTAATTAATTTTGTACCATGAACCCCTTCAAGAATCGGGATCCATATATAATCTTCAATTTTTCCCGGACGCACTTCCTTCTTTGTTTTGAATTTTGCCTTTCCAACAGTTGGAAGATTTGTATTCTCTTTAATAATTCTTTCAAACATTAATACTGTTTTACCCTCATCGTCTGTTGTTTCTATACCTATACCGTAATCGTAAGCTGTAACTTGCGGTGCGATTGTTGTTCCCTGATAAATAGATATCCTGTTAGGTTCACAATCTAACTTATTCGCAAATTCGTCATAAATAACAATGTCAAATAAATTAGATTTGTTATCTGCAATCTCTAACTCTATCACTCCTTTATTCTGACTTATCGAATATTTACCACTATCAAAACCTTCATCTCTTCTTATAATTTGAATATTGAATTTTTTGAAATTATCCTCGTAATTTAGTATTTCATAAGATAATAAAACTTCATTATCAACAGAATTCGAAGGATATGTAAGTTTCAATTGTATTTTTGTAAGGTCTCTTACCTGATTTATAGTAGGGATATCTCTCGTTGATGCATAAATTGCGGCACCTTTTGCTACTACCGTCATAGGGTCAACACTAACATTAATATTCTGAGAAATTTGTTCTTTTACCATTTGTCTTAAAAGTGGTGTATAAGTTGGTCCGCCAACCATAAGAACCGTCTTTAACTCTTCTTTCGAAATATTATGCTTTTTTAAAAGATTTATAGAAAGGTTTATTGATCTTTGTACAATTGGTTTTATTAAGTCCTCATACTCTTTTCTTGATATTTCATAGTCAAGATGAATCTCCTTACCATTATCATCTTCATATTCAAGCGGAAATAGTTCATCTACCAATTCTGTGGAATTAACTGAAGATGTTGACAAGTTAATTTTGGCGTTTTCAGAATAACTCTTCAAAGGTGTTAAAAATGGGATTCTCAATTTGGTTTCGAGCAAATCTGAAATCTCGTAGTCATTCATAATTCTTTTTAGGATTATATCTTCGAGTAGAATGTTATCAAAGTCTTTTCCTCCAAGATGTGTGTCGCCTGCTGTCCCAACTACATTCATAATACCATCCATTGAACACATTAATGCAACATCGAATGTACCACCTCCAAAATCATAAACAAGCCAGTATCCTTCTGTAAATTTTGATTCTATCGCAAAAGCAGTTGAGGCAGCTATCGGTTCAAGAAGTAATTCAACGTAATCAAATCCTGCAAGTTTAGCGGCTCTTAAAGTAGCATCACACTGTACCCTTTCAAACCTTGCAGGTATCGTAATAACTACAGTCTTAACCGTATCATCCGTTACATAATTTTTCAAAGTTTTTAGGACTTCAGCAGATAACTCTTCAGAATTTAATCGTTTTTCAATGTCTGAATTATATTCATTTGGATAATCAATTGGATACAAAGTGTCCAATCCCATTGTCCTCTTGAATTCAACTGATGTCCTGTTGATGTCCTGAATTCTGTATAACTTTGTGTAAGCCAAATCACCAGAGACAATTTGATACTTCTTGTTAATATGTACGCAAGATGGTGTAGTATCTTTCTGAGACCGGCTGCTTTTTATTATTCTGACAACTCCATCATCACATCTTGCAATAGCAGAATTTGTGGTTCCTAAATCAATTCCATAATCTATTTTATGTCTTGCCATGTTTTATTATATATATATTAATAATTATTATACTAAATCGCTTTCATTTACTCCAACTTCTATTTCTCCCTGTTGTATTGATTGAGAATTATATAGTATTTGAGGTTTAATTGTTCTGAAGATTATTTGCTCACCAGGTTTAAGCCCTTCCACAGCAATAAAGTTTATAGGGATAAATGTGCTTGTATCTGTAAATGGCAAACCATTTCTTATTATAATTTCATACCCCTGTTGATTCAGCTCGCTTTCCATCCTTTTTAATGCATTTCTGACTGCTTGAACATCACGGGAACTGTCGTCCATTTTAGTCAATCTCATACTTATTCTGTTTATTTCATCAGCTACTCTCATAGCAAAAGAATGGTCTGATTCATTTGTGGATTTACCTTCAGAAGAACTCTTTTCCGATTCCTTTATTATATTCATTTGCTTCGACATCAGCTCTAATAATTCTTTGTCTATTTTAAGCGCCTTTTCTTCTACTGTCTTATTTGATTCTTTAAATTTTCTAATTATTATTAAAACCAAGAATACTATAACTCCTATAATTATAGCCGCTATAACTATCCCGATGATATTAGATTTGTTAAATTTTGAAGAAATATTCTCTAAATCCCTGTCCTTGAATTTCTTTTCGTTTTCAAAGTCTTTCTTTAAATTATTGTTTTCTTCTGTAATCTTTTTATTGGCATTTTCAATAGTGCTAATCTTGTTCTTTAATGAATCAATTGTTTTTTTCTCTGTATCATTTTGCAAATCAGTACTTTTTATAAGGTCATCAATTCTTTGATTCAACTTTTTATTGTCATTTTCAATTTTGTTGATACTGTTTCTTATCAATAAAGTATCAACCTGCGAGTAACAAATACTCTGAATGGCTATAAAGATAATTAATAATGTTAGTCTCATAATTATTTAATCATTAAAAAAATCACTGGAGGTTGATGAATTAAAACCATATGAAGAGGTAGTAGTTATCGTATACAACGTCCAGTCTCCACTTGAATACGATAATCCCTTTGAAGTTTTATATTGCTCTATGTCAACTGCTGTATTGAATTTTGCAAAATCTTCGTGGAATTTGAAACCGCCCTTTATTTGATTGCTTTTAAATGTTTTTTCGTTGCTCCATGCAGTTCCTTTATAAACTTTCATATAGTATTTTCCGGTTGGCACATTTTTTAATGTGTATTTATCATTTGATCTGACATAGACACATCTTATAACTTTATCGGTTGTATTTCTAACTAAACTTATCAGTGCGTCTTCTTCTGTTTCATTTATAAGAGTAAGACGGCAATAAGACCCTTTGTCTGAACGAATACTTGAAAAATATGAGTTGTAAGGTGTAGCACCTGTTTTAAGACGAGTTACTTTAAGATCAGGGGGTGTATCATTCTTAACTTCTTCTTTTGTCGAATTACTTTGTGTTGTATTTGTTGTTTTATTAGAGCTTGTAGTAGATGTATTATTTTGAGAATTGTTTGATGAATTACTATTTGAGCTTGAATTCTTATATTTATCAATCTTATTTTCAGATTTGCATGACTTTGAATTTGCACTAATTATACCTACAAGCAAAATGATACCAAAAATAATTCCCCAAATCCAATTTGATTTACTATCAGAACTTGTTGAATCAGTACTTGAATTATTAGTTGATTTGTATGGGTATCCTGTTAGACTAATTTTAATATTATTATTAATAATTTCTAAATCATCCAAAATCTTCATTTTTATACTTGAGTCTTTAACATATTCCAAACTCTTTTCAAGTATTTCCTTTGCTCTAATATAATCTTTCAGATTATTTGATAAATTTACTGCACAATTCCTGAATAAAGAAGCTGACAGATTTAATATCATACTTCTGTATTCATCTTTAATATTTATATCTACCTTCGACAAAGTATACTTTAAAACCACTAAAAAATCGAAATAAACAGTATATGGATTTATAAGATTATCTAATTTTCTATTACTTTCTTCTAATTTTTCAAAAAACTCTGAAATAATACTATCATTAGAAGATAAATTAACGGCTTCATTGAAAGCCGTTTCATTTTCTCTTACTCTTCTCTTCGTAATATCCCCTATTGCATATTCACCTGCATAATTGAATAAAGTTTCAACTTTGGTATTAGTGTATCTCTCGTCAAAATTATTTTTGAAAGTTGTAATAGCGCAATTAAGAAATTCATCAGCTATTTTATCAGATAACATTTGAAAACGATAATCATTTTCCCCTAATATATTCTTTATAAAGAAAATGCTATCTTTAATATTATTGTATAAATTATTCCCAAAATCGTAAGATTGAGATTTGTTTGAATTACATAAGGTGTTACATTCCTCAACATTAAATTCTATACTTTTAATTTTATCGTAAACTAAACTCGAAACTATCTCTTCTCTGAATTCATCCGGTATTTGCTTGTGATTTATAAGTGTTTTTACAAATTCAACATCTTCTTCAATATTGTACTTTTCCTGTATTTCGTTGAATATTGTTCTGAACAAATAACTTAAAGTATCATTTCGATTTCCGGCATTTAATAATATTGAGTTGTTAAAATGTGAAATATATAATTCCCAGAATTCTTCCGAATTAAACGACTTACCGTAAAGCGTAATCGATTTTCTCAAACTCTTTAAATCAACTACCCCGTTTTGAAAAGATTTATAGTAATAAAGAAGCCCTAAGTTTTTGTATGAAGTAAAATTGTTTTCATTTATCTGATTATTAGATATTGTGCTTTCCCATTTCTCTATTGCCTCATCTACTTCATTAGCTTTCAGGTCTGAAAATGCTTCGTTGTCTGCCTCGGTTACTTTGGAAAACCAGAATAATGAATAATTTATTCTATCTTTTGGTGCTTCAATTTTTCTAATAGTTTCGCTTAGGGTTGAACTATCCCTGTTCAAAACTCCGAGAAATTCAAAATCTGTCTCCTGGGGTTTTGGCTGTTGCCCAATAGATAAGAAAACCTCAAAATTTTGAATATTCTTTTTGATTGTCCTTTCAGCAGCATTTACAGGTAATCCCAATATCCTAAAAGGATTATTAACTATTGTATACAATTAGTTCTTCATAAAAATTTTAAAAAAGGATTTTAATTTATTTGGCTTTGTCGATTCGACATCCTTGTTTAAATCATTAATTTCTTTAAACGAAGGTCCTCCGCTCAAATTTGTTGTTATAGGTACTTTAAGTCCTTTCTTTGACATCTTAATATATAACAATTCATTCATTGCTGTTCCATTTTGTTCATATTCCAAAGATTCATTAAAATATATTTCTGCATTATCATAATTCTGTAATTCAATTTCGCAAAAGCCGATTCCTCTTAATGCTCTTGCTTTAAGATATTTTGTAATATAAGGACGAGAATCGAACGCTTTCCTGAAATATTTAATACCTTCTTTGTAATAATTAAGGTCGTTATACGCCTTCGCTTTATAAGTACTGAGCATTCCCATTTCATTCAATAAAAGAGGATTATCCATTTCTAAAGATAATCCTGTTTGAAGATATTTTTCGGCGGATAATATGTCATTTGTTTCTAATAAAGCCACTGTTATGAAATAACAGGCTTTTGGGTATATATTGCCAATCCACTTAACATTTAACTGACTTCCTGTTTTCTTTACAAATTCTACATATTCGAGAAATTCTTCTTTATCCCAGAATTCAATATATTCAGTATCACCTTCAATTGTACGATATTGATAATCTGAAGGAATATTACTTAATATCTCTTTTAGAATTATTATCCCTTCGTTAAACCTTTTATCTTCTTGAATCAACTTTTGCGCTATGTTTATCTTTTGAAGTAAAGAATCTCTATTCATCTCAATACCTCCTTGTAACTATATAAAACTCCCAATTATAGCCCATACCTTTTTCAAAAAATTTACTTCCATAATTAGGTATCACACCTGAGGCTGAGGCAACAAAACTGTATGTCCCCTGTGTCAAGGAAATTGATTTTCTTTCTTGAGGAGAAAAGACATAAGCTGAGGAATTTAATTTCAATGTCATAGTTTTTGAAGTATTATTATAAACACTTACTTCAGAATATGACGAAGTGATCCTTCCTGTTGGGGCAAATACTTTATCAGATGTTTTTTCTAATGCTTCGATTGACTTAACGTAAGATGAAAGAACATATCCCTCGGTATTACTCTCAATATCTATAATATGATAATATCCGTCTTCTGTATCCATTGAATATAAGAATACGGGAGCGTTTTTTATTAAAGTAGTAATAACCTCGTATTGCTTTCCTGGTCCATCTCTCATCGATGTTTTTTTTGATATGTATCCAAGATATGACTGAGAAAATGCTTGAAGGGTAAAAAATAACAATAATAAAATGACAAAACTTATTTTTCTCATAAAAAATAAATAATAATTTGTAAAAATTGTTTCCAATAGATAATTGCAAACAATATATTTTAGTGTTTTGTCAAACCCCTAATATTAAAAAACCAACAAGGTAGATTAGTTTTATATAAATTATAAATTGAGTATATATAATGCAACATCCAAATTAGTATCTGTGTTTTTGCGCATAGCAGCGGTTTCCAGCATCAGTTTTTTAAACTTGCTTATATTAGAAATTATTTCTTATTTTTCATTATGAAGCGAACACTGCAAATATTAATTACCATTTTATTGTTTTCAACAATAAGCTATTCACAGGTTAAAATATTAGATAAAGAAGCACCTTACAGAATAACAAATAATTATGGTGATGACGTAATCTATCATCTTACACTGAAACTTGAACACTTTGACTCAACAAAGTTTTGCAACTACGCAGAGAAATTGCTAAACAGTCTGGGAATGTTCAGTGTAAGCAATATTACAAGTTCAGGACACCTTAACGTTGGCGGTGGATGTTGGTTAAAGGGGAAATATGATGATTTCTCATTGGACTTCTATTATAGAGACAACGAATTAAGCATAAGAAATTACTTTGCAAACTATAATACTGCATTTACCGAAGAACAGGTAACGGAGTACAAGTTAAGGTTAAGCCAGTTACAAACAAAAATAATAACAGATATTCAAGCATTATAAGTTTACCATACTCTAACACAAAAGCCCTGTTTAACCTATAAACGGGGTTGATTATTATATTCCAACACTTCTAATTCTACCGCTATTAGCCTTAGTAATCGACTTCGATAATATTTTTGAGTTGTTTCTATACTGGCATGACCGAGTTGAGCAGAGACGTACTCAATCGGATTATCCGCATTCAATAATAGAATAGCAAAAGTAGAACGGAAAGACTTTAAATTATGAGTAGTATCTTTAGGTAAGAACTTTTTTGAGCTGCTTAGTGATTTTATCTTTTACAGATATGCAATCCCGATGGGATTGTGTTGCTTGGTTATGCGTACCTACTTATATTCAATCCCTAAGGGATTTGTGATTGTTTCCGATAAGAATATCGGAACTACAGATATGCAATCCCGATGTGATTTAAAAATTCAAGAATATAATATCCGTGCAAATCCGTTCAATCCGTGATAATCCGCGTTCAATTTCCTTTTTTATTTAATATCCGTTCAATCAGCCTTCCTTTTTCTTCTGATCCAGATTGCTCTTCCTTTCTGACCAAAACGTCAATAAATTGAAATTATGTGTAATTTGACTGAAAATTATTTGCACGTGCCTGCCACTCTCTAACAAATATACAGGGAAGCTTAGCTAAAGTCCTCGACCATAATGCGGTGCCTTAAGGAGACTCTTTCGACTGGAATGCGGTTTGTGTGCGGTGGTAATGCGGTGAGTTTAGTACAAAAGTGCGGTGAGAATGCGGTGATATTGCGGTGGGTTATTTGAAATCAATGTATTTTTGAGCCTTTTATTCATTCTTATGCTAAAAACGGTATTGATTGTTATAATCATATTGATTATCTTAAGTATGTTAATATAAATAATTGTAACTTCAAAAGCAAGTTAAAAGTTCCCTTAATTATATAAATTATGGCTAAATTTATTCCTTCAGTGATTGGTAAGATTATTGGCAAGCTCGGTGCTACCACTTTCTACGATAGAGATGGTGAACATTTCGCTAAAACTTCAAAAGGCGAACACAAAAAGTCTCGCGCCAATTCCGTTCCCGCTGCAAATAACAGAAAAAAGTTTGCTCAGTCACACTATTTCGCAAAATCACTTAAACTTCATAAAGAACTTGCTGACTTTTGGAATGCTATTAACATCAAAGGTTCCTCCGCTTATTTTAAACTGCATGGTTTCAATAGAATGAGATGCACTTTCGATTCCCTTACTCAGGATAATGGCATTACTCCCGCAGGTATTAACATCGGTGTTCAAGATCTTTCTCTTAATAAAAATACGCTGTCATTCAAATATAAAATCTTCCGTACTTACGAAGGCTATCTTGAAATGCCTTGCAAACTTTTCGTTGTCGCTTACCTGAACATTGAACCTTTGTCGCAGAAAGAACATAATTATGTTTCTCATTTTCGTTCTCTCGAAATTACTGAGGAGTCTGAGGATTATAATCATGCGAAAGTTGATTTTATGGAATCACTCGCTGATAAAGATATTCCTGAACTTAAGAAACTTTACTTCTTTATTGCTGCTGTAAAAAAGATTCCCGGCAGAACCGCTTACGAATGGTCTTCCTCTTTCGTGAAATCGTTTGATATTTCCACCTTTGAAAAAGGCTGGTATAACTCTTTTGAATTAAAGTAATCTTTAGCAAAATCAATTATATTCTTTCTCTTTGACTGAAATTATCCGTCAACATCAGTCCTTATAATCTTTTAACTGTGATCTATATTCTTTCTCTTAGCATGAATAAATTTCTTCTTTGCGTTCCTGTTTTTCTTTGCGGTAAAATCTTTTCTCTTAGATTGAATCAATATCAGTGAGAATCAGTTTGTGTTAATTTCTATGTTGTGCCATTTTTTCTTTTCTTTGCTTCGCCGAGGCGGATACAGTTTTTCACCCGTAACTATTTAATTATAAACCCGCTCACAGAGGAATCCAAAATTTGACTTCTTTATTTAATCGCATACATTTATATTGAAATACATATTAACTTAAAAGTTTGATTATGAAAAAATTTACTGTATTAAGAAAAAAGTTAATACTTCCCTTACTTTTAATTATTTCTTCTTCAGGTGTTTTATTGTTTCAGGCACAGAAATATGATGAACCCATAAACGACAATGACCCAAGATTTGAAAGACCTACACAGGAATCCCGCGCAGTTTTCGTACCGCCAAGAATTCAGGGCCAGCCTATGGTTGTTACTATAAATAATTTTGATAACTTTGATATCGGGGTTGATTATTATGAACAGTACGGCTCATCAAACCCTCTTAATCCAATGTGGTTATTCTTCGGAGCCAATGGTTCAAGTTTGCCTCAAAATGGACACGGGACAACTAATGGAGGCATCAACTGGTATACTACTAATCCCAGTTATCCTGCAGGAACTTGCTGTGATCCCTGGGCAACTCATACAGGTAACGGAGTTTTAATTTACGCATCGGGTGTAACAGGTCAGTATGTATACCGTTCGACAAATAACGGTGTGAACTGGTCAGCACCGATTTTATCTGTAAGCGGAAATGACAGAAACCACGTAACCGCTGAGTATACAGGTAACGGTCCTTATGCTAATTATGTCTATGCAGCAATGACCCCCGGTAATTTTGCCAGAAGCACTGATGCAGGTTTAACTTGGACAACAACTTTCTCGCCCAGTAATGCGCTGCCTGGATGCTACATTGCTGTCGGTCCGGATGGAGCAACTGACGGAGGTTGTGTAATGTATGTTACGAATACAGGTACTTCAGGCGGCGGAAGAATTTATAATTATTACCGCTCAACAAACGGAGGTGCAAACTTTTCACTTATGTCGAGCCAGAGTGGATGGGCAGGTTATGTAGGTTATTACACAGGCAGCAGACATACAATTAATAATGCAAGAACAGATGCTCACCCTAAAATTGCAATGGATAATTCCAACGGTCCTTACAGAGGAAGATTGTATCACGTAAACGCATCCAATGACCCTCCGGGAAACGGAAACAAACCTGATATCTGGTTACGTTATTCTACAGATCAGGGAGCAAACTGGTCAGCAGCAGTGAGGGTTAACGACAATCCAAATCCGACAGCGAGTGACCAATGGTTCCCTGAAATATTTTGTGAAAGAACTACCGGAAAACTTTATATTCACTGGTATGATGACAGGGCTAATCCGACGACTTTTGAGACTGCTTTATACGCAACTTATACAACAGACGGCGGACAAACATTTGCACCAAGCCAGCAGATTTCAAATTCTACTTTCACTTATCCTAATCCTCCGGTTACGCCTAACACATACAGAGGGGATTATACTACAATGACTGCAAATAATCCGAAAGTCGGTTTCAGTGTATGGAGCGACCACAGAAACGCGACAGCACAAAATATGGGCGCCTATTTCCCTGACTTTGCAATGAGGGTAAATCCAACATCATTTGGTATGGGTGGATTAAATGACAGTGCTTTTGTAATCGTAAGTGTCCCCGGTGTTAAATTATACACTGATACTGCATTATTTTCTGCGGCGGTTATAACTCCTCCGGGTACAGGCTCAATCACTATGACATTCTTAAATAAAACTACTAATACTACACAGAATATACTGACGTCATATCCTGACTCTCTGAGATTAAGAATAAAAACTACAGGCGGAGTTCCTGCAGGAGCATATACTGTAAGGGTTCAGGGCAATGGACCTAACGGAACACCTGTACACGAAAGATTTATTAATGTTTCGGTCGGTCTTGTGGGTATAACTACTAATAACGATGTACCGGATAAGTTTAATTTACTTCAGAACTATCCGAATCCTTTTAATCCGATAACTAATATTGAATTCGGTATTCCGAAAACCAGTTTAGTATCTCTTGTAGTGTATGATATTACGGGAAAGGAAGTTAAAAGAATTCTGAACAATGTAATTTATAATGCAGGTAATCATAAAGTTCTCTTTTCAGGAAGCGAATTGTCATCAGGAATTTATTTTTACAGATTAAATGCAGACGGATTCAGCGATATGAAGAAGATGATATTATTAAAATAAATATTACCATTCTCGATTTTAAAAGCCGGGAGTTTATCTTCCGGCTTTTTTATACCCGGATATTGACAATCATAAGCGAATATTTTCTCTTGTTTAAATCGGATAAAACTATTATCTTTAAACAGATTAAATTATCTGATTAATTATGACTGTTATATTTTCAAAGAAATGTGAGTATGGGCTTCAGGCCGTACTGTATCTGTCAACTATTGAAGATGGCAGAACTGCACCTGCGGAAGAGATTTCTAAAAAGTTGAATATTCCGAAGGAATTCGTTTCGAAAATTCTGCAAAGTCTTGCATTAAAAAAGATTGTCGGTTCTAAAAAAGGTAACTCGGGTGGTTTCTTTCTTGGTAAACCTGCTTCACAGATTAAACTTATTGAAATTGTAGAAGCAATTGACGGATTGTCTTTATTTCATAATTGTGTTCTTGGGTTTCCGGATTGCAGTCCTGAAAGTCCGTGTCCTGTTCATAATAAATGGGGTAAACTGAGAAGTGATGCTTATGATATGCTTACAAAAGAAACACTCGAACAGTTTAAGAAAAAAAGCATAGCCAAAATTAAGATGATGAATGATGTCTGATTGTTTTCTTTCATAGAAAATATCAATGCTGAAGAGGAATGTAATTTAAATATTTGTTGTTATGAACACCGATAAATTCAGTGGTAAGAAGTTTAAAATCCGTGATTTCAGATTCTATGTGCAAACTGCTTTTGTTCTTTTGTGTGTTTGGATTGGGATAGAATTCTATTTCTTCATAAAGTTTCTGGATTCTGGCGGAATTGGTAATCCTGTTTCACGTCCTCCGGGTGTCGATGGTTTCCTTCCTATTAGTTCTTTTATGAGTTTCTACCTTTTTCTCCTAACGGGTGAGGTGAGTCTAATTCATCCCGCAGGATTTTTCATTTTTACTGCAATCGTAATCGTTTCTCTTGTATTCGGGAAATCTTTCTGCAGCTGGTTCTGTCCTGTGGGTTTTATTTCTGAACTGCTTGGTGACCTGGGGGAAAAGATTTTCAGGAGAAAACTAAAACTCCCGAAGTTCCTCGATTATCCGTTGCGCAGTCTGAAATACCTGCTGCTTGCTTTCTTCGTTTATTCTATAATATTCCTTATGACAGATATGGCTGTAAAAGCCTTTCTGGAAGGGCCTTACAACGTTATGGCAGACGTGAAGATGTATTACTTTTTTGCCGATATCACCCGCTTTTCCATAATCGTTTTATCAATACTGTTTGTGCTGTCAATAATCATCCGCGGATTCTGGTGCAGATACCTCTGCCCTTACGGCGCCTTTCTCGGTTTAACTTCTTTAATAAGTCCGAATAAGATTAAAAGGAATAACGATACATGTATTAACTGCGAAATGTGCACTAAAGTATGTCCGTCATTTATTGATGTTCATAAAATAAATACTGTCATATCCGATGAATGTACTTCATGTCTGAGCTGCGTGGATGTATGCCCTGTAAAAGACACGCTTGAATTACAGAATGTTATTGTTAAGAAAACCATTAATAAAAAGTATGTTGCATTCGGAGTTGTATTAATATTCATAATCATCACGGGCTTTGGTATGGTTACAGGTTACTGGCAGAATAAGGTTACCAACGAAGAATATATGTTCTATCATCAGAGCATCGAAGAACTCGGACATCCAACCGATACCAAAGGAATAGAAAAAATGAATGAGGATGTTAAGAGAAAGTGATTTGTAAGTAAGTGAAAGAGTGAGTGACAACATAAAGGAACAAAGTTCGTTTATTAGAAGTACAATCAAAAGTAATGATATTCGATGTTTCAAGTATTGTTAAAATTGAATATATTTACTTTCACTATGAAAAAAGGCTTTAATAAAATATCATCTGTAATTACAGGATTACTGTTAACACTTCTTGCAGTGTACATTTCTTCCTGTGATTCTAAAACAGGGATTACGAACTATAATCCTCCTCCTCCTCCTATAGACACTAACGTCTACGGCACAGGGAACGGAAAGATTACTTTTTTCAGGACAGAACAAATAACCGGTCTTGTGGTCATCAGAGTTTCAAACTATCAGCTCACAGATTCAATCGTTTGGCAGGTTACGCCAGATTGTGATACAAACGTTGCAGTTTCTAAAATATTAAAAGCAGGCAGTTATTCTGTTTCAATAGAAGGCGCAGTGTTTTTATGTAACTATAACGTTACCGTTGAAGAGAAGAAATGCAAACTTCTGAATTATACAAACTGTAATAACGGGTATGTTGGATGTTATACTTTAAACGGTACCTGGCTAAGAACTGCAGACGGCCCATGTCCGAATTGTGCAGGCCTTAAGATTCAGTTTACTGACGGCGTTGGTGAAGTTGTATACACTCCGCAAGGCTGCCGTTTTCCTTTGGGTGATATTAAGTGGAAAGATTTCAACCTTTCAGACTGCACAGTTAACGATGTTGCAAGAGACCAGTACGGCGGCTCGCCTGAGTATCAGCTGGCAAACCTGATTTTTTATAACAAAGATTCATTATCTATAAACGGACCTTCGAGGGTTATACCATATTCGAGAACAGCAAACACAAATGTTAAAACACATAAAAAGCAAAATACTGTTGTTATGCCTGACGTTGTTACTGATAAGTCAGCAAAGCTGCAAGTTGAACGATGAATATGTCGAAGACCCGGTCATTCCTGATTCGGGGACTGGTATGTGGTTTGTCGGACAGCTTAATACAAACGGAAATGCAGTTTACGTAAAAGGTAAAATTGTAAACGGTACTCAGTATGCATTTGTTGCTAACGGTCCTGCGGGACTTTCCGTCGTTAATATTTCAAATGCTGCCGCTCCGATTATTGCATCGTCTTACCAGACGAATGGTTTTACGAGGGAAGTGTTTGTCGATACAGTCAACGGCGTTAATTATGCATTTGTTTCTGATTCTGTCAAAGGTCTTTATATACTTAATACTGCAAACCCGGACTCGTTATCCTTCGATACACTGATTTCTTACTCAGGTGTAAATTCTGTTAACCGGAAAAACAATTATCTCTTTGTTGCACTCACAGGCGGTAATGTTAAGGTTCTTAATGTATCACAACTGCCGTTATCAGTATCCGAAGTATTTACTTATACTTCTGCAAACATTGTTAACCATATCGAAGTATCGGGTAACACCGCATACCTTGTTGAAAACATAACGGGACTTGAACTCGTGAATGTCAATAATCCTGAAAACCCCGTGCAGTATTCCACGTTCCATTCTCCGGGAAACTGTTACGATGTTAAAGTATCTGATAATCTTATCTACGTTGCAGACGGTAATGCAGGTATAAGTGTTATCAATATATCAAACCCCTCTCAGCCTTATTTTATTAACACAAAGAACACAGAAACAAACGTCAGATACATAGACTATTCACCAAACTTTCTTTTTACGGGTGAAGGCAGTTCAGGTGTTGAAGTCCTTAATGTATTTAACACCGTCGGACCAGAATACACGGGCTATTATGAACCGGGCGGCTTCTGCAACTCAGTTCATTACTTCAAAGCAAAAGTTTTAGTCGCAAACGGAACTGCTGGTTTGCTAATTCTTAGATTCTGATTGGAATAATAGCTTTCTTACTATCTTTGAATTATTTGTCAAAACCCCCAAATCTCTCTGATTTTATTAATACATAATTTATCAGTATTTTATTTGGTCATCTGAGTATTTGTTGATCTTGGCCTGTAATTAGTATCTAATTAGTATCTAATTGGTCTCTAATTAGTATAAAGAATATTGAAGTATTTGTCACTCGAATAATTATAGTCAATCAACTATCTTTCCACTAAATTTAAAATTTATTTTGCTTTTACGTTGTTCTGAAATATTACTTTAAATAATTTTGCCTATGAAAACATTATTGTTCAACGGGAAAATCTGGATTGGTAAAAACTACTTTGCTTCTTCTGTCGGTTTCGATTCTGAAACAGGTAAGATTATATTTGTTGGCAAAGGAAAAGCCGATGATAAAAATATTTACAGCGATGCGGTTGATTTAAAGGGTAAACTGGTTCTTCCTGCCTTTACGGACGGGCATTGCCACTTGTTCAAGGGTGCTCTCGTAAACTCCGAAGTTAACCTCAGGTACTCTTCAACTCAGAAAGATTTTGCCGGTACTATTAATGATTATAAAAACAAATTAACAAAAGGGGACTGGATTGTCGGCGGTTATTTCTCCGAAGCAAATTTCACAGAAGACATTACAATCAATAAAGATTTCATTGACAATATCTGCAGCGATGTTCCTGTTGTGTTATTCAGGACAGACATCCATTCCTTAGTCTGCAATTCTCTGGCACTTGAAAAAGTTGACCTGCAGAATCATTTATGCGAATTCACAAACGATGAAGTTATAAGGGATAAAAATAATAACCTGACGGGCGAACTGAAAGAAAAGGGAATGTATTTTGTCATCGGCGCATTGCCAAAAATAACAATCGAAGAAAAGAAAGAAATACTTAAGAAACAAATTCACAAACTTCATTCACTCGGAATCACATCAGTAACAGATATTTCCTGGAGGGAAGACCTCGATGTTTATAAAGCTCTGCTTGAAGACAATAATCTGAATCTGAAAATAAACTCCGTTATCCCGTTTGAAGAAATAGACAGCGTTAATGATTATAAGAAAGAATTTGCTGAATACAAACCTTTTATTCGCTTCGGTGCTCTTAAAGCATTCTACGATGGCTCTCTTTCAAGTCATACTGCATTATTCTTTGATAACTATAAAGGTACAGACAAAAACGGAATAAGAACCGAACAGGTTACAAGCGGTAAGCTCAAAGAACTTGCATATAAAATAGACCTGGCAGGATGCCAGCTTGTAATTCACGTCATAGGTGACCTTGCAGTCAGCGAAGCACTCGATCTTATTGAAGAAATCAGGAATACAAATCCTTTGTGGGACAGAAGAGTCAGACTTGAACACATTCAGCACGTTCAGGAAAAAGATTTATACAGGTTTAAAATGCTCGATGTCATTTCGTCTGTTCAGCCGGCACATTTGTACTTCGATGCCAGAGTTGCAACTCAGTCTATTCAAAATCCCGAAACTACTCACGTATTTAAAAAACTGATTGACGACGGAAACAGAGTCTGTTTCGGTACTGATTTTCCTGTCGTTACCGAAAACCCCTTCGATACTATTCATTCTGCAATGACGCGTGAAGCAGTCGGATACCCTGATGGTTTCAATACCGCTATGTGTCTGGACCTTGTTACCTGTCTTGAAGCATACACTATTAACAATGCCTGCGCAAGTTATGAGGAGAACACAAAAGGCAGCATAAGAGAAGATAAGTATGCAGATTTAATAGTTGTGGACAGGGATATTTTCAGCATCTCAGCAAAGGATATAAAAAATGCCGTTGTCGAAACTACGTTCATCAACGGCAGAATTGTGTATTCGGTTTAAACTTATTTTACGAGTATAACTTCCAGGTATATTCTCTGGTCCTTGTTGTTCATTAATTCAACAAGCGGGAACGACCATTTTCCTGTCTTGCCGTCAAAACTCTGACCGTTGCTTTTTTCTATGTTGTAAGGAAATTCTATATCAAACTTTATGTACTTGTTAGCGAATAAATACGCTAACGCTTTATTGTTGTCATCGTTGGAGCTTTCACTTTCGGTATTAGGCTTGTACAGCAAACTGAATTTAACCCTGTCACCACTGTCTTTCCATACGACTTCAGATTTGTTCTTCTCTTCTCCTGATAATTCTTTGGGCGATATGTTCGTAGCATAACCAATCTTGTCAATCGAATTAAACAGGTAACTAAACCTGTAAGTCGCTGATGAATCGGCATTCGTTGTTCCTGTTAATTCCGTTATTTCGATGCCTTCCTGCTTGCTGAGGTTTTGTCTTATCTTGCCAAGCATATCCTCGTGGTTGTACAGCGAGTCTTTTATGCTCTTTGATTTCGTCGAGTCCATACTGCTTACCATACTGAAAATCAAATCGTAGAATGTCCTGTCTATGTTGAATGTCTGTGTCTCTGTACCGCTCCCGTCTGCATTAATCTTTATTTTCCTGTCAATGTCTATGCATGAACTCAGTGTGAACAGAATAACCGCTATTACTGCCAGCGGTAATTTGCTGAATAATTTTTTCATCTTAATATATTTGTTTGATTATTATAAATTTGTCTTTTCTTTTTGTAATACTATTTTACTTTTGAACTTGTTATTATTACAAGATATGATTCGCCTTAAAATAATATCATTATGCGTTTTTCTCCTTGTCTCTGTGTCTTTATTCTCACAGACTCAGAGAATCGTTGTAAAGTTTAAACAAAATACTCCTGTAAACATTCTGAATGACTTTAAACAGAATAATATCAGAGGTTCTGTGAACCCTCTTGCAAAAATCATTGAAAGATATGATATATTCAATTCAGAACAATTATTCGGAAAATATACTGCCAGACTCAGGAATATTGAATCAACAGGTCTCGACAGGATTTTTATTCTTCAAACTAATACGGCGTATCCCGCAGATTGTATAAACAGTTTAAAACTAAACACGAATGTTGAATACGCAAAGCCGGTCGACAAACTGAAACTTGAATCATTCACTCCTAACGATACATACTACAACAATCAGTACTATCTTCAGAATATTAATATCCCTCCTGTCTGGGATTTCCAGCAGGGAACTAATGCTTTGGTTGGAATCATAGACTCGGGTATAGATTTTCTTCATCCCGACCTGCAGCAGAGTTACTTTATTAATACGGGTGAATACGGTAACGGAAAAGAAAATAACGGAATTGATGACGACGGTGACGGATACATAGACAACTGGAGAGGGTGGAATTTTATCGATAACAACAACAACCCTGTTGACGATAATATCGTATCACATGGTTCCTGTGTTGCGGGTATCATCTCTGCGGGGTTTAATAATGGAATTGGTATTTCATCAATAACAGGCGGAAGCAAATCTTTAATCCTTAAATGCTTCAACTCACAGGGCGTTGGTTACGAAGACCAGATTGCCACTGCTATTTTATACGGAGTTATGCAGGGCGTAAAAGTTTTTAATTTCAGTTTTGGTGATTATATATACAGTGATTTGCTCAGGGATGTTGTCAGGTATGCATATCAGAATAATGTAACGATTGTTTGTTCTGCAGGAAACGATAATTCTAACGTGCTTCACTATCCTTCTGCATTCGATGAAGTTATATCCGTCGCTGCATCTGATGAACTCGACAGAAAAGCAACATTCTCTGCCTACGGAGAAACAGTCGATATTTATGCTCCGGGTGTGAATATTCTTACTACCTCACGCGTGGGACAGGGCAGTGCGGAATACGGAAATAATTATACTCTGGCGAACGGAACATCTTTTTCATCACCTATAGTGGCTGCTGTTGCCGCAGTATTAAAGACAAAGAACCCAAACCTTACTAACGAAGAAATAAGAGGTATACTCGTTTTCTCGGCACAGTATTTCTCGGGACAGAGCGAATGGAATAATTATTATTCTTCAGGACTGCTTAACGCCCAGTCCGCTTTTCAGAATTATAACAACCCTTCAGTAGTACGGATATTCACTCCTTCACTGAATTATAGTTTCACGAACGATACCGTACCCGTTGCAGTAACGGCAGCATCTGCTTTCTTCCGTTCTTATTCTTTAAAGTATGGTGTCGGAGAAAACCCCTCATCGTACCACGACCTGTTCTCTTCAGGCTCACAGGTTATTAAAGATACAGTCTATAGATGGAATACGGTTTCTTTACCCGATACTTCTTACACACTTAAACTTATAGTCTACACAAATAACGGAAAGACTGTAGAACATTCCACGATAATCAGAAAAAATAAATCCAATCCTGTAATTACAGGTTATTCAAACGGTGAAATCCTGTTCAAAGACGGATTTTCCGAGTTGATTACTTTCTTCTCAAAAGAACCGTCAAAAGGATTAGTGTATTTCAAAAGAAAGAATGTAAACGAACCGTACAGCAGCATCTATGCGGATGACGGTAACATAGGGTTCTTCACCACAGACCATTATGCTCTGCTCAATCACTTTTCATTAATACCCGAAACCGAATATGAGTTTTATCTGGAAGCAGTTTCTCTGAACGGAAAGAAGGTAAGCGTAAACGATACTTCTTTTCATTTCCGTGCAAAGAAACAAATCGATAAGTATTCATACATTAAAAAACCTTACAATCTCCCCAGGAGTCAGGTTAACGATAAGGTCGTTGATATTTTTAATAACGGAAGCAGGAATGTTTTTACAAACAATGTACAACTTGGTTTAACAGCGGAGATTTATAACTTCATCAACAACAGGTTTGAAAAGGTTTCGAGCGGATGGATAGGGAATAATGTTGTGAGAGATGTTATTCTAAGGAACAATAAATGGGACCTGCTTTCTTCTCAGCAAAGAACCGGCAATGTATTTGAATCGCCTTCCGTATACCAGATTCCATCGATTAAAATCTGGAGCAATGATGCCGGTGATGAATTCTGGTCGTCAAAGTTTGCAGATGTTGATGGAGACGGAGTTGACGAGATACTCGGCTTTGGCGCACAGGGACTGCGCATAATGAAATTCCAGGGTTCTGTAACACCTTTTGCAGTGTTGAATTATTTACCTGCTAATGCAGGCAACTATGCCAACTCCCAGAATGTTATAGTCGGCGATTTTGATAATGACGCTAAAAAGGAAATAGTATTCACTAACTCTTTTATAGACGCAAACAATAATCAGAATACTTCTGTTAACATATATAAATATTCATCGGGAAACAGTTTCTCGCTTGTGTTCCACGAAGAATATCCTCTTGTAATTAAAGGTGATAACCTCACTGCAGGTGACTTTGACGGCGATGGTAAGAAGGAAATTGCTGTCGGATTCAGTACAGACCTTGCAATACCGGTTAAACTGTTTTCTGTCCTGTTCATTAAGAGCACAGGCATCGGTACATTCAGTGAGTATAATTCTGTTGAGATGTATAACAGCGATGCACAGGGTGAGTTAAGCATTAAGGCAGGCGACATAGATAATGACGGACGCGATGAACTTATCTCAAACGAAGGCAAACTGCTTTATGTACTTAAATATAATCTGTCGTCATCTTCATTTGAACCTCAGTACTTCAGGGAAAATATAAACTCCTATAACTCTATAGTATATGACTTTGATAATAACGGTGTAAAGGAAATCGGTATTAATAATAATGATTCCGTAATATTTATCGAAAAGAATATTGCGTTTGCAGGCCCGAAAACCCCAACAGGCTTAGCGGGTTACATCCTGGATTCAAACAGGGTTGCATTGTCTTTCCAGGGAGTGACAGGTGCACAGTATTATAAAGTTTACAGGGGACTGAGTGATTCTACAGGATATAACCTGTACGATTCAACATACACTTCCGTATACAATGATATTCAGGTAAACAACAAAAGAGATTACTATTACAAAATATCCGCAGTTGATACAACAAAGCAGATAAGGGAAAGCGTGTTGTCGGAATACGTAAAAGTTTATGTACACAATAAATCTAAAATCACAGGTGCTGTATACAGCAAAGGACTTCTTTCAGTGAAGTTCTCTGAAAAGATACAACTGTTCATACCTGACATAAAAACATTCAGGCTCAACGGCACAATATACCCTTCAAGTATTGGCATAGTAAATAATTATGAATACGGTTTGTCTTTTAAAGGCCTGATAAACGGTAACTACTTAATCAATGCAGCGGACTTAAAAGATTTTTACGGCGCCCCTGTCGATACAGGTTCTGTAGCATTTGCAGTCAGTACAACGGATTCTAATTCGTTCTACATATCAAATTTAATACTTACAAACCCGAATACTTTAAAAGTGCAATTCAATACCGTCGTTGATACGGTTACTTCGTACAATACTTCAAATTACAGCATCGACCCTTTTAACCTGAAGATTATTGCCGCAGAAAGAGATAAAACAGATAAGAAAATTCTCTACCTAACAGTTAACAGTAATAACAATATTGGACCGGGCGGGAAGACATATTTTATACGTATAAACAATGTATACTCAGAAAGCGGTATTAAGATTGTCAGTGGCAGCGGAAGTGTCTTCAGTCTTACCTTTGTAAAGGAAGACCTGACAGGCGTTGTGGCTTATCCAAATCCTTACAGTAAAACCAAATCAGCAAAACAAATCATTACTTTTGCCAACCTTACAAAAACAGCAAAGGTTTATGTCTTCAGTCTCAGCGGTGAATCGATAAACGAACTGTCGGAAACAAACGGAGACGGAGGAATTGAGTGGGATTTAAGGGATACCAGAGGAAACGAAATTCCATCGGGTATTTACATATACAAAGTTGAAGGTAAAAATTCTCTTGGTGCTGATGTTGAAAGTAAAATGGGAAAGTTTGCAGTGGTCAAATAAAAAAGGCATTGCTTATTCAATGCCTTTTTTAAAAAAGTTCAAATGATAATTATTTTTTACCGTTTACAAAATCACTGAAATCTTTTCCTGCTTTAAATTTCACAGTTTTCTTTGCGGCAATCTTGATAGGTTTTCCGGTTTGTGGGTTTCTTCCGATTCTTGCTTTTCTCTTACCTGATGAAAAAGTTCCGAAACCTACGAGACCTAATCTGTCACCTTTTTTTACTGTCTTTTTTACAGCTTCAATAAAAGATGCAAGTACTGCTCTTGCAGCTACTTTTGTGATCTTAGCATCACCTGCTAATTTGTCAATGAGTTGTTCTTTGTTCATGGTATTAAATTAGTTTAGTTTATTAACAAACAAAAATAGTATTGTATTATCTAAAAAGCAAGAAGTAAACTAGTACTGATAATTTTCGACCCGCCCGTAAGTCTAATCAGTGCTGAGTTTCCTTAATGTCCGTTTCCGCAATTATCTGCCGTCACCTGGAATCCCTTGCTGTTCCTGACTTTCCCGATGCTGCCTTTTCTTTATCTCGAAGGGCTTCTCTGAAATGCCCGTTTTACCTGATATTCTTGCCGTGTATTTTCCCTCTGTTAAATATTCCTTTCTGTTATCTTTTTCCTTTAATTCAGGTTTCTTCCCGTTTTTGCAGTACTCTTTGTACATTTCGGTGAATGCTTCACCAACAGTTAAATTGTATTCATAAAAATTAATTCCTGCTGAAAATGTTTTTTCTTCTTCGAATAATTTTACGCCGCCGCCTGTTATTATTTCTATTTTCAATGTACCTGCATCGTTAACGTAGAATGGTATAACCAGGTCTTTCGGCAGTGTATAATTCCAGTCGAATGTTCTGTTTCCCCATTCGGGATTGTGTTCGGTGTTTTCGGGTTCAAAGACGTACAGGTTCCCTGTATTTTTTACTGACAGGAATTTGTGAATTATACTTAAATCCGCTATGTATACGGAACGGCCGTGAGTCCCGACTATTAATTCTTTTGCAGTCGGATGCACCGCTAAATCATGTACGGGTACATTCGGTAACGTACCTTTCATAGGAGTGAACGAAGAACCCCTGTCAATCGATACGTATACTCCTGCGTCCGTTCCTAAATATAATATTCTTTTGTTATCATTATCTTCTTTAATCACGTTAACAGGTTCGGGTGATAAGTTCGTTCCTATCCTTGTCCATGTTTTGCCGTAATTGTCGGAACGGTATACGTAAGATTCAAAGTTATCCCATCTGCATCCGTTAAGTGTTACGTATACTGTCGGAGCATCAAACTTTGAAGCAGTTACCCTGCTGACCCATAATTCTTTCGGCAATCCTGCGGATATGTTTTCCCATTTCTCTCCGTCATCTTTTGTCACGTATACCAGACCGTCATCGCTTCCTGTGTAGATAAGCCCTTTCGTTAATTGCGATACAGAAATTGTTGTCAGTGTTCCGTAAGGTACATTACCTGCCTTGCCTCCGTTTGTTAAATCACCTGATACTGTTTCAAAATTATCTCCTTTGTCTGTTGACCTGTGTAATCTGTTGGAACCAAAATACACTATATCCATATCGAAAGGTGAAAGTTGTATCGGTGCCTGCCAGTTGAACCTGTATGGCCTTTCGCCGAGTTTGTGTTTGGGTGTTATATATTTGTAATCTTTCTTCGATTTTGAAATCCTGTAGTAATTGCCGAACTGGTAACCCGTATAAACTAAATCATTATTCCTCGTATCTATAACTACCTGCATTCCGTCTCCGCCCATCAGGTTTTTAAAAGGATAGTCACCTGAATTCTGCCAGTCAGTATTTATTTCCGTCTTCGATGAACCGTACCACACTCCGTTATCCTGCAGCCCGCCGTATACATTGTATGTCTTCTCTAAATCGTAATTAACCGAATAGAACTGACCGACGGCTGGTGTGTTTGCCTTGTACCAGTTTAACCCGTCATCGTACGATATGTTTATTCCGCCGTCATTGCCGTTGATAATGTGTCCGTCTTTTTTCGGATTAATCCATAAACCATGATGGTCGGCGTGAACGTTGTCTCCGTTCAGTGAACTGAAACTCTTTCCTCCGTCATCAGAACGTATTATCGGAACACCAAGCAGATATACCTTCTCGGGATTGTTCGGAGAAACTCTTATGTTTGCAAAATAATATCCGTATGTGTAGAAAAGCCCGTCGAGATAACCTTCGTGAGTTTTTTTCCACGTACTGCCGCCGTCATCTGAACGGTAAACCTCTCCGCCCTTTACGTCAGTCTCAAACAGTTTACTGTTGCCGTCTTCAAGGTATTCCACAAGTGCAGACGGTTTAAGTTTGTCGTCTTTCACCATCTCCGACACATATTCGTAATTGTATTCTTTCGGAAACCCGTATTTAGATAAATATTCTTCTACCAGAGATTTCTCAAGTTTAAGAAAATTCTCTTTAGATATTTTTCTTAATATATCCTTTGTGACTTTTGCGCTGTCCTTCTTTACTTCTGTGGATTTCGGAGAGTTGTTATCTATCAGTGCGTACACAGTTTCGGGATTGGAACTGCTGATTGCAAGACCGCATCTTCCGAATCCGTCTCCGTCAGGAAGTCCTTTTCCTGTTAACTTTTCCCACGTTGCACCTCCGTCTGTAGTCCTGAAAATACCCGAATTCTTTCCTGCGCCTCTGAAATCCCATGCACGTCTTTCCCTTTCCCACATCGCGGCATACAGTATGCCGGGGTTCTTCGGATTAATCTCAATATCGATTGCACCCGTTACATCATTCACGTAAAGAACTTTTTCAAAATGGTTTCCGCCGTCAGTGCTTTTGTAAACTCCTCTTTCACTGTTCGATGAATATAAATGTCCGAGTGCCGCGACGTATACATTCTCAGGGTTTACAGGGTCAATCACAATCCTTCCTATTCTGTGCGTCTCTTCAAGCCCGAGGTGTATCCAGTTCTTACCGTCATCAGTACTCTTATAAATACCCGTACCCGGATAACTCGAACGGCTTGAATTGTTCTCGCCTGTTCCAACGTATATTGTTTTATTCTTCCAGTCAACTGCTATATCTCCTATTATAAGCGAGGCCTCATTGTCGAATATCGGATTAAAAGTAATCCCGTTGTTAGATGTCTTAAATAATCCGCCTGATGCATATGCAACATAGAATACAGTAGGGTCGTCAGGGTTTGCCTCTATGTCAACTACTCGTCCGCTCATTATTGTCGGGCCTATTGACCTGAAAGGAATTTCCCTGAACAGTGAATATTTTAATAAATCTGATTTCTGGCTGTAACCTTTTAATCTGTCTGAAGAAACGGTGTATGGTGTTTTGTTTTCTTCATACACACTTTGTGAAAATACAGTACTGATACTGAATAATAACAAAAATAAAACGGGCAATGTGTTCTTTCGCATTAGTTAAAATTTGAATATTAAATATTAATTAATTAGGTTAATTTACACTAAACAATTAATATTTAAAATATACATAAATATAAAGGAAATTAAGAGCATGCAAAACTACAGATTACTTTTTCTATTGGTTCTTATAGTCATTTCAAATTCTCTGTTCTCTCAGGAAAAAAATAAAGGTGTATTCACAGAACCTAAGTCAGGGTTCTTTGATGACATAAGCAAAGAGGCCGATCGTTATGCTTCTAAGCCGAAAGCCGATACAAAGAACTTTAAGGTCGATTTTACAGGAATGGATTTGCCTAAGAATCTTTCCGAATTTACTTATGCCTGGCACAACGAAACCGTTTCGCAGGGCTTAACAGGCACCTGCTGGTCGTTTTCAACCACTTCGTACTTTGAGTCTGAAGTTTACAGAATACATAACAGAAAAATAAAAATATCTCCTCTGTTTACTGTTTACTGGGAATACGTTGAAAAGGCAAAACGTTTTGTCAGCGAACGCGGCAACTCACTGTTCTCTGAAGGTTCTGAAGCAAATGCAGTACTGAGAATATGGCAGGAATACGGCGCGGTTCCTGAAAAAGATTATACTGGGCTGAAGCAGGGACAGGTATTCCACGATCATCGGAAAATGATTGAAGAAATGACTGCTTACCTCGAGGGTATTAAAAAATCAAACAACTGGAATGAAGAAGAAGTCGTCAGTACAGTAAAATCCATTATGAATTTCTACATGGGTGCCCCTCCTTCAAAAGTAAACGTTGACGGAGATGATATGACACCAAAAGAATATTTCAAAAATGTTATTGCACTTAATCCGGATGATTATGTGGAAATCCTTTCGTACATGCAGCAGCCGTATAATCAGTTCGTTGAGTACGAAGTCTCTGATAACTGGTGGCACAGCAGGGAATACTATAACATTCCTCTCGATGAATTTATGACAATCTTAAAAGATGCAGTGAAAAAAGGATATACTGTTTCAATCGGTGGTGATGTCTCGGAACCGGGAATGGATTCCTGGAATAAGGTTGCGATGATTCCTACGTTCGATATCCCTTCTCAGTATATAGATGAAAGCGCAAGACAGTTCAGGTTCTCAAACCAGACTACAACAGATGACCACGGAATACATCTGGTCGGTATGACAACAAAGAACGGCAAGGACTGGTACCTTATCAAAGACTCGGGTGCTGGCTCAAAGAATGTTGACCCTAAAGGATATTATTTCTATAACGATGATTTCGTAAAACTTAAAATGATGAACTTTACCGTACACAAAGATGCTTTACCGCAATCAATAAAATCCAAACTGAAATAATCTAACATAATATAAATTTAATATGAATAAAAAATATTTCTACGGTTCTGCAGTTGTTGTATTACTCGTTTCTGTGATGCTCATTGTACTGAACCTGAAAAACAACAACAGGAATGTTGAGTTTGAGGAAGAAGAAAACGGTCCGTCGGGTGCAATGCAGTCGTTGCAGTTTATGAGCGAAATCCGCGCTTATCCCGAAAAGGATATTCCTGCAGATAAATTTTATAAAGCGTTTGAGTATTCACAGCAGCACCTTTCAAACGTCTTTGACAGTCCCGATGCTCAGCAATGGACATCTATCGGACCGAATAACATCGGCGGAAGAAGTATCGCCCTTGCTGTACATCCTGTCGATACAGGTATAGTCTTTATTGGTTCAGCTTCAGGCGGTCTCTGGAAATCAACTACCGGCGGTGTCGGAGCAAGTGCCTGGACTCTTATCAACACAGGTTATCCATCGCTTGCAGTGAGTTCTATTGCAATCGATTCCGTTAATCCGAACATTATGTACATCGGTACGGGCGAAAATTACGGATATCAGTATTCAGATTATCACGGAGTGAACCTTCGCCTGACAAGAGGTATGTATGGAATAGGTATTCTCAAAACTACTAACGGCGGAACAACCTGGACCAAGTCACTCGACTGGTCATACAATAACCAGCGTGGTGTATGGAAGGTTATGATAAACCCGAAGAATCCGAACATCATATATTCCGCTACTTCGGAAGGTGTGTATAAATCTTATAATGCAGGCGGAAGCTGGTCTCAGGTACTGAACTATCCTATGGCAATGGATATGCTTATAAATACTACTGATACAAACATCGTCTATGCTTCAATCGGAAATCTGAGCAATAACATCCCGAATGCTAATGTTGGTCTGTACAAGTCAACTAATGGCGGTGCCAACTGGTCTAAACTCGCTGGTGGTCTCCCTGCCACCTGGTCTGGTAAGGCAACTTTGCAGATGTACAGAGGGAATCCGAATTATATCTATGCTAACATTGCTAACGATATTACAACCTATGTCGGCTATTATAAAAGTACTGACGCAGGAACTACCTGGACTCTCGGCTCTACTACCGTTCCTTCAAGCAATCAGGGCTGGTACAATCAGGCTCATCTTGTAAAAGCTAATGACCCGAACGCAATTCTTGTCGGATGCCTTGATGTTCATAAATCTACAAACGGCGGTACATCTTTTACTATTAAATCAAACTGGTCTGCATGGAATACTGGTGCAACTCCTCCGGGACAACCCGAAGGCCCGTCTAACTTCGTTCACGCAGACGTTCACTATTATGCGGATAATCCTAAAGACCCTAATAAAGTGTACATCGCAGCAGACGGCGGTCTTTACCGTTCAGATAATTTCGGCGAGACATTCTATTCCTGCAACGGCGGTTATGTAACATCGCAGTTCTATGCAACACTCGGAAATTCATTCACCGATTCAGTCTTCTGTCTTGGCGGTCTGCAGGATAACCGTGCCGCTTATTATCAGGGAACAACTGCCTGGTATAAAACTTTCGGCGGTGATGGTTTCTGCTCGCAGGTGAGTTCTGCAAGCCCGCTCGTATGTTATACTGAATACACTTACGGTGATATTGCTAAATCAGTTAACGGAGGTTCTGTTTTGAATTACCTGAATAATATTCCTAACTCAGGTTCGGAAACTTATTATTGTTTCAACACTCCGTTTATAGTTGCTCCTTCAAACCCGAATATACTTTATGTTGCAGGAACTGACTTCTATAAATCTACAAATGCAGGAACTACTTTCTCTGCATCACTTAAAAACTTCGGCGGCGGTAAGGCATTGTCTATGGCAACTTCCTGGCTGTCTGTTGATACTGTATATGTCGGCACAACTCCTGAAGGTGCAGTTGTTGCAGCTGTCTGGCGTTCTGTAAACGGTGGTACTTCCTGGACAAATATCACGGCCGCTCTTCCAAACAGATATCCTACACGCATCGTAACCAATCCTTACAAGGCAAGCGATGTATACGTAACTTTCGGCGGATTCGGAACAGGACACGTTTATAAATCATCCGACGCAGGAACTACATGGATAAATATCACTAACAATCTGCCCGATGTTTCTACACAGTCAGTATTCTCCGACCCTGTTTATCCGAACAACGTATACGTCGGTAATGACCTTGGCGTTTATGCAAGTACTAACGGCGGAACTACATGGGGCGAGTACAGAAACGGAATGCCGTATTCAATCGTATTCGATTTATCCTATGTACCTGTCAGCAGGAAAATGCGTGCATTGACTCATGGTGCAGGTATCTGGGAAATAAAATTATCTTCAGTACCTACAAGTGTTCTTAACGAAGGAAGCGGACTGCCAAAGGAATTTGCCCTTAAACAGAATTATCCAAACCCTTTTAATCCTGTTACACGTATAGATTTCTCTGTTGCAAAACAATCTGAAGTCAGGATTAATGTCTATGATGTATCTGGTAAACTCGTAAAGACACTGGTTAATAAAAATCATTCGGCAGGTAATTATTATGTCAACTACGATTCGTACGGATTACCGAGCGGAGTGTATTTTTATGCTATGATAATTAACGGAAGTCTCTTCAAAACCAACAGAATGACACTCATTAAATAATCAGAATTTCATGTGCCGGAACCCTGAAAACTCCGGCACTATTTCTTCTGAATTTCTTAAAATCTGTCTCAAAATGAGAAAATCTGTCTCAAAATGAGACAAATATTCTCGTTTTTTTATTGTACGAATTCTCTCGCTCTTCTCTAAACTTGTATTAATACAGTGTTTATAAACATTCTTTTCTTTTCATTTTTCTGGCACAATAATTGATATATTATTATGCAAAGGGGTAATATTTACTATTGTAAAAATGTAATCCCTTTTCAAAAAAGAATATGGAAAATCATGCTCTGGTAAAGCATGATTCTTAAACATAAAAGAGTACCCCAAATTACCCTTTACTTAATTCAAGTGCTGTTGAATTTTCAACAGCACTTGTTTTTTATATAAGGTTTTCCTGCTTTGAATTATTAATACTATTGTCTGCCTGGAACAAGTTGATTATTTTTCACCCCGCTATAATGTTTCGTCTTATCTTTAACCCTGAAAAATCCGCGTTCTTTGCGTTCCCCGTGGCGAATTTTAATCAGCGGAAATCAGCCCCCGTCAGTTCTTATTCCGCCGAGGCGGATGCCATTTCTGTTTACTTTTTTGTAGCAGGTAAGTTCATTCCCCCCGATAATCCGCATTGTAACTAAACCGGTAAAAGTCCTGTCACCTTTGCTTTCAGCCATTGTATATCTGCAGAGGGAAGAAGTGTTTTGGTATATTTCTCCGCAAGTGTACTGAATCCTTTTGACTGTCCTGATTCTTTCAGTTCAATAAGTTTATAGTAGTTAACAAGAAAATTATTAGTGGCTTCCCTGTGTTTTTTGTCGATACCCTTTTTCCTGAAATATTTTTTCAGCAGTGCAATCTCGTCTTCATTCCTTGCTGAGCGGTCAAGGTCGTAGTTAATCATTATTTTCATCCTGTACATATCAAGGTTGTGAATATGATTACTGCTTTGTTTCTGTTTGTTTATCACGTGAAGTGCGTTCAGGAGGTCTTTCTTCTGCGTATAAAGACTAACCATCGCATTTGTGTATTCATCTTCTCGTATTGACGCAGGAATCTGAGGCGAATATTTCTTAATAAAGTTTTCAACCCAGGCAGTTTCGCCGTTTAATAATCCGATAGCAACAAAATCCCTGAATTCGGTTGCGGGGTAACGCTGATGTGAAAAGTCCACAGTTTCTCCGTCATGTATTCTTGATTTCATCAGTTCAAACATGTCGGGTATGCACTTCGCAGCCCTTGTGTTATGCATATGCACGTACTGCGACATCATTTTCATGTAGTAATCAGTCTTTATCAGCATGGAAAAGTAACGCATATTATTCTCAAAATATTCTATCACTCTGCGATGCATTTCCTTATCGGATGCATTCAGCAGATATTTATAAATATAGTACATTAGTACAGCGGGTTTAAAGACAGGACTGTCTTTGGCAATAATACTCTGCATCTGTTCGTCAATATTCAGTATGTCGAAATATTTATTATAAACTTCATACTCACCGTCGTAGCCATGCAGTTTCATAAAATGAAAATCCATCGCGAGTAATATAGATTTGTTCAGGAAATATGCCGCATAATATTCTGAATGCTCAAGATATTTTTGTAATACAACAGGAATCTCGCCATTAATCCTGTGGTAGTGTGCTTCCGAAACCAGGACTTTACAGTAATCGGGATAGTCCTCTGTATCGTTTGGAACAAGTTTTTCCTTAACAGGATTGTGTATGTAATTGAAATTTGAGAAAAGGTTTCTGCCTAACAGTTTGCCGTACAGGTTGCTTCTGAAGGAAACCGTTTTATCGTCAATCGAATCAATCACAAGGAATTTTTCCGCAAGTTTATTTATCTCTGAAAGTCGGTTTGTAAGTGTATGCCTGCTTATCTTCTCTTTCATTTCTACAAAGAAACACTCTTCAGTAAGCTCCTCAGTTTTTTTTGACTTAAGAATATATTTTCTCAGCACAGACATTATCTCTTTGTAATCCCTGCTTTTTGCAAAATACCTGTTCGATACGAAATCGTCAAACTTATTCCATTCATCTGCGGAAAAAGACCCGAGTAAATTATATAGATTCTTATTCATAGTGCTTCATTTATCTAAAATACTAAAATCATTCCACTTAATATATAAAATAATTCAGTCTGCACGTTCTGTAAATCTCTTATCTCTATTTCGTGAGTTTCGTGAATTTAGCGGGAGAAGTTCTTCTCTTATCTTTAACCCTGAAATATCTCTTTCTTTAATCTCATCTTTAACCCTGAAAAATCTCTTGCTCTTTCTCTAATTCGTTAAATTAGTCTAATTCGTCTAATTAGCGGATATCTTTTCTATAAATCTCTTATCTCTATTTCGTGACTTTCGTGAATTTAGCGGGAGAAGTTCTTCTCTCATCTTTAACCCTGAAATATCTCTTTCTTTAATCTCATCTCTAACCCTGAAAAATCTCTTGCTCTTTCTCTAATTCGGTAAATTAGTCTAATTCGTCTAATTAGCGGACATCTTTTCTACAAATCTCTTATCTCTATTTCGTGACTTTCGTGAATTTAGCGGGAGAAGTTCTTCTCTCATCTCTAACCCTGAAAAATCTCTTTCTTTAATCTCATCTCTAACCCTGAAAATTCTCTTGCTCTTTCTCTAATTCGTTAAATTAGTCTAATTCGTCTAATTAGCGGACATCTTTTCTACAAATCTCTTTTCTCTATTTCGTGACTTCCGTGAATTTAGCGGGAGAAGTTCTTCTCTCATCTTTAACCCTGAAAATCTTTTAATCAGTGGAAATCAGCCCCCATCAGTTCTTATTCCGCCGAGGCGGATGCCATTTCTGTTTTATCTCTAACCCTGGAAAATTCTCTATCCGTGAAAATCCGCTCTTTCCGCGTCATCCGCGTTCCATTCCTAATTATTTTGTAACAGTGCAAATCAGTGTGCCATCTCTTCTTCTAATCCGTTCTTTCCGCGTCATCCGCGTTCCATTCCTAAGTCTCTTACTTTTCTAATTACCTGACATCTTCCTCACACATCCCCCCCATTACAAAAATCACCCCGAAAACCTGGGGTAACAGCCCCTTTCTGTTTTGCCCAAAATCGCCCATTTTCTCAATTTGAGAATACTATTTCCAAAAACTAATCTGAAATCGCACTATAGTGCAAAAATTAATGCATAATATACATAAACCACTCTCCTGAGACCATAAAAATCCTTGGGGTAGTCAGCAAATCATATTTCTCAGAAACTCTCAGAATCAACCCTAAACTCCTGATATATCATAGTATTACGCCCACCTTCCCGTTTTTTCTTATTTTACATTAAACAATGCCTTTCTCAAAACGAGACTCGTGTCTCAGAATGAAAAGAAAAACCTCTGTCTCTCTCATCAAAAAACCTTAATTGTAAGCCGTAATCGCCGTTTTCATCCTGGCACGCTAATTGATAATAATAATGTAATTCATTAACTAATTTTAAAAAGGATATTAAAATGAAAAAGACATTTCTCACCGTTTTAACGACGGTTCTGCTCACAGTTTTATTTGTGCAATCTGGAAATGCACAGGTAACTGTATCTGGTTCAAACACAAAAGATGGCACCTACACTTCACTTACAAAAGCAGGCGGTGCATTTGCTGCACTTAATCTTGTATCTCAAGTAGGATATACCATTACTATTTCCATTACTGCGGATGTCACTACCGAAGACGGCACAAATGCTTTAACCGGTGCAGCAGGTATGTGGACAAGCCTTACCATTACCCCAAGCGGAAACAGGACAATTTCGGGCGGAGTTGCCATGCCATTAATCGATCTTTCCGGAGCAGATTACGTAACAATAAACGGCGTTGGTCTCACTGGCAGCAATACGCTAACAATTTCCAATACCAGCGTCGCTACGACAGCAGGCACTTCTACCATTCGTTTGATAAATGGCGCTACGAACAATACAGTGAAGTATTGTACCATTAAAGGTTCTGAAATGGTACCAAACGTGAATGCTCCTGCAGCAGGTAGCGGTGTTATACTTTTCTCAACAACAACTGCTCTTTTAGGAGGTAACAACAATAATACTATCGATCACAATAATATTACCTGTGCTGCAGATGCAAACAGACCTTTGAATGCTATATACTCACTTGGGACTGCTTCATACGAAAACGTTACAAACACAATCAGCAACAACAATATTTATGATTTTCTTAACAAAACAGCTGCCTCAAACGGAATATTCCTTACCAGTAATACAAGTGCCTGGACAATTTCTGATAACAATTTTTATGAAACAGCACTCTTCACTGCAACTACTCCCAATGCTGCTTATGTTATCATTAATGTTTTGAATAGCACAGGAGTAAACTTTACCGTCTCAGGTAACTATATAGGTGGTTCGGCAGCAGACCACAGCGGGACGTGGACAAAAACAGGGTCATACGGTACTTTTAATGGTATTTCTGTTACCGCAGGCACAGCCTCAGCAAGTAATATACAAGGGAATACCGTCAGTAAATTTAACTGGTCTAATGAAGCTAATACTGTATGGTTGGGAATATTTGTTAGTACCGGTAATTTCAATATAGGAACTACAAGTCCAAACACAATTGGAGCTGCAACTGGAACCGGTTCCATTATCGTAAATCAAACAAGTCCTTCATATAGCTCCCCTACGTATGTATTTGGAATTCAAACCGGCGGTAATATTGTAAACTGTAACAATAATATAATTGGCTCTATAACTGCAACACACTCAACCATTGAAAAAGGTGCAGGGATTACGGGCATCTATATAAATAGCACGACAACTACAACAAGCAACAACACAATAGGAAGCACTACAACAGCAAACAGTATTAATGCAACTTCCATTTCCACTTTGTCTGACCAGTATGTAATTGGTATAGATCGTACTGCTAATGGAGGAGCATGTACTATTTCGGGAAATACCATTGCCAATTTGAGTAACGGAAGCACTAACAGCAGTTTAGGAATTTTAGCAGGTATTAATTACAGCGGCAGCACAACCGCAAGTACTGTTTCAGGAAATTTTATCCGCAGTTTATCTGCAACTGGAAGTGTAACCACTGCATCAGTGTATGGAATTAAGATTGTGACAGGTACGGCAATAACAACTTATTCCAATAATATTATAAGTATTGGCGGAAACACTCCATCAACAATTTATGGAATATATCAGAATGCCGCTTCCGGTGGTATTAGCAAACTGTATTTTAACACAGTATATATTGGAGGAACATTAGGCAGTGGTTTAAATCAATCTTATGCTTTGTATAGTGCCTCAGCATCAGGTACCCGAGACTTCAGGAATAATATTTTCTACAATGCTCGTTCAACAACCGGAGGTTCCAGTCTGCATTATGGAATGTATATAGTAACTCCCGGAGGTACTCTTACCTGCGATTATAACGACTATTATGTAACAGGAACAGGGGGTGTGATTGGTTTTTACTATACAGAAGATAAAACAACATTACCTATAGTTCCACTTACAGGAGCTGATTTAAACAGTAAAAATGTGAACCCTGGATTTGCCAGTGTCGGAGGCATAACACCATCAGATTATACACCTTCTAATCTCACGCTTTCCGGTGCATCGGGAACAGGTATAACAGTTGATTATAACAACACTGCAAGAACATATTTCTCAATGGGCGCGTTCGAATATACGGTTAATTCCAATATAACAGTTACGGCAACATCGGGAACTCTCAATGGGCATGCCATGACGTTAAAAGATGTTTTTGATGGCATCAATGCAGGCATATACAAGGGTGATATAGCAATTAAGATTAGCGGTAGCACCACCGAAACCGCTACGGCTGCTTTGTATCAAAGCGGATACACAGGTGGAGGAGGAACTTCCAGTTATACTTCCGTAAACATTTATCCTACTGTTACGGGATTAAGTATCTCGGGAAACCTTGCAACACCTCTGATTGACCTTAACGGAGCAGATAATGTAACTATCGACGGACGGGTGAACCAAACAGGAAATACGGACCTGACGATTTCTAATACCAACACTTCGACAACAGCAGGTACTTCTACCATCCGGTTTATCAATGATGCTTCAATAAATACCGTTAAATACTGCACGATTAAAGGCTCAGAGACGGTTATAAACACTGCATCAGCAGGTAGTGGTACCTTGTTTTTCTCCACCGGAACAAGTACGGGTAACATTACCAATACCATCACCTATAACACCATCACCTCCGCAGGAGCGAACCTGCCCTTCAATGCCATCTATTCTTACGGAACAGCTGCTAAAGAAAACAGCGGGATATCCATTACGAACAACAACATTCAGGATTATTCAGGTGCATCCCCCAATGGAATCTACCTTGCCAGCAACAGTTCGGCATGGACGATCACCGGCAACCGGTTTTTCCAGACTGCCACAAGGGACATCACCGGAATACAACGGGACATCAACATCGTTACCGCCGGCGGCGGATATGTGATCAATAACAATATTATCGGGTACAGTTCTGCTTTGGGAACCGGCACAAGCACATTCACCGGCACCGCGAACCTGATTCCCATTGAACTGACAGTAGGAACATCGACTGCATCCGAGATTCATGGAAACACCATTACGGCCATTTCATTTTCAACATCAAACACCACTAATGTAGGATCCGGTATTTTTTCGGGCATCAGCGTTCTTGCCGGAACAGTGAATGTTGGAACAACAACTGCCAATACTATCGGTGCTGAAACCGGTAATGATGCCATCACGATCACCCCTTTGACAGGAACGCCGTTTATTCAGGGAATTTATGCAACTTCAACAGGAACAGTCGGTATCCAGAACAATAAAATCGGCGGTATCAGTGTCAACGGTGCAGCAACTATCGGATTTACCTTTTTCGGAATCAACACCGCAGGCACGGCTGGCAATATTACCATTTCGGGGAACACCATCGGCAGCACTTCCACGACCAATTCGATAGCCGTGGGAACAAACGGTACCACCACAACCGGTGTCTGTAGCTTTTACGGCATCAAGCAGGCGGCAACCGGAACTGTTTCCATCACCGGAAATACCATACAGAACTGTTCGGCATATGGTACCGGCGCTTCAATATTCTGGGGGATATACAATGCCGGAAGTACGGGTACCACGAACATTTCCACTAATAACATCCTGAACGGCACGCTGACAGGAACAGGCACGCTGACAGGTATTTATAATGGTGCTGCACCGACCACCTTAAATATCAGTACCAATACCATCAGCACCTTGACATCGGCATCAACGGCAACTGTCATCGGTATTCAACATACAGCTAATGCAACAACCGCCAACATTAATGGTAACATCATCAACACACTTACATCGAGCGGTGCGTCGTGCAACATTTCGGGAATAAATTCATCAGGCGGAACCACGGTGAATATATACTCCAATACCATCAATGCTTTGTCGGGTTCAGGGGCAACCAGTCCAATTGTTAACGGGATTCAAATTAGTGGAGGAACTACGACAAATGTTTATATTAACAATATTTACAACCTTTCGCAGAGCGGAGCATTTGCAACTACGGCAGGCGCAGTAAACGGAATGCTTATTTCTGCAGGAACAACAGTATATGCTTACAACAATTTCATCAGCGAACTGAAAGCGCCGGCAGCAAACATTGTTGATGCCGTCAGGGGTATCAGCATTACTTCCACCACAACTTCAACAACCTACGGAGTCTATAACAATACTGTGTTTCTGAATGCCTCCTCCTCCGGAACAAATTTCGGAAGCAGCGGCATTTATCATACTGCCAGCCTAACTGCCACCACGTCTGCACTTGACCTGCGAAACAATATCATAGTAAACAACTCCACCCCCAAAGGGACAGGTTATACCGTTGCTTTCAAAAGTGGCCCCGGTACGGCCGGTTACCTGGCAAACTATGCTTCCACATCGAACAACAACAATTTTTACGCCGGAACACCAGGAACATATAATGTAATTTATTTCGATGGCACAAGTTCAGCACAAACGCTTTTCGCCTATAAGACCGGCGTATTCACGGCAGGCACCATAGCCCCCCGTGATGCTGCTTCCGTTACGGAACTCCCCCCGTTTGTGAATATATCCTCTTCGCCGTATGACCTGAGAATAAGTACAGGTTCAGCAACATTTTGCGAAGGCAGAGGGTCGGTGGTTTCCACACCCATCGCTATTACAACTGATTATTACGGAACGGCACGCTACCCGAACGACGGTTATCCGGTGAATGCTACCTATCCTCCAACACTACCTGATATCGGTGCCCATGAATTCGGTGGCATTCCGCCATCAAGCTTATCGGGAACAGTAAATGTAGGCAGCTTGCAGACGTACACCTCGCTGACGAATGCAGGAGGGCTGTTTGACGCCATTTACAATAAAGGGTTTTCTGGTAACCTCACTGTACTGATTACCTCCGACCTAACTTCAGAAACAGGCAGTAATGAACTACCGCAGTGGACAGGCTCGAACACACTGACCATTTCGCCTTCAGGGGGGGCAGCAAGAACCGTTTCAGGAACGGTTAATGGCGCCCTGATTTCGTTAAACGGTGCGGATAATGTAACCATCGATGGACTGAATACAGGAGGCAACAGTTTAACGATATCCAACCCCAACACGGGAACATCAGCATCCACCATTAAATTCATCAACGATGCAACCGGAAATACGGTAAAGAACTGCACTATTACCGGCTCGTCATTAAACCCAACCGGAGGTATCATATTTTTCTCCACAACCACAGGAACAACAGGAAATAGTAGCAACACAATAAACAATAATAACATCACAAATGCTGCCGATGCGAACAGACCTTTGAATGCCATTTATTCACTGGGAACGATTGCAAAAACAAACAGCGGAAACACAATCAGCAATAACAATATTTACGATTTCCTGAACAAAGGAACAGCATCAAACGGAATTCAACTGGCGGCCTATAATACGGGATGGTCTATTACATCAAACAGTTTTTATGAAACCGCTTCGTTCGTACCAACGGCTGCTGTTACTTATGTGCCTGTCAATATCTCTGCAATCACTTCAACTGATATCAGCATCAGCGGAAATTACATTGGAGGAAGCGCACCAAGTTGCGGGACTACGGGCAGCGTAACCAGCTGGACAAAGACAAATGCGTTTACCAATACGTTTAATGCTATTAACCTGAACGTTGGTCCAAAGGTTACCACAGAAACGAGTGTACAGGGAAACACCATTAAAAACTTTACCTGGGGTGATGCTGCTGTTGCATCCGCCTGGACGGCTATTAATATTCCGACCACCGCAACCGGGAATATAAACATTGGAACTGTAACCGGGAATACTATCGGGACAACAAGCGGCACCGGGCCCATTGTTATTACAGGCGGAGCCGCGTCCAGCCTTGTATATGGAATAAAATGTGCAGGAACGACGGGTATAAATACCATTTCGGGCAATACCATTGCCGGATTAAACAACGCGACCGCTAACTCAGGAACCCTGGCAGGCTTGTACTACAGTGGTTCAACCACCGCGGGTAGTTTGGTATCAGGAAACTTTATAAATGGACTTACAGCTACGGGCACCGGAAGTACGGTGAATATTTATGGGATTCAGATTGCAGCCGGCGCCACAACCTATGCCAATAATATTATCAGTCTCGGCGGGAATACTCTGACGATTATTTATGGCATCTATGAAACAGGGATCGCAAATCACAACAATAATCTCTATTTCAATACAGTATATATAGGTGGAACACCTGCATCGGGCACTAACAAATCCTACTGTTTATACAGCGCAGTTACAACCAACTCCAGAAACTTCAGGAATAATATTTTCTACAATGCTCGTTCAACAACCGGAGGTTCCAGTCTGCATTATGGAATGTATATAGTAACTTCCGGGGGGACATTTACCTGCGATTATAATGATTATTATGTTTCAGGTACGGGTGGTAAACTTGGTTTTTATGCCACAGATAAAGCAACTTTGCCTATTGTATCAGGAGTAACAGGAAATGATGCGACCTCTAAAAACAGAGTTGTATATTTTGTCTCTGCAACAGATTTGCGCCTGACCGGAAGTTCAATCGGTGATCTTAATTTAATTGCAACACCAATAAGTGGTATTACGACTGATTATTTCGGCAATACAAGAAGTCTACTCTACCCATACCTTGGCGCAAATGAAAATATTGATTCACCTCTGCCCGTAACACTGTCTTCGTTCACTTCATTTGTAAACAACAGAGATGTTAAACTGAACTGGGTGACGGCGTCGGAAGTTAATAATGCAGGGTTCTTCATAGAAAAATCAGAATTCAGAAATCAGAATTCAGAATGGAAGAACGTTGGATTTGTCGCAGGAAAGGGAACGACGAATGAGCAGACATCATACACTTTCAGTGATACAAAACTAAACTCAGGAAAATATCAGTACAGATTAAAACAGATTGATAACAACGGAAACTTTAAATACCATAATCTGAACGGCGTAGTGGAAGTTGGTCTTCCGACGAAATATGAGATTAGCCAGAACTATCCTAATCCGTTTAATCCGATGACGAAGATAGATTTCCAGTTACCGACAGACGGGAAAGTGTCTCTGAAGATTTACGATATCACAGGAAGAGAAATGGCAACACTCGTAAACAATGAATTTAAGAAAGCCGATTATTATACCGTGATGTTCAACGGAAGCAGTCTTTCAAGCGGTGTTTACTTCTACAGGATAACTGCAGATAAATATGTGATGACTAAGAAGATGGTCTTACTTAAATGATGAATTCTGAATTGAAGAGCAAGAAAAGAAAAGAAGATTTTACCACGAGAGTGCACAGAGAAGAGATTGGAACGCGGATGACGCGGAAAGAACGGATAAGGACGGATAGAGTTTTTCAAGTTTAGAGACAAGAAGAGATTTAAGAAAAAATTGATAGTTTTAACCCTTAATAAAAAGCGGGGGGAACAATGATGAAGTGAACCCTGCTTTTAAAAATAGAGTGAATAAAAATAGAGTTTACTTTTGTCGGGAGCGGTGAGAGTAAAGTAGTTAATGAATCCTTTCGGGAACCGGCAGATGTATGGAGATATGTCTGCCGGGAAGAAAGGCTTTTTCAATTATGAATTGAAGAGCAAAAGAAAATTGGAACGCGGATGACGCCGAAAGAGCGGATTATCGCTGATAAAGATTTTTTAGGGTTAAAGATTAGATTAAAGATAAAGATTTTTTTAGGGTTAAAGATAAGAAAAGATAATTCTGGTTTACCAGCGTATGAATGATGATTTTATAACTAAATAAATGATTCCCCTCCTCGGAGGGGTGGATTCGTCTGTTCTTTGGACGAAGACGGGGTGGGTCAGGCTTTATATTTTTCTTTTAATGTAATTTATGCATCTAGTGATTTAGAACTTTCCCGCCAAATATACGAAAGGCACGAAATTAAGATAGAGATTTTTTAGGGTTAAAGATAAGAAAAGATAATTCTGGTTTACCAGCGTATGAATTGAAGAGCAGAAAGAAAAGATTTTACCACCAAAACACCGGAAGAACTTAGACACGAACCAGCCGTAACTGAATAATTTCCTGAATAAGAACTAACCTTCATTTTTTATATTTCTAAATGGTGCTGCCGGAAAGGATGCCTTTTGACTTAGTGTATTCTTTGCTTATAATATAATGCTTTTTGATTCCGATATTATCGCAGATTTTCTTCAATGCTGTAACGTCCCTTTCGTTACCTTTGTTCTTGACTTCAAATGCTGTTTCATTATTCAATATAAAATCAATTTCACTTGTATTGCGGACGTTGTAATATTTCAGTTCTCCGTATTTTGAAAGCTGGTTAGCAATCGCATTCTCAAACATTTGCCCCGAGGATATTCTTGCAAATATATTCAGTATCCCGTTATCGCTGAAATATACTTTCCTGCCTCCCGCTACACTCCTGTCAACACTTTTTGAATACTTTGGGATTAATTTTATAAAGAATATTCCCTGTAAAAACTCAAGGTAACTGTAAGTCTTTAAACGGTTTACACCAAGTTCCGATGCCAGTTTTGTAACGTCCAGTATGTTTCCCGTCCTTGCCGAAAGAAGTATAATTAAATCCCGTAATTCTCTTATATCCGATAAATCACTTAATAAGCGTAAATCTTTTTCAAAGAATGAAGAGAATATGTTCCTCAGTACCTGCCGTTTAGTCTCATAATCATCTGTCAGCACTACTTCAGGTAAACCGCCGTACTCCAGATAGTCGTTGTATTCATTCTCCAGTTTCTTATATTCATACTCTCCCGTAGGCTTTACCGCAGAAAACCTGATGTGTTTTTCAGATTTCGGCTGGTCACTGATAAAGTACATGTATTCTCTGAAGTCCAGCGGCGGGAGTATGAACAGGAATTTCCTCCCGCTCAATGATTCAGGGAAAAGATTTTTCAGGTAGTAGTTTGATGAACCCGTTACCAGAAACTTTACTGAATATTTATCTATAAGGTATTTCATGATTTTTGTAATCTCAGGATAGTTTTGTATCTCGTCTATAAAAACATAAACCCTCTTGTTCTTTTGTGATTTGGATTCTTTCAGCAGGTTTGTGTATATGCCGTCGTAATTGCTGTTTTCGAACAATAATAAATCCAGCGGGTTGTCGAAATCAAACCAGATTTTCGGGTGTTTCACTTCCTCGTAAACCTGCCTGAGCAGTGTTGTCTTTCCAACCTGCCTCATACCTGTAATTACGAGAGCATTTTTATGCTCAAGATACTTTATTAGTTCATCGTACAAATATCTCTTTTTCATGGTGTAAATTATTTCTTACAAATATGCACATATTTGTAAATTAATGCAACCTTAAAATAATGCTGAATTTTATGTGAGTTATAAGAGGTTAATGATGTACCTTCTCCGCTGATTATACAGAAGAGTAAAAAATTTTTACCGCCGGGAAGAAAGGCTTTTTTAAAATTATTCGCTGATTGTTGTTCGTTGGCAGCTTCCCGTCGTCTCGCTTGTCAGTGGTTTCTCACAGTCCGTGTTTACTTCCTTTTCAGGACAAAATCATCCTCTTTGACTTCTTTTGCATTTATTATTTCAATTGTTAATCTTAACTTTGAAAAATTATAATATATGCAAAATTACTTAACTGATGCGCAGTTGCAGGCAGAATTCAATCATTGTGAGTTTTGCGAAGAAAAACCCTGCAAAGAAGCGTGTCCTGTTGATTGTTCCCCGGCTGATTTTATAATGGCTGCAAAGCGTGGATTACCTCAGGACTTTAGCCGCTCTGCGGCAATCATTATGGGAAGCAATCCCCTCGGCGGTGTTTGTGGATACGTTTGCCCTGACTTTCATTGTATGAAGGCCTGTGTTCATAAAACATTCGATAATGCCGTTAATATCCCGCCTGTTCAGGCAACTATAATTAAAAAAGCAAAAGAAATGGGCGTTATGCCCGTGTTCGATAATGCCGTTCCTAACGGTAAAAGAATTGCCGTTATCGGTGCAGGTCCTGCTGGTCTTGGTGCGACTGCCGTGCTGTCACAAAAAGGTTATTCCGTTGATGTGTTTGAAAAAGGAACTAAACCTGGTGGTATGTGTAATCTTATTCCTGACCTCAGACTCGATAAGAAAGTGCTCTATTCAGATGTCGATTTCCTTAAGGAACTCGGCGATATTAATATTATCTATAAAGCAATCGTTGTTGAACCGAAAGCACTATTATCTGAATACGATGCAGTTGTCGTTAGTTCAGGTCTTGATGTAGAACATAAACTTAACGTTAAAGGCGAAGATTTTGCCTATCACTGGATTGAATATCTTGAGAATCAGAAATCTGTTAACGTTAAAGGCCTGAATGTTGCCGTTGTAGGCGGTGGTGCAATCGCCGTTGATGTTGCTGTTACTGCTAAATCCAAAGGTGCAGGTAACGTTGAGATGATTTGTCTTGAGAAGTTCGATGAAATGCCTTTAACTAAACACGAACGTGATTTAATTCTTCAGTATGGTGTTGAAATTACAGGCAGAACCAAAGTTGATACTATAAACGGTCTTTCAAAAGGTAAAACAAGAAAGATAAAAGGAATTAAGACTTCAAAAGTAGTCTTACCAAAAGGTGAGAAGTTCCATCCTGCAAAGATGAAGGCCGATAAGAATGCTAATCCGCAGTCAAGAAAGTTCGATGTTATTATAATTTCAATCGGAAGTAAATCAACATTCCAAACCGATAAGTTCAAAGGTGTTTTCTATGCTGGTGATATAGTGAACGGTCCTACTACAGTTGTAGAAAGCGTTGCAGCAGGTAAAAACGTTGCCGCACAGGTTGATGCTTATATCTTTAGTACTCCAAAACCTGTTATTAAAAAGAATATTAAGAGTCATATAGGATTAGACGGTAAGAATTTAATGCCTGTTTCTGTTAAGTCGGATTTCTTCGGCAGGGAAATTATTTCTCCGTTCCTTCTTTCTGCCGCTCCTCCGAGCGATGGATATGAGCAGATGAAGAAAGCTTACGAAGCCGGCTGGGCTGGCGGTGTTATGAAAACTGCATTCGATAACGTTGATATTCATATCCCCGCTGCTTATATGTTTGCAGTAACTAAATCTACTTACGGTAACTGTGATAATGTTTCAGGACATCCTCTCGATAGAGTTTGCACCGAAATAAAGAAACTCGTATCTGAATATCCTGACAGATTAACCCTTGCCTCAACAGGCGGCCCCGTCTCAGGCAACGATGCTGAAGATATGAAAGTATGGCAGTCGAACACTAAGAAACTTGAATCTGCAGGAGTTATGGGAATAGAATACAGTCTTTCCTGTCCGCAGGGCGGCGATGGTACTAAAGGCGATATCGTTTCACAGGATGCGGAACTTACTGCTAAGATTATTGACTGGGTTATGCAGATTAGCGATGCAAACGTTCCAAAACTTTTTAAACTTACTGCAGCTGTTACATCTATCTATCCTATAATGACTGCAATCAAAGAAGTGTTCGATAAATATCCGAATAAAAAAGCCGGCGTCACTCTTGCAAATACTTTCCCTGCTCTTTCTTTCAGAAAAGGAACAAAGGAAAACTGGGAAGAGGGAGTCGTCATCGGTCTTTCAGGCGAAGGTGTTATTCCTATCAGTAACCTTACTCTTGCTAACGTTGCAAGACACGGTATTACTGTCTCGGGTAACGGCGGACCAATGGATTATAAATCAGCAGCAGACTTTCTTGCACTCGGTGCAAAGACTGTTCAGTTCTGTACTATAGTTATGAAATACGGATACGGAATCATTAACGAACTGAATTCAGGACTTAGTTATTTACTCAAAGAACGCGGCTTGAATTCTGTCGGCGAATTAATCGGATATGCTTTCCCGAACCCTATCACAGGGTTTATGGAACTTACTCCTGTTAAAAAAATATCCGCAGTGAACAAAGACCTATGTGAACATTGCGGTAACTGTGAAAGATGCCCGTATCTTGCAATAGAACTTAACGGAAAGAAAGTACCCGTAACCGATGCATCAAAGTGTATCGGCTGTACAATCTGCGTGCAGAAATGCTTTGCAGGTGCTCTCTATATGAGGGAAAGAACCAAAGAAGAAATGAGCGTTTTAAACGAAGCTTAAATAATTAATAATAAAAACCTCCTTCCTAAGCTCCGGCTAGGGAAGGAGTAAAAACATAATTTATGACATTGGCGAATACTATCTTAATAAAAAACGGAGTAATAATCACTCTCGGCGAAAACCCGAAAGTGCTGTACAACCATTCAGTTTTAATTGAAGGTGAAAGAGTAAAGAAAATTGGTGAGACTAAAACATTTACAGATAAATACGATAAGGTATTAGATGCACACGGGAAAGTCGTGATGCCTGGTTTCATAAACGCACATATGCATTTCTACAGCACTCTCGTAAGAGGTCTTGGAAAAGCAAATCCATCAAACAATTTCAATGAAGTGCTTGAGAATCTCTGGTGGAGACTCGATAAGAAACTTGATGCCGATACTAACTACTACAGTGCTTTGATTATGGCAATCAGTGCAATCAAACACGGCACCACAACTTTAATTGACCATCACGCAAGTCCTTTTGCTGCAAAGGGTTCTTTGAACCTGATAGCAAAAGCAGTAAAAGAAACAGGTCTGCGTGCATCACTCTGTTATGAAGTTTCTGACAGAGATGGTGAGAAGATTGCACAAGAGGGTCTTGAAGAGAATACCGAATTCATTAAGCAATGTCAGAAGAATAACGACGAACAGTTAAAAGGTTTATTCGGACTTCATGCATCTTTCACAATTAATGATAAGACTCTCGAAAAAGCATCACAACTCGGTAATGATTTAAATACAGGTTTTCACGTTCACGTTGCCGAAGCAGAATCTGATGAAGATTATAATGTTAAGAATTTCGGAATGCGCGTCGTTGAAAGACTCGATAAGTTCGGAATACTCGGAAACAACAGTATTGCAGCACACTGCGTTCACGTAAACGATAATGAGATTGATATTCTTGCAAAGAACGGTACAGTCGTTGTTCATAACCCACAGTCAAACCTGAACAATGCAGTAGGTATTGCAGACATTATTAAGTTGCAGGAAAAAGGTATTCTCGTCGGGCTCGGTACTGATGCTATGACTGTTAAAATGCTCGAAGAATTGCGCGTAGCACTATGGGCTCAGCATATCAGGAACCAGAACCCTACCTGCGGATTTATGGAAGTTGCAAACACACTCTTAAACAATAACCGTATCATCGCGAATAAATACTGGAACATACCGCTCGGTACAATAGAAGAAGGTGCTGCGGCAGATATTGTATTAATAGATTACTATGCACCTACACCGCTCGATGGTAACACATATCTGGGGCATATTATATTCGGTATATCACAGGCCGCAGTTGATACTACTATTGCAAACGGTAAAGTACTGATGGAAAATAAAATTTTAAAGATTGATGTGAATGAAGAAGAAGCATCAGCAAAAGCACAGGAGTTAACAGTTAAACTCTGGGAAAGGTTTTAATTATGTACGATAAAATATCTAAAAGAGCAAAAGAACTGGAAAAAGATACAGCAGATTTCTTATGTGATTTAATACGTACTCCTTCTTTTTCTGGTAAAGAAAAAGATGTGATTGAACTTATTAAAGCAAAGATGCTCAAAGAAGGTTTCGATGAAGTTAAGATAGACGGACTCGGAAACGTAATCGGTAGAATTGGTAACGGTAAAAAAGTTATTGCCTTCGATGCACATATCGATACTGTATATGCAGGCGAAATGTCACTCTGGGATTTCGACCCGTTCACTCCTGAAATAAAAGACGGTAAAGTATGGGGACGCGGTTCCGTTGACCAGAAAGGCGGTATGGCTTCTATGGTTTATGCTGGTAAGATGATTAAGGAACTCGGACTTAATAAAGATTATACTATTTACTTTACTGGTACTGTAATGGAAGAAGACTGCGACGGTCTTTGCTGGCAGTATATCATAAACGAAGAAAAGATTAAACCTGAAATGGTCGTTATCACTGAACCGACTAATATGAACATCTATCGCGGACACAGAGGAAGAATGGAAATTATGGTAAACATAAAAGGATTCTCCTGCCACGGCTCAGCTCCCGAAAGAGGTGATAATGCAATCTATAAGATTTCAAGAATTGCACTCGAGATAGAAAACTTAAACGACAGACTTGCTCACGATGAATTTCTTGGCAAGGGTTCTGTGTGTGTAACACAGGTATTCTTCTCCTCGCCTTCACAGTGCGCAGTTCCCGATGCAGCAAGTATTCAGCTCGACAGAAGATTAACATACGGAGAAACTAAAGAGTCTGCAGTTGCCGAAGTAAAGGAAGCAGCAAGAATAGCAGGTTATCCCGATGCACACGTTGAAGTCTTAAAGTATGAAGAGAAAGCTTTTACGGGTTTAGTCTATCCGACGGAAAAATATTTCCCAACCTGGAAAATACCCGAAGATTCAGTATACCTTAAAGATGCAGTCTTTGCATACAAGAAAATATTAAAACTCGAACCGAAAGTAGATAAATGGACGTTCAGCACTAACGGTGTTGCCATTGCAGGTATGCATGGCATTCCTTGTATAGGCTTAGGACCGGGTAATGAAGTTCTCGCACATATGCCTAATGAAAATTCACCCGTTGAACATTTAAGTGAATGTGCTGCAGTTTATGCAGGACTTGTTTATAAAATGAATAATCCATAATATGTATTACGAATGTTCATCCTGCAGTAAGACTTACAAGAGAGATGAAGTTAAGTATCTTTGTCCTGACTGTTCGGTTGATTATAAACCTGGCGAACCTTTAAAAGGCGTTCTTCTCGCTAAGTTCGATTATGAATATATCGGAAAGAAGTTTACGAAGGATAATCCGGACGTAAATCTTTTCTCTGCAGTAGAAGAAAAGTATTTCCCTGAATTCAAATGCGGCAACACTCCATTCTTAAAGTTTACGAAGTTAAACAAACAAACAGGTTATGATAATCTATGGATTAAGAATGACTCTCTAAACCCGAGCGGTTCATTCAAAGACCGTGCTTCGTTCCTCGTCGTTGCAGAATCTAACAGGATTAAAGAAGATACTATCGTAACCGCTTCTACAGGTAACGCTGCAAGTTCACTCGCAGCAGTTTGTGCAGCTGCAGATAAGAAAGCAATTATCTTTGTTCCCGAATCTGCTCCAAAAGCAAAACTGCTTCAGATGTTTATCTATGGTGCAGACGTAAGAAAAGTAAAAGGTACTTATGACGATGCATTTCGATTATCACTGGAATACACCGAAAAGAATAAAGGTCTTAACAGAAATACTGCATACCATCCATTAACCATCGAGGGAAAGAAATCAGCAGGGCTTGAAATATTCATACAGAACGGCTTTAAATCTCCCGACGCAATTCTCGTTCCCGTTGGCGACGGTGTTATTATTTCCGGAATATACAAAGCATTCTACGATTTAAAAGAAGCTGGTATTATAAGTAAACTGCCGAAACTTATTTGTGTTCAGGCAGAAAGCTCGAATGCCATACACAATTTTATTCAGACAGGTATTTATAAGAATGCCGATAATCCGGGTACTGTTGCCGATTCAATCTCTGTATCAGCTCCGAGTAATGCATACATGGCAGCTAAATCTGTTAAAGAATCAGACGGATTCTCTGTTACTGTAAGCGATGATGAAATTATGATTGCACAACGCGAACTCGCAATGGCAACAGGAATATTCGCAGAACCGTCCTGTTCAACTGTCTTAGCAGCATTGAAGAAATTAAAAGAACAACTAAACCCAAAAGAACAAATCGTTCTTTTAATAACAGGCAGCGGACTTAAAGATATTGATGCCCCTTTAAAATATTCACATTTAAACTGATGTAATTTATGAATAAAGAAAACCCTAAATCGTGGAGGAATGACGCTTACGCAAAGGTTACAGGTCGTGCGAAGTATACAGACGATATTAAGTTTCCGTTTATGCTTCATGCAGTTCCTGTCTATACTGATTCAGTTCATGCAATCATAAAAAGTATAGATACTTCAGCGGCTGAAAAAGCCGAAGGCGTAGTTAAAGTCATTACTCATAAGGATATTAAAGGCGCTCTTACATTCGGACAGATAATAAAAGACTATCAGATATTCGCTAAAGATAAAATATTCTTTAATGGCGATGTTGTTGCAATGATAGTTGCTGATACACGCTTTAATGCTATTAAAGCAATTCCTCTTGTTAATGTAGATGTTGAAGAGTTGACACCTATACTCGATACTGAAGTTGCAATGGATCCCAAAACTCCTTTCATACACGAAGAACACGGCTCTAATATTATTAACGAACATTGTGTAAGAAGAGGAAACGTCGAAGAAGGGTTCAAACAATGCGATATTATTCTCGATGAAGTATTCCACACACAGTTTATAGAACATTCATACATGGAACCCGAAGTTGCAATCTGTAATCCGAGGTACGACGGCGTTATGGAGGTTTACGGAAGTATGCAGCATCCGTTCAGCACAAGAAGATTCGTTTCGTCAACACTTGGTTGTGCGTTATCGGAAGTAGAAGTTATAGGGACACCTATGGGTGGCGGATTTGGTGGTAAAGATGATACTGCGGCAATAGTCTGCGCAAGAACTGCTCTGGCTGCTGCGATTACAGGCAAACCCGTAAAATGTTCTTACACAAGAGAGTGGTCAGTAAGGGAAAGTTATAAGCGTCACCCTTATAAAGTTTATTATAAGATGGGTCTGACGAAAGATGGAATCATCAAAGCAGTGAAATGTAAAATCATTGCCGATGGCGGTGCCTACTGTTCTGTTACTCCCTGGGTAACCTGGCGCTCGACTGTTCAGTGCTGCGGCCCTTATACCGTTAAGAATGTTCACTGCGATACTTACGGCGTTTATACTAACAATGTCTTCACTGGTGCAATGCGTGGCTTCGGCTCACCGCAGATGAACTTCGTAATCGAGTCTTTGATTGAAATGGCTGCAAGGAAATGCAATCTTTCGGTTATTGAAATCAGAAGAAGAAACATGGTCAGACAGGGAAGCACGACTATAACAGGTCAGAAACTCGATAATCATAAAGTTGCAATGGAAGAAACTCTCGATACTGTACTGAAAGAGTTTTTGTTTGAAGATAAACTTAAGAAATGTTCTTACGGTAAAACTGATGAAGATGAACTGTACGGAGTAGGTCTCGCTATGAGTTACAGAGGTATGAGTCTCGGTGCCGAAGGTGTTGATTTCAATTCTGCAATTATTAATGTTCAGCCCGATGGTTCAATACTTCTTGAAACAGGTATTCACGAAAACGGACAGGGTTCCGAAAGTGCGCTGTGTATGATTCTTGCACGTGAACTCGGAGTTACTCTTGAAAGGATTAGATACAGAAGACCTTCAACTTCCACTATTCCCGACGGTGGGACTACTGTCGCATCACGCGGAACAGTGCTCGGCGGAGGTGCAGTTGTCAAAGCAGTTGAAAACCTTAAATATAAGATATCTGAATTTATTTCTAAGAAGTATAATTGTGAAATTGATGCTGTAAGCATTAAAGACGGCGTCGTTCATTTTGGTAATGATAAAAAGACTTTTGATGAAGTTATAAAGGAAATGTTCGGTTCCCGTGAATATCCTCACGTACTCGGTATTTACAGGCCTCCTGTAGTTTCCTGGAATGAACATAATGGACAGGGAGATGCTTATTTCTCCTGGACGTATGGATGTCAGGCAATTGAAATATCTATAAATAAGAAAACAGGTAAACTTAAACTTCTTAATGCAATTGCTGCTCACGATTGCGGTAAAGCTGCAAACGTTGAAATGACTATCGGACAGTTTTACGGTGGCATTGCAATGGGTATCGGTTATGGAATATTCGAGGAAGTTAAGTTTAAAGACGGTAAAATCATAAATGATAATTTCAATTCATACCGTCTGCCACGTGCAACTGATATGCCTGAAATGAAAGCAATACTCATTGAAAATCCCGATCCTAATTCTCCTTCTGGTGCAAAAGGTATAGGTGAACCCGTAAATGAACTTATGGCACCCGCTCTGGCTAATGCCATTTATAATGCAACAGGGAACAGATATTTCAGACTCCCTATTAAAGTAAAACTCGGAGAGGAGGAAATTATATGCAGACGACCATAAACAAAAAAGTGTATAATATTCCCGATGAATTAAAAGATGTAAGACTAACAGATTATTTAAGAGAATACCTGGATTTAACAGGTGTAAAGAATGCTTGTGAAATGAGGGCCTGCGGTGCATGCGCAATTCTCGTCAACGATAAATCTATGCGCATTTGTCATGCCACGGTTAAGGATGTAGAAAATTGTGATGTTCTTACTATCGAAGGTATGGAAAATGAGGACGGTACATTGCATCCTTTACAGCAGGCATTTGTTGACTATGGCGCTGTACAGTGTGGATTCTGCACACCGGGAATGGTGCTTACTGCTCACGCATTATTATTGTCAAACAATTCTCCTACAAGAGAACAAATAAGAAAAGCACTGCAGAGTAATCTTTGCAGATGCACCGGATACCAGCAAATTGTTGATGCCATAGAAGCGGCATCGGTTTATTATAAATAAAATTTAATTAAATGGAATTAAAGACTAAACTTGAAGGACTAAAGAAATTTAAACAGGGACTGTACGGAAAAGACTTTCTGCTCACAACTGAAAAGACACTCGATGAACTTAAGTACATTACCGAACTTGCTGAAACATTAAAAGAGTTTCATAAACAGGGAAAGTCATTCAAACTTTTTGATTCAGGACTCGGTATTTCTATATTCAGAGACAACTCTACCAGAACCCGTTTCAGTTTTGCCTCGGCAGTGAACGCAACCGGACTTGGTATATCTGACCTCGATGAAGTGAAAAGTCAGATTGCTCACGGCGAAACTGTAAGAGAAACCGCAAATATGATTTCTTTCCTCGCTGAAATTATCGGTATCAGAGATGATATGTTTCTTGGCGAAGGTAATAAATATATGCGCGAAGTTTCTGATGCCGTTCAGGAAGGATTTGAAAAGGGCGTGCTACACAGAAGACCTAACGTAGTCAACCTTCAGTGTGACATAGACCATCCTACTCAGTCTCTCGCAGACCTTGGAAAACTAAAAGATTATTTTGGTGGTTTCGAAAACCTTAAAGGTAAAAAACTTGCTATGACCTGGGCGTATTCGCCGAGTTACGGTAAACCTTTATCCGTTCCGCAGGGAATCGTTACTTTAATGACAAGATTCGGAATGGATGTTACTCTCGCATATCCTGAAGGTTATAATTTAATCCCTGAACTTGAAGCAAAAGTAAAAAGCGATAACCCTTCTTTCAAAGTTGTTAATTCTATGGAAGAAGCTTTTAAAGATGCAGACATAGTCTACCCGAAATCCTGGGCACCGTTTGAAGTTATGAAACAAAGAACCACATTACTTCAGAACAGTGATAAAGACGGATTAAAAGAACTCGAGAAAAAATGTCTTGCAAACAACGCAAAATATAAGAACTGGGAATGTGATGAGGCAAAGATGAAGTTAACAAAGGGCGGAGAAGCATTGTACATGCACTGTCTGCCTGCTGATATTACCGATGTCAGTTGTAAAGAGGGTGAAGTATCTAAAGACGTATTCGAGAAATACAGGATTCATACATACCACGAAGCAAGTTATAAACCATTCGTTATCGCAGCGATGATACTTTCTTCTAAATTTGAAAATCTTGAATCTGAATTATTAAATAAATTATAATATGTCACAAATAATCAAAAGTATTAATGAAAAGGTTCGTAAGTCATCGGCTAAAAGATGCAAAGATAAAGGAATCACTATTCCTACTTTCAAACAGTTAAGAAACCCTGAACTTATACCAAACGACGTTAAAGAGAAATTAAAATCCATAGGTCTCTGGGATGTTAATCCTTTAAACCTTTATAGAATCACCTGGAAGAACGACATTAAAATAGGTCAGTTCGGAAAAGTTAATTACTTCGAAATCCCTAAAGAGATTACAGGTATTAAAGCGAGAGTCATAGGATTAGTCGGAAAGTATTTTCCCACTGGTGCTCATAAAGTTGGCGCAGCATTCGGTTGCCTCGTTCCGAGACTTGTCAGCGGTGAGTTTGATCCTGTCAAACATAAAGCTGTATGGCCTTCTACAGGTAACTACTGCCGTGGCGGAGCATTCGATTGCAGGCTTCTCGATTGTACTCCTATCGCAATTCTTCCTGAAGAGATGTCAAAGGAAAGATTCGACTGGTTGAAAGAAATCGGTGCAGAAGTTATTGCTACTCCTGGATGCGAATCTAATGTTAAGGAAATTTATGATAAGTGCTGGGAATTAAAAGCTGACCCTAATAATATTATATTCAATCAGTTTGAAGAATTTGGTAATCCGATTTTCCATTATAACGTTACTGCACCCGCAGTTGAAGAAGTGTTTGGCTATCTGAAGAATGATAAATCAAGAATGTCCGCATTTATTTCTGCAACAGGTTCTGCAGGTACTATTGCAACAGGTGATTACCTGAAGAAACTTCACCCTCATCTGAAAATATCCGCTTCCGAAGCATTGCAGTGTCCAACACTTTATATGAACGGTTTCGGCGGACACAGAATAGAAGGTATCGGTGATAAGCATATTCCGTGGGTTCATAACGCAAGAAATACCGATATGGTTACTGCAATCGACGATGAAGACTGTATGAGGATTATGAGATTGTTTAATGATAACGAAGGTAAAGAATATCTTAAGTCTGTCGGTGTTTCAAGCGAAGATATAGAAAATCTTGTGTCACTCGGAATTTCGGGAATATCAAATATGCTTTCTGCAATCAAGACTGCAAAGTATTATGAAATGGATGAGAATGATTTCATCTTCACTATGTTTACCGACTCTATGGAAATGTATCAGTCAAGACTCGAAGAAGTTAATGCCGAAAAGGGTGCATACTCCTCAACACAGGCAGCAGTTGACTTTGGCTCGTGCCTTATGAAACAGACTATTGACTACACTAAAGAACTTTCGTTCTACGATAAGAAAGCAATTCATAACCTGAAATATTATACCTGGGTTGAACAGCAGGGAAGAACAGTTGAAGAGTTAAACGAACAATGGAACCCCGAATACTGGACAAACCTTTTTGAAAACGAAGTTGAATACTTCGATAAAATGATTGAAGAGTTTAATTCACTTTAAATGCTGAACTTATCTGCCATAATACTTGCTGCGGGAAGCGGAAGCAGAATCGGTACTCCAAAACTGAAACTGAAAATTGATGAAGAGTATTTTATAAACGTAATCATCAGAAAGTTATCATCAGCTGGAGTTAAGAATATATCGGCTGTTATCAGGGAAGATTATAAAGAATGGTGTCTCGGGAATGTTCCTGAGGCACTTTTTATTTTAAACGAAGACCCCGAAAAAGGTATGTTCCATTCTGTTAAACTCGGGATATTAAACTCAAAAAAATCAGACGGGATAATAATTTTTCCTGTTGATTATCCTTTTGTTGAAACAACCACAATCGTAAAGTTAATAAACTCATTTGAAGAAAACTCCGGATGCATTATCAAGCCATGCTATGAAAATAAGTCTGGTCATCCTTTAATAATACCTAATCAGTTATTTGAGTTTATTGTAAAGAACAGTAGCAATGAAAACCTTAACTTCGTTATTCGTCAGTCTAAACTGCCCATACAAAACGTAAACGTAGATGACAAAGGTATACTTAAAAACATTAACCACAAAGAAGATTTAGAAAGTTGATATAATTAACTTTACACAAAAAATAATCCTCCCGCTGTCATTCCTGCATGTTTTTAGCAGGAATCTCTACTCCTACAATTCCTTCTCTAAATCTCTAACCTTAAAATTCTTTTACTCAGTGATAATCAGTCAAAATCGTTTCTTATGTTGTGCCAATTTTCTTTCTCCTGCTTACTTTCTCCTGCTTATTTTTTATCATACGACAAATATACCTATCTCGGACGCATCTTGGAGCAAGTTAGAACGAGAAACATACGAGAACCATACCTGAAGACGCCTGAAAACGTTATACTTTCAGGTATTCAAAGCCGAAATGAACGAGGAGATGAACGGTCAAATAAGTGGTTTAGCTGTCATTATCGCCTCCAATATAAACCAGATTGCATTTTAGTTTACATTTATTGTAGTAGAATAAACAGTTACGAGAAAAAACACACAAGTTGACCCAATTATTTTGACAGGATAATAGTTAAAAATTTTGAATAACCAAGTTTCTTAGGTGCGACATTATTTCTAATGATAAACCTAAGTGCTTGTATTGTTATTTCTATTCAAAATAATCCCTTTCTCAAAAATATCATTAAATGATAAAATCTGATGAAATAATTACATTAATTTACAATCAAGAAGATTCTTATAAACTTTAATTAATAATATTATGAAATGCTCAAAAACATTTATTAGATTTGCGATAGTTATAATAATGACTTATTTCTACTGCATCCCTTTGTTCTCACAGGAAGTAGTTGAAGGACATCCAAAGACCTACAAATATTTTAAGATATTAGTCCATACAGATGATGATAATGTATTCCTGGATGTGCAAAAAGAAATGTATGTTAATCCATTAATAAGATCTTATATCCTGGTTGTAAATATATCTGACCTCAATCCTGAAAACCATTATATAGTATTTGGTGAAGAGAACGATGCCTCAAAAATCTGTACGTCTTGGAACTCGATAAGCCCTAAAACGCGACTGAAGCTTGTAAATTGGTGTGCATCCAATAAAATTAATTTGCAATCAACAAAATATCATTAAATGACAAAATCTAAGGAAACAAATCCTTTAATTTGTAAACAAGTAGATTTTTATAAATATAAATTAATAATATTATGAAACGCTCGAAAACATTTATTAAATTAGTGCAAGTCATAATAATGACTTATTTCTATTGTCTACCTTTGTTCTCACAGGAAGTAATAGAAGGAGATCCAAAGACATACAAATATTTTAAGATATTAGCCAATAGTGATGACGACCCTGTTTTTTTAGATTTACAGAAAGAGATGTCGGTTGATCCTTTATGCAGTTCATATATTCTAATAGTTAATGTCTCGGATATCAATCCCGAAAACCATTATATAGTTTTTGGTGAAGAAGTAGATGCCACAAGTCTTAGGGCTGCCTGGAATACAATAAGTTTGAAAACCCAGCAGAAACTTTTAAACTGGAGTGCGCCGAACAAATCTAACTTGGAGTCAATAAAATTATATGCTTCTACTCCGTTTACGTTTGGAATATCACGTGTAAGAAGTAATGAACTCTTTTCTTCTGTAAAACTTTATAGGGAAGTTACAGGCAGTTTAAATTATATTAATCCATACTTTCAGCTATTTGGTGGAGAAAGATTAGGCAGTTCATTAAAAGGTTCACTGGGAGCATCGTTTGGAATTGGCACAAAATACAGCGGACCTTTCGAAAGTGACCAGATATCTTTAGGTTTAAACGTTATTGGTTTGTCAGTTAACTATATAACACGGCTTGAAGGATTAAATACGCAAACATTAAACTCAAAAGGAGAAGGAAGCCCCTATTTAAATCAATACAACAATATATTCTCGCCTCCTAATGCTTGGGAAATAAACCTTGTGCTTCCGTTCGGTAATTTTTTTGAATTCGGTTTCTATAGACCATTTGGAGAAAATAAAATAGGTGGTCCTGCACGTTACTCATTCTATCAAAATGGCGACTCATCAAAGGCGATGCCCAATAACATTATAGAAGGAAATTATTTCAATTGTGAATTCAGGTATCCTTTCCGTTTTTTCAGTGCAACTCGCTCGCAAATTTATGCAGCATATTATCTAAAAGAAGTTAACATGGGCTTTATTACCAGAGAAAGTCGTTTAGCTGGTTCTGTATTCGATTTAAGAATAAACTATAATATATCAAGTATACGTAATAATCAGTTATTGTTTGAATTTATGGCATCAAATATTTTCTCTGGATTTGGTCTGCCATCTATAGCTGTTGGTCCATCTTTCAGATTTACAAAACTCGAAAGCGGCAACTTTGGAATGCACACATTCTTCATAAATGCCCGTTTCAAACTTGGGGATTATTATGACAGCAAATAAACTTAAATTATTTTCATAATTATCGTAAAATGACTGAGTTGAGATTTTATAATACTATGCCAATGTTGAACTACAGCCTGAAAAACCGCAAAAGGCAAATTGATAACCATTATGATGATTACAGCAGCCTGGTTTCAGGCTGCTGTTTAAACAAATCAGATAGTGAAAAGTCAAATTATTAGATAGAATATTTAATCGGTTTTATATAAACTTAAACATAAAAAGAATATATTTATAATGAACAATCTACCGGCTTTTAAAAGACAAATTGAAATGCTGTCAATATTTTATCCTTATAATAAAATCAGAGATTGTAGCGTTCTTGATTTGGCAGAGAAATATCGTGTCGCTAAAGTTACTATTGACAGAGATATGAAAGATTTGCGCAGTATGGGTATCCCAATAAATTGCGTTTATGGAAAAGGTATCGAAATTACCGGCAAGGTTAATCAGAAAATCATTGCAGAATTAATTGTAAAATATATTGCAATGTACCATTCCGATATTATCGTTCAAAACACATTATTCAACGCAGTCAACGAAAACAACATTTCACATGTATTTATATTCAGCAACCTGAATGACGCAGTAGAGAACAAAAATATAGTTCTGCTTAAGTATAAGTTAAGCGAAGAATCAGTATTGGATGTACTTGTATTACCTTGCAAAATAATTCACAATATTAATGAACTTGAATTTATAGGCGTACATGATAATACAGTAGAAATATTCAAGTTTAACAACATTCTTTCTTTAAAGATTACCTCAGAAAGAAATATGACCAATTACGACTCAAAGATTAATGAGTTTCTGAAACAAACCACTAATTCTTCTTCTGCTAAAATATTCTTAAAGCTTCAATTTGAGAACAATTCAACAATAGATAAATTTAATATTAACAACTTTGTAGTCACAAAGAAATTAGATGATAATGTTATTGAAGCAGAAATCAGTCATAATTCATTAGATAACCTGGCAAAATGGGTTATAGAGCAGTATGGTAAAGTAAAAGTACTTGAACCAAAAGAGCTCAGGGACAGGATAATCGATATAGCGCAATACACCTTAAAGCTTTATACCGAAGAACCTCCAATTGAAGAATTACATAAGAAACTTGATTTACCAAAACGTAGAACATCAAAATCTGAAAACGATAAATCGGATAATATCAAACCTCAGAAAGAATCTTCTTTAAAGCTCAAAGAGAAAGAAGATAAAATAGAAAAGAAAAGCAGAGAAATAAAAAGTGCTAAATATTTAAAAGTTAAAAAACCTGTTGATATGGCTGATTCCGTAGAACATAATTTTGATAAGAATGGATATATGGCTCTTCATAGTCATGCAGGTACCTGGGATAATCAATTACAAGAAGGCAGTATTTATGATTTTATTGAAGTTGAACTTCCGATTGAATCATTAAATGATTATTCTGTCGAAAAACCTTCTTTTTTAAAAAGAATATTTAATTGGGTAATACAGAAATAGTTACATTATACATCAAACAAAGTGATTTACATTTAAATTAAATAGAATAAAAAATGGAAGATATTGACCTGATAAGGCAATATGCAAAAGCATGGAACAATCTTGATGTGAAATTTATAGAGCATTATTTATCAAATGATTATCATTTTGAATCACAAATGGGATTTAATCATATTAAATCTAAGACCGAGTATTTAAGATACCTTGATGATAAGTTTAACATAATCAAAAAAGCCAACGAAGAAGGCGACTCTTTTTTAAATGCTGAAATTGGTTACTACAATGATAATCCGTGCTTAATCTTACTTCAAATACATAACGAACCTAAAATGACAGGTTCTTTAACTAAAATAGTTTCTGAAGGTAAAGAAGAATGGATTAATAAAACTTCTAAAGTAATTGAAACTGTATTATTGATAGAATGTGAAGGTGATAAAATATCAAGTGGTATATTATGCATAATTCCGACCGCCTATGAAGTTCAGAGAACAGGTGAACTACCAATTTAATAATTCATTATTAATTATATTCTGTTATGAAGGTAAAATTAGAAGTAAAGAACGGTCCAAACAAAGGTAAAACATTTGAGTTTTCTGAACATGACACATTTTTATTTGGTAGATCTGATTTAGCTAAATGTCAACTAACTAATGACGATTATGTTTCTCGATTTCATTTCTTGTTAGAATTAAATCCACCAAAAATATGGCTCAAAGATCTTGGTAGTAAAAATGGAACGTATGTAAATGAAGTTAAATTTGGCGGAAGAGAGCAGGCAGATCCTCTTAAAGTTGATATTGAAAATGTCGCAAAGTTTTACGAAAAGCACAATTTAGATACAATAAATTACCAGACAGAAATCTTTGATAATGATGAAATCCGTGTTGGAGATAGTACAATATTAGTTACTATTGAAAAAGATGTTCAACCCGTTAATAAATCAATACCCCCAGATGACCTTTCTGCTGATTTTGATATTGACTCTTTAAACGAGATAGTAAAATCAGGGAAACCAAATATCCTGTCCGTTATTCCAAATTACGAGATACTTAAACTTATTGGTGAAGGTGGCATGGGAGCTGTATATCTTGCTAAAGATATAAATAATGGATATCTCTTTGCGATTAAAATCGTTAAACCCGGTCAAAGTGTCAATCCTTCAACGCTAAAGAGATTTCGTGAAAGAGAAATGAAGATTGCTAAATCACTGCGTCACAAGAATATTGCCTGCTGTTTTGATGTTGATTTCAAAAATGGATTATACTATATGATAATGGAATATGTCATTGGAAATGATATTCAGCAAATGATTAATATTAATGGTATGTTCAATCTTCAGTATGCTTGTGAAATAATCATTGATGCCTTGGAAGGCCTATCATATATACACAAACATAACGTAATTCACAGAGATATTAAGCCATCAAATATACTCGTCTCAAATAACAAAGAAGTAAAGATAACGGATTTCGGGCTTGCAAAAGATCTTACAGTGGATAATTCTATTACCGGTGGCAGCGAATACGCAGGAACATATCCTTATATGCCGCCTGAACAAATATATAATTTTAAAAATTGTAATATTTCATCCGATCTTTTTTCAATGGGGGCAACGTTATATTATATGTGTACAAAAGATTATCCTCACGATTATCCCAAGGGAAAAGATGCAATGCTCGTAAATATACAAGACCCAATAATTCCTATAGAAAAAAGGATAAGAAATATTAATAAATCTTTGACTAAAGTTATTAATAAATCCTTAAGCCTTAAAATGAATGAGAGATACCAGACTGCACAGGAAATGCAGGCAGCATTAAAAGAGGCATTAATCAAAAATTAAAATAATATTATATGGATAAAACAAATATTTCTGGAAAAACTAACATCGGGAAGAAGAGGGAAAACAATGAGGATGCGTATTATGTAGACGAGGTAAATAACATATTTATAGTTGCTGACGGTATGGGTGGTCATAATGCAGGTGAAGTTGCTAGTGCTAAATCAATTGAGCTTATTAAATTTGGGTTGGATAGTTTCGCATTACAGGAAATGAAGCAAAACCCATCAAAGATTGAAGATATTTTAAAACGAGTATTATCTGATGTAAATGAAAATATATATGAACTTGGCAATAATAATCCTGACTACCACGGTATGGGTTGCACAATAGTATTAACATATATCGAGAATAATTATTTACATAAAATTCACGTAGGTGACGCACGATGCTATGTTTGTAGAAACGATAAAATCGAACAACTGGGTGACGATCATTCATATGTTGGAGCTGCAATTAAAATGGGTTATATGACAAAAGAAGAGGCACGAAAGAGTCCCGAAAAAAATAAAATAACAATGGCAGTCGGGACTTCAAATAATATTCAACCTGATTACAGAAAATATGAATTACAAAAAGGTGACATTATTATGCTATGCTCTGATGGACTATGGGATATGTTGTCAGATGAAAATATTCTTAAGATAATAAATACAAATAAATCTGCTCAGGAAATAAGTGAACAATTAATTACCGAAGCAAATAATTCAGGTGGTGTCGATAATATCACAGTCATTGTAATTAAAAATTAGCAGAGTATTATAAAATGATTATAGTTTGGAATGAGTAATAACAATTTGGAAAACATTGAACAAGATATAAAAGACATTCCTCTAAAATGGAATATCGGTGATTTTATTGCAGACTTGTATGAAGTAACAGGGGTTCTGGGCGAAGGTGGTATGGGAATCGTTTACAAAGTTCATCATAAGGAATGGGATGTAGATTTAGCAGTTAAAAGCATTCGTCCTGAAATATTAAATAATACTGGTTTAGAAAACTTTATTAAAGAAGCCGAAACATGGGTAAATCTTGGATTGCATCCAAACATCGTTAGCTGTTATTATGTCAGGAAATTAGGTGAGGTTCCAAGAATATTTTCAGAATATGTTGATGGTGGAAGTCTGAAAGAATGGATTCAAACTGGAAAACTATATGAAGGCAGAAAAGAGGAAGTATTAGAAAGAATACTTGATATAGCAATACAGTCTGCATGGGGTTTGAAATATGCTCATGAACAGGGATTAATTCATCAAGACGTAAAACCTGCGAATATATTAATGTCATCAGATGGGTCGGTAAAAGTCACGGACTTTGGCATAGCAAAGGTCAAGAAAAAATCTGACATAATATCTCAAACTTATAATGACCCAAATAAGTCTGTACTTGTAAGTTCCGGTAGTATGACTCCTGCATATTGTTCACCTGAACAGAAAGAAGGCAAACCACTAAGCAGAAGGACCGATATTTGGAGTTGGGCTGTATCCATTTTAGAAATGTTTACTGGGGGTGTTCATTGGGTAAGCGGAACTGTAGCAGAAACAATTTTAGAACAGCATTTAATAAATGGTTGTGAGAACATAAATATTCCGAATATTCCAGATCAGCTTGCGGAATTATTAATACAATGTTTTCAATATAATCCTGAAGATAGACCGAATGACTTTGAAGAAATATCAAAAAGATTATTTGATATTTATTCTGAAATACATAATTCTAAATATTACAGAACTACTCCTAAGTCTGCTGATTTACTCGCAGATAGTCTAAATAATAAAGCTATATCCTTTCTTGATTTAGAAAAATTTGATAAAGCTGAAGAGTGTTGGAAAGAAGCATTAAGGATTAATCCGCAGCATCTTCAAAGTAACTTTAATTATAATTACTTTCATTGGGGAATCGGAAATATTTCTGGAGATAATTTAGTCAAGCAATTGGAGGCAATTAAGCTAAACTATTTGGATAATATTGATTACTGGTTATGTTTAGGTTGGATATACTATGAATTGGGTGATGTTGATGCAATCAATGAAATCCAGAACTCAAAGTATAGAATAAAAGATAAAAAATTCAATGACACATTAAATGATAAAGACCAACCGATAGGAAAAGAAATAAGAAAATTTACTGAAGACGATGACGATGTACGTACTGTTTGTTTTTCTCCCGATGGGAAGTATGTTTTGTCTGGAAGCGATGATTGTAACATTAGGCTTTGGGATATTCAATCTGGTAATAAGATTAGAACATATATAGGCCATTCAGGAAGTATACACTCTGTTTGTTTTTCCCCTGATGGGAAGAATGCTTTGTCTGGAAGCTATGATTGTGAAATTAGGCTTTGGGACATTCAAACTGGTGAAACGAGTAGAGTATTTAAAGGTCATACAAGAAGCGTGCATTCTGTTTGTTTTTCTCCTGATGGAAAGTATGCTTTGTCTGGAAGCAATGATTATACTGTTAGGCTTTGGGATATTCAATCTGGTAAGGAAATTAAAAAATTTAATGGCCATACTGATAATATAAATGTAGTCTTAATCTCTCCAAACGGTAAATATATTTTGTCTGGAAGTGATGATACTACACTTCGTTCGTGGGATATTGAAACAGGGAAAGAAATTAAAACAATAGAGATTGATGGCGAAAAAGTACTATTTCTGAAGTTCACTGAAAATAATAACATTGCTATATCTGCAAGTAAAGATAATACAATCATTTTTTGGGATATCTTAAATGGGGAAAAAATTAGAAGCATAAAAGGAAGTGATAATTTATTGAGTTCTCTTACCATTTCTCCAAACAATACTTATGTACTTTCAGGATCTGTCGATTCTAATATTTACTTTTGGGAAGTATCCTCACTCAAAGAAATCAAAACATTTGAAGGACATAAAGATAGTATAAAGTTTTTATCTTACTCACAAGATAGTAGATATGTATTGTCTGGGAGTGGTGATAATTCTTTCTATTTATGGGAAATTCATTATCCACAAAAAAAGATCGATAATAATTATCCTTTGCTTAGTAAAATAAAATCAGTTACGGAATTAATTGAAATCGAAAATGTAAATAAAGAGCAACTCGAAGAAATTAAAAATCTTCGCAATAGAAAAAAATATATTGAGGCATATGATTTAATAGAATCATTACAAAATTCACCATATTTAGAAAAAAGTAATGAGTTGTTAAATATTAAAAATGATATTTGCAAACAAAGTGGATTTAGAAGGATAAGACTCAAAAATGTATTTTGCGTTAATATTTTTCGGGGACATACAGACAGAATTTATTCAGTTGATTTTTCTTGTGATAACAAGAAGGCCTTATCCGGAAGTAGAGATAAAACAATCAGACTATGGGATATTGAGACGGGAAAAGAGATTAGAAGGTTTGAAGGGCATACAGGTGAGGTTATTTCTGTAGAATTTTCCCCTGATGGTAGATATGCCTTATCCGGAAGTAAAGATAATACAATCCGACTATGGGAAATTGAGACAGGAAAAGAGATTAGAAGGTTTGATGGGCATACTGAATCTGTATGGTCTGTATGTTTTTCACCTGATGGGAAGTTCTTATTATCAGGAAGTTTGGATAATACTATTAGGTTATGGAATGTGGACACTGGTCAAGAAATAAGAATATTTACTGGACATACCGATGAAGTAATGTCAGTTTGTTTTTCTCCTGATGGTAGATATGCTTTATCCGGAAGTAGCGATGAAACAATTCGATTATGGGATATATCTACAGGAAAAATCAAAAATATCTTTGAAGGGCATGAGCAAACTGTTTTCTCGGTTACATTTTCTCCAAACGGAAGAAGTATATTAACAGGAAGCTTAGATAAGTCAGTTCGTTTTTGGGATACATCTACATGTAAAGAAATGAAAAAGATATTTTTAAATTATGTATTATCTGCCTTATATTCACCAGATGGGAAGTATGCTCTTTTTGTAAATACTGATAAGACGTTTAATATATGGGATGTATCATTATATAAGGAAATTGGAAAGTTTAATGGACATAATAGTGCCGTAATTTCTACTGTTTATTCTAATGACGGCAGATATATATTATCGGGAAGCTTTGACAAAACAATGTATTTATGGGAATTCGATTGGGATTGGGAATTTGTAGCGCATTCTGATTGGAATGAAGATGCAAGGCCCTATCTAGAAATATTTTTAGAATTACACAGAGATTATGGAACTGATGGCATTTCAAAAGTAGGGATGTCCAATTGGGGTGATGATGATTTTAGTAATTTTTATGTTGATTTGCAGAATAGAGGCTTAGGGTATATAAGACCAGAAAGGATAAAAGCAGAATTAGAAAATATGAAAAGGGTTTATTATAATATATTTGATAATATTAGTAGCATAAAGAACACAGAAAATCATTTCAATGATAATCAATTAATTCAATTATCAAATGTCACATCTAATTCTTTTAACAAAATATTATTAAAAGCTCAATATGAGTTCGATAATAATAAGTTGAAAGAATCGTATTTTACGATTACTGAAGCTCTAAATATAAAAGAAGAAACATATAGTAATAAACTCCTTAGTCTCTATTATAAAATCGGTAAAAAAGGGATTAAAAAAGGATTAAAAAGTCTTTCCCTTGTTAAATCATTTGAAGGTCATAAAAAGTCAATCAATTCGGTTTGTTTTACATCTTGTGGGAAATTTATAGTTTCAGGTAGCAATGATAATACTATTAAATTATGGAATTGTGAGTCTGGTGAATGTATAAGGACATTTGAGGGTCACCAGGATGCTGTTAAATCTATTTGTGTTTCACCAAATGGGAATTTAATTTTATCTGGTAGTCGTGATAACACAACTAAATTATGGGATATCAACTCAGGGCTTTGTATAAAAACATTTAATGAGCACACGGATTCAGTTCAAAATGTTTATTTTTCGCCAAAAGGAGAATATGCTTTTTCTCTAACTAGTGATTATCAGTTAAATATTATAGATATGAGTTTAAGTAAATGCACAATTAAAATTGATTCAAAAAGCAAACATATTAGCTGTGTATCCATCTCACCTGATGGAAAATATTTCTTGTCAAATGATCTAGAGATTAAAATGATTGCTTCGAACTTTTTTCGTCATATAAATATTATTCAAAGAAATGATACTGTATATTCCTCAGTTTGTTTTTCCCCAAATATGAAATATGTTTTATCAGGTAGTGATGAAATAATATTATATGATATTAAATCAAACATAAACAGAAAGTATCCGAATAATCCATTTGATGAAATATCAACCGTTTGTTTTTCTCCAAATAGCAACTATTTTATTACTGGAAGTAAAGATAAATCAATAAAATTATGGGGTATATCAAATGACAAAGTTATTGAAACGGTTTATGGGCACAATAGAGAAATAAATACTGTTTGTTTTTCCCCAGATGGAAATTATATAATATCAGGTAGTGATGGTAGAACAATAAAACTGTGGCAGTTAATTTGGGAGTATGAGATACCCGAACCTGCCGATTGGAATGAAGGTGTAAGACCATATCTTGAAATATTCCTTGAACGTAATAGACGTTATGATTCTGGTATTTTAACAAAAATTGGAAAACCAGTTTGGAATAATAAGGAGTTTAATATGTTTTACGAAGATTTACAAAACAGAGATTTCGGATGGCTTAGAAAAGATGGAGTAAGAGCTGAATTAGGAAAAATGACCCGTGATTTGAATGTTGATTAGCTTAAATGCTTTTAATTTTTTTTAAATATACATTAAACAGTATACAGATTGATGGATGACAGAACTAAAAAAATATTGCAGTTTGCGGGATTAGATTATAAAGAATATGTTTCCCCAAAAGTAGATATTGAAGCCCAAGAAAAAGCAATAATTCTTAAGATTAAAGATATTTTGCCAAACATAGAAATTGTTGAGAACAAGATAGTGTTTACTAATATTATTAAAATTCTAAATAACAAATATCCTTTTCTAAAATTTAAGTTTCTAAAACTAAAAGATGATGGAACCGATAAATATAAGTTCCTTATAGTTTCAAATATATTTAGACATTTAAATCATTTCACTTATGTGTTTTGTAACTCTGAATCAGATTTGTTGGGACTATTAATTAATATTGAATCTTTAGTAAGCAAAGACATTTCTTCACTCCAAAATTACACTGGTATTTATTATAATGGGAAAGCAGAACTCGGGATTTTATTAAATCACAAATTTAATAATGTAGAAACTGTCAATAACTTACTTAACGAAGAGTTTAATTTTAAAATCAACAAGAAACAGATAAAAGTTAAAATCGACAAACCAACAGATGTCTTTGAATTTGTGTTCGATGAATTGAGATTTAATTACAAATATTGCATAAATATATTTAATGTTGATGAAATTGAAAATTCAGAAAGAGATAATATAATTGATAGTATATTATCTACAGTTATTAAAATAATAATGACACATTTTGGAATCTCAGTTGATTATACTAACCATATACCTTTACAAAAAAGCAATTCATATTTTAATATTACGGTTGAAAAGACTGCTTTTAATAATATTAAACTGAAGAAATATAATCCTGTTTTACTATCTTATTATAATAGTGCTTTATTTATAAAATCTTTAAATTTTCAATATTTGGCTTTTTATAACATTATTGAATATAATTTTCATCAATGTTATCTTGATATATATGATAAGAAATCTATTGAAAATCAAAAGGAGAAGACTTTGCTGCAAAATGTTTTAGAATATTTTGTCAAATTAGAAGGCTTCAAAAAAATATTTAATTTGGAAGATAATATTAAATCACGAATAATTGGTAAAGATATTAAGTCTGAAACAATAAGGTTAACTGAAAGTCATTTTTATGCTGATTTGGCTAATCATATTTATGAAATTAGAAATTCCATTGTGCATTCAAAGCCGGATAATGAAAAGTTACCTTTGTTGAATAAATATTTTGATTCACACAGGCAGAATTTATACGATGAAGTTAATTTGGTTAAATGGATAGCAAAAATAATTATTGAAGAGACTTCTCAAAATATTTAACGTTAAAAATAAACATATAAAAGCAATATTATGAAGAAATTATCATCTGGTGCGGAGTTAACTTGGGATATTGCTGCTTCTGAATCAATATACTCAAAGTACGAATTTATTGAGGTTGAGCATATCCTTATTGGTTTATGTAGTCTTGAAAAGATTAAAGAGCATAATTATGATAAGGGTGAGGTTAATAGTGAACATAAAGAAATATCCGCAATTATGGCAAAATTTAATGTAGATATAATACATCTTAGAAAAGAAATCCGTAGAAAACTTGGTAATCAGAATTTCGACAGAAAAGAGAAGTCTATTCATAGAAGTATTGATTGCAAAAAGATATTTGCATTAGCTGACACCTTAAATTCTAATAATGATTTTATAACCTCCATTGATTTATTGGTTGCAATATTGACCAATTCGAGTGATATAATATCTGATGTATTTTCTAAATCCGGAGTGAATATCAATGCAATGAAAGAATATGCTCTTAATAATGATGATAATTCCAAACTACCTTTTCTCGTAAAATATGGCAGGAATTTAATAGACGATGCAAAGAGTAATTTGATTTATCCAGTAATAGGAAGAAGGAAAGAAATACTTAGTGTAATTCAAACACTTGCCAGACAATCAAAGAATAACCCTGTATTAATTGGTGAAGCGGGTGTTGGAAAAACAGCTATTGTCGAAGCTTTGGCGATTAGGATTAAAGATGGTAAAGACAAACAAATTATCGGTGATAAAGTAATTTATCAGATAGATATGGGTGTACTTACCGCTGGTACAAAATACAGGGGTGAATTCGAAGAAAGACTTGAAGGAATAATTAAAGAAGCACAGTCAGACCCTAATATTATATTATTTATTGACGAGATTCATACTATTGTTGGAGCTGGAAAAGCCGAAGGAAGCTTAGATGCTTCTAATATTTTAAAGCCTGCACTTGCCAGAGGAAAATTAAAATGTATAGGTGCGACAACTATTGATGAATACAGAAAATATATTGAAACCGATAGTGCACTTGAAAGAAGATTTGAAAAAATCATCGTTAATGAACCGGATATAAATGAAACCTTTGAAATCCTTAAAGGGATTAATTCCCATATAGAAGAACACCATAACGTTATTATTAAAGATGTAGTTTTAAAGGCTGCTATCGAACTGTCAGTTAAATTTGATAATGATCATAGGTTACCTGATAAAGCCATAGACCTAGTTGATAAAGCTTCTGCAAAAACACGTATTCCTTTACTCAGTATGCAGGAAAATATGAATTATATAAACAAATCTAATGACGTTAAAATCGAAACGATAGCTGAAGTGTTGTCAGAAAAGATAAATATTCCTGTTGATATAATTATTGGACATACTGATATAAACTCAAGGGTGGTAGGACTGAAAGGATATTTACGGGAACATATTGTAGGGCAGGATTTAGTTATTGATTCTATTTGCAAAAGACTTTTAATAGCTCAGTCCAAAATTGTAACCAGGAAAAAACCTTTATCTGTGTTTTTATTCTTCGGACCTACGGGTACAGGGAAAACCGAAATAGCTAAATTAATATCTGAATATTTATTCGGAACTGAAAAGAATTTGATTAGATTAGATATGTCTGAATATATGGAACAGCACAGTATTTCAAAATTGATAGGTTCGCCTCCGGGTTACGTGGGATATGATGACGAAGGACAGTTAACAGGAAAACTGAGGACATCACCTTATTGTGTTGTTTTGCTGGATGAAATTGAGAAAGCTCATCCCAAAGTATTTGATATCTTTCTTCAATTATTCGACGAAGGCAGAATTACAGATTCAAAAGGCAGGACAATTGATGGAAAGAATGCAATATTCATAATGACTTCTAATATAGTCTCAGAGAAAAAAATTGAATTAGGCTTCCAGCAACATGAATCAGTGCAGGATATCGTAATATCAAATTTGAAACAGCACTTTAGAACTGAGTTTATTAATCGCATTGACGAAATAATAGAATTCTCACAACTCAATCTTAATGACATTAAAATAATAACAAAGAAGCTATTAGATAAATTATCAGAAGAGTTCTTCCTTAACCACAAAAAGAAACTCGTCTATAGTGATGATGTTATTACGTTTGTGTCAAATATTGGATTCGACGAAGAATTCGGAGCAAGAAATTTAAAAAGGGAAATTGAGAACCTTATCGAATACCCGTTAAGCAAAATATTAATCGAACATAAATTTACAAATAAAGATAAGATAACCGTAAGTGTTAAATCAGATTCGTTAATATTCTCTTGATATGTCAAACTTAACATGATGTAAATGGAATCAATAAATAACTACAATATAATTGAAAAAATCGGCGAAGGGGGAATGAGTAAGGTTTATCTTGCAGAGCATAAGTATCTTCACAAACTTAATGCTTTGAAAAAACTTAAATTGCAGGATAAAACAATTATTGAGAAATTTATTAAAGAAGCTCAGATTCTTTATGGTTTAAATCATAATTACATTGTAAAAGTCGAAGATTGCTTTGATTATGAAAACAACCTGTACATTGTTATCGAATATGTTAAAGGTCTCTCGTTAGATAAATACATAAAAAAGGATGGAAGGATTGAGCAACGCAAGGCGTTAGAAATATTTAAGAAAATACTTTGCGGGGTTGAATACGCACACTCATCTAATATTATTCATAGAGATATAAAACCTTCTAATATTATGATTGATGAAAATGTTAATCCTAAAATACTTGATTTTGGAATAGCAAAGATAATAAACACTGGATTAACAACGAGTTCAACCACTACTTTGATGAACATTGGTTCTCCTGCTTATATGAGTCCCGAACAATACAAAAGCGAGACTGCTGACTTAAGAACTGATATATATTCTCTTGGAATTGTATTTTATGAAATGTTAACAGGTGTGAATCCATATTTACTGGAAGATGCAACTCCGGTTTCTTTAGGTTATAAGATTGTTCACGAACCATTACCTGACCCGAAAACATACTTTCCTGAAATAAATAAACACTTTAGGGAAATTATTCTGAAGTGTACACAGAAAAATCCATATGACAGATATAATAACTGCAAAGAAATAATAGAAGCATTAGATAAAATATTGTCAGGCTCGATTAAAGTTGATAAAATTCAAAATGCACCTAATATTCCAAATAAGAAAACAGGATTTAGACTTAAGAAAAATAAAGCCGTCTCGATATTAATAATTTTAGTGATTCTTATTTCTGTAAGTATTTTAGGCAAATATATATTTTTTGATAAAACATTTTATAATGAAACAATATCTAATAACAAAAATGATACAACAAATAGCGTAACTGTTGTTGATCAATGGAAATACAAGCCGAGCAGTTCATATTTTGATTTTCATAAGATACAGTTTATTAATAATACCGGTTGGATGATTTCTTGGAGCAATGAAAATAAAGGTTTAAGCTATATTTATAAAACAAACAATGAATGTACATCAAAGGACGAGATATATAAATCAAATCCGTCGAATAGAATAAAAGATATATTTTTTGTAGATGACAAAATAGGTTGGATGTTAGTAGGATCTAATTATGAATATTGGAAATCGCAACATTTTAAATTATTTAAGACTACAAATGGAGGCGAGAAATGGATAAATCAACTTAATACAACACAATTGTTCGTTGGACATTATGATGAATACGATTGGAATAGTTTGACTTGTTTATATTTTATAAATAGCAATATAGGTTTTGTCGGTAGTGATGGGTGTATATATAAGACAATGAATGGTGGATATAAGTGGTCTAAAACTGTAATTAATAATGTATTAGGTGTTAAAAACTATATCACTGGATTATTCTTTGTTGATTCCGATAATGGATGGGGGAGTTGTAATGATGGAGTTTTCGTAAAGACTACCAATGGTGGGGAATCCTGGCAAACCATATTTACAAAATATAAAAAATCATTTCATTGTAAAACTTTTTTTATCAATACAACAACAGGATGGGCAGTAGGTAATGGAGGTTCTATAGTTAAAACCACTGACGGAGGTATTAATTGGAACAAACAGCATTCAGACGCTCAAAATAACCTTAGAGATATATTGTTTGTTAATGAAAACACAGGTTGGATTGTTGGAGGAATGGGGACATTACTAAAAACAACAAATGCTGGTGAAAAATGGGAATATGTTACAATACCAAATCGAAATTTTTTAAATAGTATCGCAAAAAGTAATGATAATAAATTATATATCGCCTGTGATAAAGGAGGAATCTTAACACTTGATTTGGAAAAACATTAAGCATCAATTATAATTGATTAAACATTTTTATTTCTACCAGAATCTCCACCATTTCTTCTTTTCATTTTTAGGAGTTTCTAAAAGTCCAAGCTCCCTTAATACACCCACAGATTTTGATAAATATTCTCTTGTTTCAGGTGTCAGTTGTAGTTCTTTTCCTTCTTTTATATCATTACCCATTTTCTTCAATGAATTCTCATCAAAGTAATGATCAGTCATTGCCACTGAAATAATAAAGTCTTCCTCAGTGATTGGTTCAGAATTGCAAACAGGACAGTTATTAAAAGCCCCAAATTTTATTGCCCCGCATTTAAAACATACTGCTGTTGTCATATTTAAAATTACTAAATTACTTTATAATGTCACTTAACGTAACTATTCAAAGTTAATTATTAAATTACTTACAATATTATCATCAATTGATAAAATTGATTCTTGCTGCTTTTCTAATTTAATATTGAGGGAGAAACTTTTAAATATTAAATAAATCAAATGAGAAAGACTATTATTCTAATTTTATTGGTTACTTCGCCAGTATGTTATTCTCAGGAGGAAAATTATAATATTCTTTATTGCAATGATGCCACGTCTTCATACTGGAGATACATTACTTTTGAAAATATGTACAATGTCGATAAAATGCTTGAAATATTAGTTAAAGAACTTAAAGAAAGAGGATTCAAAGTAATATCTTATAACGACAAAACTCATTATATCTCGTCCGAGAAGGAACTTTGTCTAAACATCAACTTTACATTTTGTGTTTATGATTCAAATTTCAATCCGTTACTTACTCAACCCAAAAACACAATAGGGTTTTGTGCTCATATTTACAGTTATATCATTTATGAACTTCCCGTTGATATTAAAGTTTACGCCCGCAACAAAATCCCTCAATTGCAGGAAGAATTATTGTCTTCATTAAAGTCCTGCAAAAAATAATAAAAATTTGATAAAATAAGGAAATACGATTTGCGATTTTCTAAGTGGTCAAAGAATACGTAAAATTTAATGTATCCTTCATAAATAGTCAGGCTTTGCATTTTTACAACTCAACTCACCCCCGTCCTCTAATTATTCTATATATTTTCTATTTTTAATTAATTAGTTTTACATAACAATTACCTCAAAATTTATTAATAATATGGACACAATTAAAGCAAAACCTTTTAGTTTAGGACCACGCAGGGGAAAGTTCTACGATGTAAATGATATCTTAAAGTCATTAACCCCGATTCAAAAAGAAGAAGTTGAGAAGTTTGAAAAACTTGACCTTATTTACAGAACTCTTTGCGGTCTCCTCTATAACTTTGTTCCTACAAGCGGACACCCGGGCGGCTCAATTTCATCCGGCAGGTTTGTGGAATCAATCTTATATAAAACAGCTGATTATGATTTTTCAATCCCGACATCAGATAAGAATGATATGCTTGTATATGCTGCTGGACACAAAGCTATGGGACTCTATGCGATGTATGCTCTTCGTAATGAAATAGTCCGTGCCTATAAACCCGAACTTCTTCCCGACGAAAAGAACCAGTTGCGTTTTGAAGATATGCTTGGTTTCAGAAGAAATCCTGTTAACGATACTCCGCTGTTCAAAAAGTTTAATTCAAAAGCACTCGACGGACATCCTACTCCTGCAACTCCTTTCGTTAAGGTTGCAACTGGTGCAAGCGGCGTTGGTATCCCTGCAGGTTTCGGTCTTGCTCTCGGTGCCATCGATTACTACGGACCGAATGCTCCTAAAGTTCACCTTGTTGAAGGCGAAGGCGGTATGACTCCGGGACGTGTTTCCGAAGCACTCGCAGCTGCATCTTCAATGTGCTTACATAATATTATTCTTCATATAGATTTTAATCAGGCTTCTATCGACAGTAACAGAGTCTGCCGTGATGGTGATCTTAAAGGTGACTATGTACAGTGGGATCCGGCCGAACTTACTTACCTTCACGATTTTAATGTTATCTATTGTGATGACGGTAAAGACCATACAAAAGTTATTGCTGCTCAGACATTCGCAAAGCAACTTAACAACGGAATGCCGACGGCAATCGTATACAGAACCATCAAGGGCTGGCAGTATGGTATCGAAGGAAAAGGTTCGCACGGTGCAGGACATAAATTCTGCTCACCAGAATTCTATAAATTCCTTTCTACTTTTGAAAATACTTTTGGTGTTAAAATGCCTGTTTATGAAGCAAAGGCAACTACTGAACTTAAGAATGAATTCGGACAGTTAGTACCTAACTTTGAAGGTGACTGGAGTAAAATCAATATCGAGAAATATTACTGGGATTCATTATTAATAATGCGCGAAGTAATTGAAACAAATAAAGACCTGAAGTTTTTTGCTGATGCAATTTCTGATTCTAAAGCAAGACTCGATAAATTAAACAGAACTCCACGCGATAATAAAACAGAACTTGAAAAATTATACACAGATAAATCAATATCATTCGATAAAACTCCTGAGGAACTTAAGGTCGTTCCGGGAACAGTAACAACTATCAGAGCAGTACTCGGTGCATCACTCGGATACATTAATCATAAAACAAACGGTGCAGTTCTCGGTGTCGCAGCAGACTTACTCGGTTCAACGAGTGTTAACCTTGTCGGCGAAGGATTCCAGAACGGATTCTTCAATGCAGTTGATAATCCGGGTTCAAGAATATTAACCATCGGTGGTATCTGTGAAGATGCTATGGGTGCAATGATGGGCGGTGTAGGTGCTTACGGAAGAAACATCGGTGTAAGTTCATCATACGGTGCTTTTATCTCTGCGATGGAACACACAGATGCAAGACTTCATTCTATCGGTGAAATGAGCAAGGTCGAACACTATGGCGGTCATTTCAACACATGGGTTCTCGTTAATGCTCACGCAGGTTTGAAAACAGGTGAAGACGGACCAACACATGCAGACCCGCAATGCTTACAGTTATTGCAGGGTAACTTCCCTAAAGGTACAGTTATTACTCTCACTCCGTGGGAACCGGGCGAAGTCTGGCCGTTATTAATTGCAGGTTTGATGAAACGTCCTGCAGTTCTTTCTCCTTACGTCACAAGGCCTAACGAAACAATCGCAGATAGAAAAGCATTAAAACTTGCTCCTGCTACAGATGCAGCAAAAGGTTTGTATGCACTCAGAAAAGCAGATCCGAAGAAAAAACTCGATGGCAGTATAGTACTTCAGGAAAGCGGCGTGACGATTGAATTCATTAACGGTGCACTTCCAAAACTCGATGCCGAAGGATATAACTTAAATATCTTCTACGTCTCAAGCGCAGAACTCTTCGACTTATTGCCTGAAAAGGAAAAAGAAGAAATCTACCCTCAGTCAATCGCACAAACTGCAATGGGTATAACTGGATTCACTCTTCCTACAATGGAAAAATGGATTACTTCATATGAAGGCAGAAGCAGAATTCTTCATCCGTTCCGTAATGGATACTTCCTCGGAAGCGGTGCCGCTGAAAGCGTGCTGAAACAGGCAGGTCTCGATGGCGATGGAATCTATGAAGAAGTAATTAAGTATATCAAGAAATAAGAAGATTACAATACGCTAATAAAAAAAGGGGCTTATAGCCCCTTTTTTATTGAATATCTGTCGTTACTTATTTAGTCGCTAAATACTGAAACGTTCCATCGCCGTTAATCTGAAGTGCAACAAGTTTGCAGGCGTCGATATGTGTGAACGTTATATGACCGTCTGCTGCATCTGTAATCTTCATATCAAATAAACAGGTTGTTCCGAATTCTGCAGGAATATTCACGCTGATTGTTGAACCATTCTCAAACAGATTGTTAGGAAGAATGTCATTACCCCAGTGATTTGCTTCTGCAGGTGATACGAATACATCAACCAGTGTTACACCGGTGTTGTTCGTTACCTGAAATGTTAATGCCTGTGCAGATGAATTCTTTGCTGAAAAGAAAGATATTCCTGCAATTACTAAAAATAGAAATAATAGCTTTTTCATAGTGTTTCCCTTTTGTTTAATTTTTTAATTAATTGTTGTTCTATAGGTTTTAAAACCCTAATGCAGAGATATTAATTCCCAAAATAACATAACGTATCATTTATTCCTGTTCCGATTAAACTTCCATTGAAGGCGAACTAAATAGACTTTAAGATGATTATCAATCTATATAAATTGAACTAAAAAATATGCAGTCAAAATCTAAAACAGTAAAAGAATACATAAACGATATTCCTCCCGAACGTGCCGAAGCATTCAGCAAACTACGGAATACTATAATTAAAAATCTTCCAAAAGGATTCGAAGAGGGGCTTTACTATGGTATGATAGGTTATTGCGTCCCCCATAGTATTTATCCGAAAGGATATCACTGCAAACCCGAACAGCCGCTTCCGTTCGCAAACATTGCTTCACAGAAAAACTTTATCGCATTCTATCATATGGGCCTCTATGCAAACCCTGATTTATTTAATTGGTTTGTTACGGAATTTCCAAAACATACTGACGCAAAACTCGATATGGGTAAAAGTTGTGTGCGCTTTAAGAAAACGAGCGATATCCCGTTTAAATTAATTGGTGAATTAATGAAGAAGATTTCTGTCAAAGACTGGATTCAGTTGTACGAAAAGAGTTTTCTTAAATCAAAAAAATAGTACAACATTAATTCTTTCAAATTGTGCAATACTTTAATGAAATAGCACTTTTTGGGGAACTTTCTTCCCTTATTTGATGTTTAAGATAGTAAAGGAAATAGTAGCCCGATTTCTGAAATATTAAGGTGTTTTTCCTGTAATTAATGATATAACTGTTGTAAAAACAACAAGATTAAGATTTCTCCACTGACAGTCCGCTCATAGTCCAATAATCCTCCACTTATATTCCACTGACCTCTCTTAGTTCTCCCGTACTTCTCCCGTATCAACCTAATATAATCATCGTTTACCAATAATATATCATTTGCTTAGATAAAGCCTCACTATAATTTGAATGTAATTCCTATTTTGCAGGTAACAACTTTGCCTTTACCTCTCCAAACCCAACTGTATAATTCTCACCCTTGGCATATGCCCTCATTATTACTGTGTCGCCGTCCTCTATGAATTTTCTCTCTTCTCCCGAAGGCAATTTTATCGGCTCCGTTCCTCTCCACGTTATCTCAAGCATCGAACCTCTCGCATCTTTCGTCGGTCCGCTTATCGTTCCCGAGGCCATCATATCGCCGGTTCTTGTGTTGCATCCGTTTACAGTGTGATGTGCCAGATGCTGTCTCATATTATAATATAAATATTTGTAGTTTGATTCGCATATCATAACCGCTTCATCCATTTTCCCGCTCTTTAATTTCACTTCAAGGTTAATGTCAAAAGTCGGATTTCCTTTCGTTTGTAAATAAGGCAGTAATTCTTTTTCAAACTTTGGTCCTTCTGTCCTGAATGGCTGCAGAGCATCAAGTGTTACAATCCAAGGCGAAATTGATGTTGCAAAGTTCTTCGCAAGGAAAGGCCCAAGCGGCTGGTATTCCCACGCCTGTATGTCCCTCGCACTCCAGTCATTCACAACTACCATTCCGAATATATGTTCTTCTGCATTCTCAACTGTTATATTCTCACCAAGGTTATTTCCCGTTCCGATAAAAAATCCCATCTCAAGTTCAAAATCCATTTGCTTGCTCGCTCCGAAAACTGGCGCAGCATTCGGGTCTGGACGTGTTTGCCCCTTCGGTCGCCTCACGTCTTCACCACTTACAATAATTGAACTCGACCTTCCGTGATACGCTATCGGTATATGCAACCAGTTTGGCATTAACGCATTTTCCTTGCCGCGAAACATTTCTCCGACATTAGAAGCGTGCTCTCTCGATGAATAAAAATCTGTGTAATCACCTATGCTCACAGGCAATACCATTTCTACATCCTTCATTAAATGAAAACATTCATTTCTTATAACCTCGCTATCCCTGAGCTCAGCATTATCCGCATCAAGCAGTTTCTGTATTCTGTTCCTCGCATCTGTCCACACCTTCTTTCCGCATCCCATAAATTCATTCAGCGTTTCTGTCTGAAAGACTTTCTTCTCTTGGAAAATATAACCGATTCCTTCAAGCATCTTTAAGTCTAATACATAATCTCCTATTGCCGTTACAATTCTTTTCTCTCCGTTTATCAGAGCAACTCCGAACGGTATGTTCTCTATCGGAAAATGTGAATCCCTGCCGTATGTAATAAATGACTTCATATATGTTTTATAATAAGTTTAATTTCTTTAAATCTTCTCTCGGTTCATCAAAACTACAACTTCCAAAAGAAAGAACAAATTCATTTCTTGCCTTACTTACCATTTCAGCACTCGCAGGTATATCATTCCATCTGAATTCTTCTTCCGTAAATTTAAACGAACCTGCATTCTCATCATTCACTATTTCCGTAATCTCCTTAAGTGATAGTGAATTTGCATAAGTTAATACACCCGCACCAAACACATTCATGAACCCGTGCATCTTCGTAGATACAGAATCGTTGTAATGCCTTATAGGATGATGCAGTCCGGCTGTTGCTTTAAACTGCAACTTATGTTCTTTACAAGATTTTAATGCAAAGGCAACCTGTTCAGATGTCGGGAAAAGTTCCGGAGTCACTCCGCCCGTCCTCAATTTAAACCCTGCATTCCCCCCTTTTTTGTCACTTTCCGCCATTGTATAAGTAAGTTTCTCAATCACAAACTCGTAATCATTGTTTACAGGCGGTTCGAAGAATATCTTACTCCCGAATAATCCGTGTTCATTAAAGATTATTGAACAGTCATTTAAGAATTTCTTGCATGCACCCGAATTGTTCTTTCCTGAAATATCATCCGGTAGTTTTGCCTCAAAATTATCCGTTACTATCAGTTCACTGTGCTCGCTCACAAAACCCTTAATCATCGTTAAATCTTTATCGAGTGTCTTCAGAAATTCCTTTGTGGTTTTACCTCCGGAAAGAAGTAAAGCAAAAGATACCCACCTCTCTGACTTAAAATCGTGCAATTGCTTCGATATTCCTGAGTCATGATTAGTAAATTCTTCAAATGATTTTATTGAGCAGATAAATTTATCCATCATCCGTTCATCTTCGGAATTCAGATATTCCAGATAGTTCAGAAATGCCGTTTCAAGGTCAAGATTGGCAGGAGGATACATTCCTGCATAATCAATCAGCCTTTTCATAAAATTGTTAAATGATGCCATACCCCTTATTTGTTTCCCGTAATAACATTAAATAATATATATAAATTCATATCTTAATAATATTATATAATCAGGGAACTGATGGAAATATAATGATAAATCTGCATTTTCTGTCTTTTTTGGATTTTGGTATAAATATACTGAAATCTTCAGAATTATTGCTTTTTCTTAAAGAAAATGGAAGTCCTCCTAATTCCTTAATATATTAAATAATTAGATTTTTTTGATAGTAGAAAAGTAGTATTTTAAATCTTTTACAGATAAAATTTAATATGGCAAAATCTAAAACTCCGGTTACAAAAGCAAAAGTCACTTTGGCTAAAGACAAAGAAGAAAAGAACGGTTTTACGTTCTTCGATGATAATAAACCCGTCGTCTTACTGGCATTAATCGGGATTATTCTTCTCGCAATATTGGTGTTCTTTAATAAAGGTGTGTTCGAGGGAAAAATATTCGCTTCTGCGGATAATCTTTCCCCTCTTACGTTCAGAACCTTTATTAGTGACGCAAAAGCCCAGGGTATTTTCCCTCTGTGGATTCCTTATATTTTTATGGGAATGCCATCTCTCGCTTCAATGACGGCTGCGTTGCCATCTATTCATAATTTTTATTCCTTCGTCTGGGATAAAGCCTTTGAGGCGTTTTCGGGTGGTAATCTCTTTGCTCTTACCCTGCCGTATTATTTTATCTTCGGCGTTACATTGTTCTTCTATGCCCGCTATAAGTTTAAGAATAATTTAATATCACTCTTTATATCACTGCTCGGCGTCTTTGCTACTGGGATTATTCAGTTGATTATAGTCGGCCACCATACTAAAATGATGACCTTCGCATTCTATCCTTTGATATTATTCATTCTTGAAAAAGTTGCTGACGATGATGAAAAGAACTGGTATCAGCTTTTCTTTTACTTCGCAATATTAACTATATCTTTATACCTTCAGATTCACTTCCACCATATTCAGATGCTCTTCTATTCGTTTATGATGATTGGTCTGTACATTGCTTACCTGTTCGTGTATGCAATGGTAAAGAAACTTCAGAGAGCAAACATCGTTAAATCACTTATTATATTGATAGTAGGTTTAATAATTGCATTCGCTATGGATGCAGATATTATTCTTTCAATTAAAGAATACAACAAGTTTTCAATGCGCGGTGCTCCAAGCATTACATCTGTTCAGGATGGAACAGGTAGTGTTGATAAGCCGCTCAGTTATGAATATGCAACTAACTGGTCTTTCAGTCCGGGTGAAGTTATGACGTTTGTTCTTCCTTATTATTATGGCTTTGGCGGCGTTGAAGTTAAAGACCCGAAGTCAAATCAAACACAGAGAGCAAACCTTTACTGGGGACAGATGCCGTTTACCGATTCTCCTGTCTATTTCGGAGTCGTGGTCCTGCTTCTTGCAGTCATAGGTATAGCTTATAACTTTAAACGGAATCCGTTCGTTCAGGCAACTACATTTATTATTGTTTTCTTCCTTCTGCTTTCATTCGGCAGAACATTCCCTCTGATTTATGATATCTTCTATAACTATATGCCGTTCTTCAGCAGTTTCAGGGCTCCTGTCATGATTCATTATTATATCGATCTTGCATTCGTTATTCTTGCAGGATATGGATTATTGTCGGTTATATCTTTCATAAAGAATCCGCAGGATGAAAATAAACTTCTGAAGACTTCCTATGTAGTTGGAGGAATTGCACTTCTGATGTTCTTCGTTTCACTGTTTGGTTTTGAAACTTCATACACAAACTCAGTCCTGACAGGACCTATGGCTCAGAAACTGTCTGCCCAGGGTTATCCGGCTCAGCAGGTTGCAGGTTATTTAAAGCAGCAGGTTGCACCTATAGCTTATGAGAATGTTATATCTGACTTACGCCTGCACGGATTTCTGATATTAATAATTGCAGTATTGTTCTATCTGTATGCGAAAAGAAATATTGCAAGGAATCTGATGCTTATTTCTGTAATCGTTATCGGATTATTTGATCTTTTAAGTGTCAGCGCCAAGACGTTGCACTGGGATGAGAAGAAGCAAAGGGATGATTCTTTTGCTGAAACAGATTATACAAAGTGGATTTTAAACAAAGACCCTGATACTTATACGTACAGAGTTGCACAATTTAATAAAGGGAATTTAATCACATCCAACGATCTGGCATATTTCAGGTTGAATCAGTTCAATGGCTATCAGGGTGCCAAATTAAGAATCTATCAGGATGCAGTTGATGTTGCAGGCGGTGAAAACCCATTCCTGTTAGGTCTTGCGAATGTGAAGTATGTTATTTCTGATTCACCTATGAAAGATACTGCGTCATACGTGGAAGCATACAAAGGCTCTAACATCGTTTATCTTAACAGGTATGCAATGCCAAGAGCGTTCTTCGTTAATGAATGCAAAGTGGAAACAGGTATAAACATTCTTAATAATATTAAACTTGGTAATTTTGACCCGAGAACTACTGCCTTTGTTGAAAAGAAAATTGATGCTAATATTGAGAAGTCAGATTCAACAAATTTGGCAAAGATTACAAATTTTGGAATACATAATATCGATTACGATGTAAATGCAAGTGGTAATAATCTGCTCGTGTTAAATGAAGTATATTATCCTGCGGGCTGGAAGGCATACGTAGACGGAACTGAAACTGAAATATTTAAAACCAACTATCTGCTCAGGTCAATCGTTGTCCCGAAAGGTAAACACAAAGTCGAGTTAAAGTTCTATCCTGAAACATATTTTATGGGAAAGAAAATCAGTATCGCAGCAAACATTCTGGTTACTCTTATATTAATCGGCGGTATTGCAGGTATATTTATTTCCAGAAGGAAAAAGGATCCAGTTGTTGCTCAAAAAGAAGAATAACAAATTTTAATATTATGTTTAAGAAAATCTTAATCGCTAACAGAGGCGAGATTGCAGTCAGAATAATTAACACTGCACGTGAAATGGGTATTAAAACCGTTGCCGTGTATTCTGACTTTGACAGATATTCACTCTACACAAAGTTGGCTGACGAAGCTTACCATATTGGTGAGTCTCCTGCTTCGCAAAGTTATCTGCTTGCTGACAGAATTATTGCAGTTGCTGTAAAATCCGGTGCCGAAGCAATTCATCCCGGATATGGTTTCTTATCAGAGCGTGCTGTATTTGCAAGAGCCTGTGCCGCTGCAAACATTAAGTTTATCGGCCCTCCTCATACTGCCATAGATGACCTTGGCAGTAAAACAAAAGCAAAACAGCTTGCTATAAAGAATAATATCCCTGTAGTTGAAGGTACTAATTCGGCAGTTCAGGATATTGATGAGGCTAAGTCCATCGCTAAGAAAATTGGTTTTCCTGTTATGATTAAAGCATCTGCAGGAGGTGGAGGAAAAGGTATGCGTGTTGTAAGAGCAGAAGAAGAACTCGAAGCTTCTATACGTATGGCACAGAACGAAGCAAGGTCTTCCTTCGGCGATGAAAGTGTTTTCATAGAAAAATATGTTGACTCTCCTAAGCACATTGAGTTTCAGGTACTGGCTGATGAACACGGAAACGCAGTTCATCTCGGCGAGAGGGAATGCTCAATGCAGAGAAGACACCAGAAAATTATAGAAGAAACTCCATGCTCAATAATGGATGATGATTTAAGGTTCAGAATGGGTGAGTGTGCAAAGAAGATAGTACTTGCCGCAGGGTACACTAATGCGGGTACTGTTGAATTTATGCTTGATAAGGACAGAAACTTCTACTTCCTCGAAGTTAACACCCGTCTTCAGGTTGAACATCCTATTACTGAAATGAGAACAGGGCTTGACCTTGTTGCTCAGCAGTTGAAAATTGCCTCAGGTGAGAAACTATCTTTCACACAGGATGACGTTAAATTTAATGGCGCTGCGATAGAATGCAGAATCTGTGCTGAAGACCCTGATAATAACTTTATGCCGTCAATCGGTAAACTTAAGTACATAAGCAGAAACCTTGGCAATGGTATGCGCGAAGATACAGGTATTGAACAGGGGAATGAAATTTCTATTTATTATGATTCGATGATAACTAAACTTATATCCTATGGTCCCGACAGAAAGTCTGCAATAGATAAGATGGAAAGAGCTTTAAGAAATTACACAGTAATTGGTGTTAAGACTAACATAAGTTTTCTTCTAAACCTTTTAAAATGCCCTGAATATTTCGACGGTAATTACAATACACAGTTTGTGGAAAAGATATTCCTTCCAAGACTTGCTGAGACCAAAGAAACTTTAAGTATTGAACTTGAAAACGCTATGGCAATTGCATCAGCATTGTTTAAGGAAAAAGGTGAACATACCGTTAAAGTAAAAACAGGTAAAAATGGCAATGCTAAAAATTCCTGGCTTAGAAGAAAGGAACTTCACTGATGAAAAAGTATTTTATTAATATTAATGGTGCCGAAACTCCGGTCGAAATCGAGGTTTCGGAAAACGAAGTTAAGTTCAATCAACAGGACCTATCTTCATATGAATATAAGTTCATAACAGATGAGTTGCTTCAATTAAGAGTAAACAACGTAAATTATTTGTTTAAGGCTGAAACTGTTCATGATACTGATATAAAAAACACTGAATTTATCCTTAAGCACGATTCGAAATATTACAGCATGGTATGTAAGAATGAACTTGAACTCCTGACAGAGAAATTTTCAAAGAACAGGGGCGGTGCGAAGATTAAGAACGAACTTACATCTCCTATGCCGGGTGCCATAGTTAAAATAAACGTTAAAGAAGGCGACTCGGTGAAGAAAGGTGATGTGCTTGTTGTCCTTGAGGCAATGAAGATGGAGAATGAACTGAAGGCAACGGCTGATTGTAAAATACAGAAAATCATGGTTGAGGAAAAGATGTCTGTAGATAAAAATCATTTACTCATTAAATTCGAAATATAAACAAAGTATAATATGCAGCTTGGATTAGCCTTTGCTTCAATATTTGCCGCTGTAATCCCGATGTTTATTTATTTACTAATTATCTGGTGGATGGACAGGAATGAAAGAGACCCCTTCTGGGTAGTCTTTCTGAATTTCTTCTGGGGTGCTACGGGTGCTGTATTTCTTGGTATAATAGGGAGCATAATATTTCAAATTCCTTTGTCAATGGGTATTCAGACATTGTTCGGTAGTGATTCCGGAAACTTGAATGACCTGTCTGGGGCAATAATAACGGCTCCGCTTGTAGAAGAATTCACAAAAGGTATGTTTGTTGTTATGATTGCCGCGTCAAGAAAATTTGACGGTGTTGTAGATGGTGTAGTGTATGGAGGTGCAATCGGACTTGGTTTTGGAATGACTGAAAACTTTCTGTATTTTCTTTCATACGGAACTGAACCTGCATCCTGGTTATTCCTTGTAATCATAAGGACATTATTCTCTGCAGTAATGCATTGTATGTCAACTGCTACTCTTGGCGGATTCATTGGTCTTGCAAAGTTTAAACCATTAGGATATAAGATCTTATTAGTACCTGCAGGATATTTGATTGCTGTCTTTCTTCATTTCTCATGGAACCTGACTGTAAGTTTTCAATCTACAACATTATTCGGGTTCTTATTCCTTTTCTTATACTTCGTAGCATGGCTTGCGATATTCCAGATAGCTGTATACATGGAAGGCAAAACTATTGCTAAAGAATTAAATGATGAATCTGCCAGCGGATTAATCCCTGTCGAACATATGCAGTATCTTCCATTCGTATTACGAAGGAATAAGTATGGCTGGTGTCCTCAGGGTGTAAACCAGAAAGAATACGTAAAAGTTGCCGTTACTCTTGCATTAAGAAAGCATCAGATTAAACACCTTAAAGGAAACAAACGGAATTCATATCAGCAGGAAATAGAAGCGCTAAGATATTCAATACAAATGATGTTCTACAATGCTCACGTTCAGTATTATTACCAGAAAAGTTAAAAATATTTAATATAATGATTGAACAGAAGATACTATCCATTATAATTGTTACATGGAATACTAAACAACTTATTGAGGATTGTATAGATTCTATCATTTCACTACCCGAATATTCAGAAGCATATGAAATTATTTTAATCGATAATAACTCATCTGATGGAACAGATAGACTTGTTCTGGGAAAATACAAGACGATTACGTATATCAGGAACGATAATAATGCAGGGTATGCTCCTGCTGTTAATCAGGGAATTAAAATAGTAGAAGGCAAATACGTTTTATTGTTGGGAAGTGATACAGTCCTGAAACCAAACAGCCTAAAAAGATGTATAGATTTTCTTGATGAAAATAATAATGCAGGAGCAGTAGGTTGTAAACTTGTCTTTCCTGATGGAAAACCGCAGGGCAATTGTAAGAAATTCCCAACTCTAATAAATGGTATCTATACTTATCTCTCTCTTGATAGATTGAATCACGATTATGATATGCTGTGGTTTAATTATGATAAAACTGTTAAAGTTGATCAGATTGCAACTACTTTTCTTATGATAAGGTGTGATTTGATTAAAAAGCTTGGCGGGTTTGACGAAAGATATAAAATTCTGTATAACGATGTTGATTTGTGCAAACGTATCTGGAATGAGAATAAAGAAATATATTTTCTTCATGATGCCGAAGTCATTCATCATGGAAGCTATTCCACTAAGAAAGCAAAATACCAGGTGCGCAGGAATATGTACGATGATATTATGAGATATTACAGAGATAATTTTGGTATGATGGCTTATATTTTATATCCTGTTTTGTTGTTAAGATTATTTTTAATTTCATCATTAAGTAAAAAACAACAATTTTGAGCCTTACTGAAAGAGTAATTAAAAATACTTTTTATCACCTAGTATCCCAGATTATCGGTTTTATTTTTCCTTTAATTATAACTCCTTACATACTTTCAAAGATAGGTGAGACGCAGTTTGGTATATATGCTCTGGTTCTTGGTTTCATAGGCACTTTCGGGTTATTTGACCTGAGTGTTTCCACTTCATTTATTAAATTCATTTCGGAATATTACAATCAGAAAAAGAACGATGAATTGAATAAATTTATAAGTACTGGGTTAGGACTGTATATTTCATTCAGTTTGCTATTCACGATTATAGGGTTTGTGTTCACTGATTATTTTGTTACGCTGATAAATGTACCGCCGGAACTTAATGTAATGGCAATCCTGGTTCTGCGAATCGGTCTTTTGGTTTTCTTTATTGCTACTTCTTTTACAATTTTTGTTTCCATTCTTATCAGTATACAGAAAATATACCTTACTAGCATAAACGGTATAGTTATGGGCCTTCTTAATTTAATCCTTACAATACTTTTTCTTAATCTTGGATGGGGATTGACGGGTATATTGTATTCTCAGTTGATTACAGTATTATTAAGCACTGTGATTAATATTATATTCGTTTATAGATCAGTGCCTGAACTTAAAATAAGGTTTAAATATCTTAACAAGGTTTCTTTTAAGAATATGTTTTCCTTTGGTGCTCAGATGCAGGTATCAAGACTTGCAGCTTTTACATCTGAAAAGTATGATGAGTTTCTGCTGGCATTTTTCTCTGTTCTGGGAAATGTAACATTTTTTAACCTCGCAGGAAGAATATCCAGGCTCGGAAGGTTTCTGCCGTTTCAGATTTTTCAGCAGATTGCTCCTGTTGCGGCTGAACTGAATGCTAAAGGGGAAAAGGAAAAACTTGCTCAGCTATTCGAAGATGCAACAAAATATCTCTCGCTGATAACACTGCCCGTTTTTACTTTCATATTTATTTTTGCCAATGTTATTATTTTTGCTTGGATGGGTGAGAGGTATGAATTGACTTCTCAAATACTGAGAATTCTGGTTATTGGACAGATTGTTAATATGATTTTCTCTGCACCCGGCAACGCTATTATTCCTAACATCGGTATCCCTAAATATTCAATGCACGAAGGACTCATAAACCTCGGTTTGAATCTAATAATCAGTTTCTTTCTGATTAAATATTACGGTATTCTCGGTGCTGCAATCGGAAACACAACGGCAATAGTAATATCCTCTGTTTATGTGTTCTACGTATCCGCAAAATTCTATAAGTTAAACATTTATACTTTTTTAATCCGAGATTATCTTAAACCGATAGTAATAGTTTTATTGTGCGGCATTGTATCTTTCTTTACTCTGTTGTTATTCGAAAACTATTATAATCCTTATGTGAACAGATTTACTGCGTTTACGGCACTGATTTCATCGGGTCTTGTATTTGTAAGCCTCTACGTATTAACTATTTTTAAGTCAGGTTATCTCAAAGAGAGAGATAAAGTTTTATTGGGCAAATTTTTAAATAAGATAATCCTTAAGAAATAATGATTGGAATCGTAATACCGAATTTTAACGGCGTTAAACATCTTGATGTTTGTTTTAGATCATTATCAGAACAATCTTATTCTGATTTCAAGGTTTTGCTGATTGATAATAATTCTTCTGATGACTCCGTGGAGTTTGTTAAAAAACATTATCCTGAAGTTGAAGCTATCATAAATCCTGAAAACTATGGTTTTGCAAAAGCTGTAAACATTGGGATTAACAGATTCCTTGATTCTGGTTGTGAATATATCCTTCTGCTTAATAATGATATTGAATGCGATAAAAACTTCGTTTCAGAAATGGTAAAAGGGTTTGTGTCTGATGATATAGGTTCTGTTGCCTGCAAGATGATTAACTATTATAATAGGAGTGTTATTGATTCAGCAGGGGATTTTATCAAAAGAAAAGGGTCTCCATATGCAAGGGGACACGGAGAGCCTGATAATGGGCAGTATGATAACCCCGGGTATATTTTTGGTGCTTGTGCCGGTGCTGCTTTGTATAAATCTGATATATTTATTAAAGTTGGCTTATTTGATGAGGATTTTTTTGCATATTTTGAGGATGTTGATTTAGACTTGAGGATGCAGTTAATGGGTTACAAATGTTACTATACTCCTAAGGCAGTTTGCTATCACAAGAGGGGAGCAACATCTAAATCAAGAATTGGGTATGAAACAATGCTGTGCGAAAAAAATCTGTTGGCAATACGGATAAAAAACTATCCGGTGCAGGTCTATTTAAAATATCAGTTCTTCTTCGCTGCAGGCAGAATTAGAAGATATTATCGAATACTGCGATATATATCTTTTAAAACTTTTTTTATGGCAATTTATGGATATCTGTTAGGTCTGTTTTATTTGCCTAAACATGTTTTGAAAAGAAGTTATATTCACAGTAATAAGATAATAAGTAATAAGGCTTTTGAAAAACTGTTTTAATATGTAATGATAAGAAACCATAAAATAATATTCATCCTTTTATATTTTGTAGTTTTTTCTGCAACTTTTTCATTTATTGTTCCTGTTTTTGAGTCTCCTGATGAAAACCTTCATCTGCAGTATATTAATTATGTTACAAAATACAAAAAACTGCCGGATCAGTATGAAGGAATGGTTAACAAAGAGAAATTTGTCGGACAAGGTCATCAGCATCCTTTGTATTATGTTATAACTGGGTTTCTAAATTATACTTCCAACAATGGTAAAATGCTTGATATAAAATATCATTTCAATAAACTGCATGTATGGAATGGAGGAAACTTAGAACATGTTCCTTACTTTTATAATATTCGTGATGATGTATTTGATAATACCGGAGAAAAATACACTTTTTATCTCTTAAGGATTCTTTCTGTTATATTTGGCGCATTAAATGTGCTGTTCATTTATAAAATTGGAAAGATCATTACAGATAATGAGAATTTCTCTCTCTTTGCTGCTTTTATAGCTGCTTCGCTGCCGCAGTTTGCCTTTATTTCAGGTATGATTAATAATGATAACCTTGCTAATCTGATGAGTACTATCTGCTTGTTCCTTATTATCAAAATATTCAAAGAAGGTTATAGTATGAAACAGATTGTATTGTTAGGTATTGCTCTTGGAATATCTGTGCTGACAAAAAAGACCCTTATGTTTCTTCTGCCGGGAATAGTTTTAATGTTCCTTTACAAATCCGTAGTAATTGATAAAGAGTACAAGGGTTATTTTAAATACGTGCTCGTTATTTTGCTTCTGACGGTTCTTATCACAGGCTGGTATTTTGCCAGAAACATTATTCTATACAATGATATTCTTGGTACCCGTATGGAAATAGATACCATGCCGACATTAGTAGATAAAAAATCTCTCTTTTCATATTATTTTGTTTCAACTTTCCCGCGCGGATTATTTATTTCATTTGTCGGTTTATTCGGGTGGATGAACCTTAAACCGCCTTCTTACATACATCTTTTGTACATATTTTTTGCTCTTGCAGCTTTTTATGGTTTTGCAAAATCTAAAATCATCAAAGAAAAACACTTGTTTAATACTGTTATCCTTATGTCTGCGTTTGTGTTTATCTGTTTTTGCGGAATCATATATTTTAATCTTACATTTACTCAATACCAGGGCAGGTATATGTTTCCTGTTCTATCGTTGATTGTAGTAATCCTTTCATTGGGTTTGAAATATTTTGCTGGTGTATTTAGCAGTAATCTTATAAGAAAAGTATTAACAATTGGAGTCATTGCTATTTTATTCTTATTTGATATTATATGTCTAATTGAAACTTTTGGTTTTTATAATACCCCTTCAAATTACTTATAGGCAAAATGGTATCAATAATTATACTTAACTACAATGGAAAAGGATTTTTAATGGCTTGTCTTGATTCGATTCTTAAACAAACATTCACTGATTTTGAAATAATTCTTTTTGATAATTGCTCATCAGATAGTAGTGTGAGTTTTTTAAAAGAAAATTATTCTACAGATAAGGTAAACATAGTCGTTTCAGAAAAGAATCTTGGCTTTGCCGGTGGAAATAATGAAGCGTTGAAACATTCTAAAGGTGAATATGTAGTCCTTCTGAACAATGATACAGTTGTTGAAGAAAATTGGCTCGCAGAACTGGTAAGTTCTTTTGAAGTTGGACCCACAGTAGGTATTGCTCAGTCATTGGTATACACAGAGGGTATTCCTTTAAAATATTTTGAAATGAATGGTACTTTAAATCTTTTCGGTCATAACATTATGAGGTTCTTTGATGTTGCGCCAAATGGAATTGGTGATATATTTATGGTAACAGGTTGTTCCTTAATAGTAAAAAGAGAAGTATTAAATGAAGTAAACGGATTATTCCTTGATGAGTACTTCGCTTATGCCGAAGATTCATTTCTCTCTTTTAAGATTAAATTTGCAGGTTATAGAAGCATTCATAACGCCAATTCAGTGGTCCGTCATTTAGGCGGTGCTACTATGAAGAAGTATAAAAGCAGGTTTGTTACTTATTATCAGGAGCGGAACAGGATATTGAATTTCCTTATTTTCTTCTCAGATTCTTTCAGAAGAAAATACTATCCCTATTTATTGTACAATTTACTGTTGAAGTTTTCTTATTCAATATTTTTCAGAAAGTATTCATTTATCGGTCTTATTAAGGCATATTTCTGGATAATCCGGAATTCGGAGTGGATTGAGAGCAGGAGAATAGAAATGAATAAGATTAAAAGGGTAAAAGAAGAGGATGTTTTAAAAATCCTAAGCGGGAAAATTGCTAACGGTGATAATTTATTAGAAGTCTTTTTAAATAAAATATCATTAACTTATTTAAAGTTGGTTAACATTAAAGTATTTGAAAGTAATTAATATGTTCTTATCAGTAATCATAGTTAACTATAATCAGGAAAAATATCTTCATAGATGCATTGCTTCCTTGAGGAAGTTTCTGTTGTGTGAATTTGAGATTATAGTTGTCAATAATTCTGGGGAGATCTCAGGTTTAGAAGATGTTAAATTAATTCAAAGTGAAAATAAGGGATATTCTTTTTCAAATAATAAAGGAGTTGAATCTGCGAAAGGGGAATTTCTGTTATTCCTGAACCCTGATACTTTGTTAACCAAAGAACTGTCCAGCGATTTGTTTAACGAAATCAAAAACCTGAAGTTCGGAGCTATAGGACTTGGTCTTTGTTATCCGGATATGAGTTTCCAGCTGTCTTTTGGAGCTGATAATACTTTTAGCGGAGAGATTGCGAACAAAAAGAATGAACTCTCAAATAAAGATAAATTTTCTGTAGAAGCCGGTAAAGTGAAAGAGAAATTAAATACTGTTTCAGAGGTTGACTGGGTTTCAGGTGCAGCCTTGCTGACAAAGAAAGTAGATTTTATTAAAGCCGGGAGATTTAACGAAAGGTATTTTCTGTACTATGAAGACTCCGACTTGTGTCTGAAGTATAAGTTAGCAGGGTATAAAAATTACTATTTCCCCGGTACTGAGATTATTCATTATAAAGGAGAAAATACTCAGGAAGATTTTAAATCTAAGACTTATTATTATGCCAAGGAATCGCAGCTTATATATTATAAATTGAATAACGGATATTCCCAGTATATAATGTTAAGGGTTTATTTGTTTTTCAGATTTCTGGTGAAGTTTATTCTTAAACCTGATAAAGCAGTTTTTAATTTAATTATACTGATATTGAAAGGTGTAAAAGTATAATGATAATATCACGAGTAGAGAACATACTGATTATGAAATTCTGTTGCTTTGGTGATCTGGTATTTATTTCACCTGTTATAGCATCTTTTAAATTTAATTATCCTCAGTCAAAAATTACTCTTATTTGTTCACCATGGGTTAGGGATATTGCCCCTTACTTCAAAGATGTTGATGAGGTTATAGAATATTCATTGAATGAAAAAGGTAAGTTCTTCTCGAAAGTTAAGTCATTCCTTAAGTTAATTTTACTTCTTAAATCAAAAAATTTTGACACTGTCTTCCTGGGACACCGGAATGATGTATTTGGATACATAGGTAAATTCTCCGGTATTAAAAACATATTTGGATTTAAAGAGACAAGATACGTCAATCTGGGTACTGAATTTGATAAGAATGCTTATGAACCTATGAGATATTTATCTGTATTGGAAAAGCAAGGTCTTCATACAATAAAGAAACTGTCTTTGGAAAAAAGGGTAGATAAGAAAACCATTAAGAGTAAATATGAACTTAGTAATAAAATTACTATTGGGCTTTTTCCATTCGGAGGGATTAACCCTGGAACGGATATGGAAATAAAAAGATGGAGTCTTGATAAGTATATTGTTTTGTCTGAAGAATTGAAAAAATCTTATCCTGATTTCGATATTATTCTGATAGAGGGAAAGGAAAGTACAGAAAAGATTAATAAAGATACAATCTGTAAAAAATATACAGTTGATGCGGACCTGATTTCTGTTTGCGATATTTTTGTAAGCGGAGATACAGGCCCTTTGCATATTGCATCTGCATTTAATGTTAACACTGTTTCTATATTCGGGCCTTCAGACCCTGAACTTATTGCTCCACGAAATGAATATACAAATGGTGCAGTTCACGAAACAATCTGGAAGAATATTATATGCTCACCCTGTTATACACCGGAAACGGCTATTGACAGAAAATCAGATAAGTGGGTTAACAGTAAATTTATATGTCATACGAAAACGCTCGAATGTATTAAAAGCATAACCGTTGAAGAAGTAAAACAGAAGATCGAAACTATAATTAAATTAAAGAGATTAATATGAAACGATATGGAATTTTCGGAGGTAGTTTTAATCCTCCGCACGTAGGTCATTTGATACTCGCAGAAAACATAAGAGAACAGTTGTCTCTTGATAAAGTTATTTTTATCCCGTCAGGAAAACATCCTTTAAAGGATGATATTTCCGCTGTTAATGCAGAGCATCGTCTGAATATGGCTCGTCTTGCATTCGAAAAAGATCCGCACTTTGAGGTTTCTGATATTGAAATTAGTAAAGCCAGGCAGGGTATTACTAATTACACAGTTGATACTTTGATCGATCTGTACAACCAGTACAAAGATGACTTTATTAAAATATATCTGATTGTTGGGATTGATAATCTTATTGAATTTCCTCAATGGAAGAATCCTCATAAACTGTTTCTTATCTCTGAAGTAATAGTTATGAACAGGCCTGGCTTCCTTGTTCAGGATGTCAGTGACGAATTCTCGCGCAAGGCGAGATACGCTAGCGTTCCAATGCTGGAAATATCTTCAACAGATATTCGGTTCCGTGTAAAAGAGGGGAAGTCAATAAAATATCTCGTTGATCCGGAAGTAGAAGATTATATACTTAAGTATAACCTTTTTAAGAATTAGTATGAATCTGAAATGGTATCTGTAATAATCGTAAACTATAATACTTCTGAAATACTTGAGAGATCTTTAGAATCTGTAAAAAGGGTTGAGGGTAATATGGAGTATGAAATCATTGTTGTAGATAATTGTTCCGATGAAATTAACTCATCGAAACTTGACTCACTCTCTTCTTTGTATCCCTCGGTTAAGTTCATTCGGTTGAAAGAAAAAGTCAGCTTTTCGGAAGCAAACAATATCGGAGTTAAGAGTGCTACTAAAAAAGAATATCTGCTGATTATGAACCCTGATATAATATTCTCCGAACCGCTTTTTGATAAACTTATAAATGTTATTTCCTGTAATAAATCTATAGGTGCAGTAACTCCTCTGCTTATAGGAGAAGACAACAAGTTTCAGTACAGTTATTTTCAGAGATATCCTACTATCATGAGGTTTATTTGCTTTATATCTGTCTTTGCAAAACTCTTCGACAAAAAGAAATACTTTCAAAATAAATATTTGATGAATCTGGATATCAATACAGAGTCTGATGAGATGCAGTTTGTTGAACAAATACCTTGTGCATTCTTCTTTACAACTTATAGTATTTTTATGGAAATCGGAATGATGGATACTTCTTATGAATTGTTCTTTGAGGATGTCGATTTATGCTACCGTTATAATAAAAAATATAAACTTGCAGTTATTCCAAAGATGAAGGTGCATCATTTAAGTGGTGTGAGCTTCTCAGTTCCGGATAACTGGTGGATGTACGGAAGGTTTGTTACGAGTATGATTATTTTTTTCAGACTTCATAAAAGTAAATTAAGCTTTGTTTCGCTGAAGTTTATTGCCAGGATGAATTCACGTTTGATTCTTTTTAGTGAGTTGATGAAGTCTCCCTCGAAAGCATCTTTAAATCACAGATATAAGAAACATAAATATCTTTTAGATTTGTTAAAAGAAGATTAAATTATGTAAGTATCTTTTTGAAACTGATATCATAAAATTTCGTATTCAGATTATATAATTAAAAATTATTATGGAAAACAATCAAGAACCATTAGAGCAAAATCCATCGGTTGAAGAACCTTTGGAACAACTATCTATAACAGATGCTATTACAGGAGTTCTCACGGGTCCCGGAGAGACTTTTGAAACTATGGTTAGCACAAAGAAGAAGAATTACTGGGTAATTCCGGTTTTGCTGTCAATAGTTATAGGAATAGTTGTAACGTTTATATTTTTCAGGGATGCACAGCTAATGTCAGGAATTATGGATAAGCAGAAAGCACAACTTGAGAAAAGAATGGATGAGCAGGTAAAGAGCGGGAAGATGTCTCCTGAACAGTCAAAACAGGCAACTGAGCAGGCCGAGAAATTTATGGATCCCAAGAGCACATTTTTTCAGATAATGGGGTATGGCGGTGTTGTCTTGGTGCCTTTTTTAATGCTGTTTGTTCTTAGCCTTGTTTATCTTTTATCCCTAAAAGCTTTTAAGGCAGATGTTGATTTTGGAAATCTGCTTAATGTTGTTGGGCTTCCTTTGGTTATAACAACAATAGGTTCTATTATAAGTCTTGTACTCTCAATTGTTATGGGAACTGTTTCAACACTTTCACCGGCTTTGATTTTGAATGAAGGTATGGTTGGAGTTAAAATGGCAGAGTTTTTTACTAAAATAGATCTGATATCTATTTGGTACTATTTTGCCGTTGCTGCAGGACTTTCAAAAGCAGCTAAAATATCATCAGGTAAATCATACGGAATAGTTTATGGTGTTTGGATATTCTGGATTGTTATTACAAGTGCTTTTAGTTTTATATTCTAAATAAAATACTGCAGAGACGTTTATAAAACGTCTCTGCAGTTTATTTTTAATAGAATTTAGGAAATGCCTTCGGGTTTGCCTCATTCATTATTTCATACACCGTCTTAATAACATCTTCTACACTTGGCTTTGTGAAATAATCTCCGTCAACACCGTATGGTGGTCTGTGAGCCTTTGCGCTTAAGCACTGTGGCTTTGAATCAAGATATTGATAACCGCCCTGTTCGTCAACTATCTGTTGCATCATAAAAGCCGTTGCCCCTCCAGGTACGTCCTCATCAACGAATAATACACGATTAGTCTTTTGTATAGATTTAAGTATGATTCCGAATCTGTCAAAAGGTAATAATGTCTGTACATCAACTACTTCAATACTGATTCCAAGTTCTTTAAGCTTTGCAGATGCACCTTTAACGATATCCACGGTTGCTCCGTATGTTACCACCGTTATATCATTACCTTCTTCTAATACTTCAGGTAACCCAAGCGGCAAACATATATCTGCAATGTTATCAGGTAACTTTTCTTTAAACCTGTATGCATTCAGTCTTTCAATAACCATTCCCGGGTCATCTGATTTCAAAAGTGTATTGTAAAATCCTGCTGCCTGTGTCATGTTTCTCGGTACACAGATGTGAATACCGCGTAAGCAGCTTATGATAGTTCCCATCGGTGAACCTGAGTGAAATATTCCGACAAGTCTGTGGCCTCTTGTTCTTATTATCAATGGCGCTTTTTGTCCGCCTGCTGTTCTGTAATGTAAATTAGCAAGGTCATCAGTTAATATCTGTATAGCATAGAATAAATAATCGAGGTACTGAACTTCAACTATCGGTCTTAATCCTCTTAACGCTGCACCAATTCCCTGACCAACAATGGTCTGCTCACGAATACCTGTATCGGTTACTCTGATGTCTCCGTATTTTGACTGTAGTCCTGCCATTCCCTGATTCACGTCTCCGAGTTGTCCGACGTCTTCTCCTATTGCGAATACTCTCGGGTCGCGTTTGAACACTTCATCGAAGAAAGCAAGAAGTACTTCTCTCCCTGCTACCATTGGAGACTTATCTGAATAAACAGGTTTAACTTCTTTCACGAGTAGCGGACTTTCATCCGACTGACTGTGAAGGAATGTATTAAATCTCTTTTCGTTTTCTTTTAAATAATCATTGTACCAGATATTGAGTTTCTCACGCTCGGTTGTTGATTCATTCTTTGTTGCTACCAAAACATCAAATGCTGTCGATGCAGAAACCTTACGTTCCATTTCAGTTGAACGTGTTAATGTTAAATTAAGACTTTCAATAGTATCTTTTGCTTTGCTCTTAACGGCAACTGCTGATATTAATTTAACAACTTCATTTCTTTCTTTCTTAATCGGTGCACAATAATCTGTCCATACTTCCTGTTGTGTTTTCTTTGCATCTGCTTTAATCACTTCCTCTATCTTGTTAAGCTCCACATCAGTACTGATTCCTTTATCAATCATCCATTTCCTCATTCTCACCAGACAATCGAAATCTTTTTCCCATTGAAGTCTTTCTTTAGTCTTATACCTTTCGTGTGAGCCGCTTGTTGAATGTCCCTGCGGCTGTGTTACTTCAGTAATATGAAATATTGCAGGAATGTGTTTCTCTCTCACAAGTGCAATACCTTCTTTGTAAGTCTTTACTAAATTTTCGTAATCCCATCCGTTAACCCTGTATATCTTAAATCCCTGCTCTTTTTCATCGTCATAAGAAAAACCTCCAAGAATTTCCGAGATATTAGATTTTGTCATCTGATATATATTTGGCACTGAAATACCAAAACCATCATCCCATATAGACATAGCAAGCGGTACCATAAGTACACCTGCCGCATTTATTGCTTCATAAAACACACCTTCAGAAGTACTCGCATTACCAATCGTACCGAAAGCTACTTCATTACCGTTGACCGAAAATTCTTTCAGGTATGAAAGTTCTGGATTATGTCTGTATAGTTTTGATGCATAAGCAAGTCCGAGTAATCTGTGCATTTGTGCTGCTGTAGGTGCAATGTCTGATGAAGTATTCTTCATCTTCATCTGATTTTTCCATTTCCCGTTTTCATCGAGTAATCTTGTGGCGAAGTGATTATTCATTGACCTACCACCGCAGGCATGTTCTTTGGTTACATCAGTTTCACCGTACAACTGATAAAAGAAGTGTCTCTTGTCTGACATTCCTGTATAAAAAGCAAAAGTCTGGTCTCTGTAATATCCTGAACGAAAATCTCCATCCTGAAAAGTCTTCGCCAATGCAATCTGGGCAACTTCTTTTCCGTCGCCAAAAATACCAAACTGGGCTCTTCCCATTAATGTCTCTTTTCTTCCCAAAAGACTTACCTGTCTGCTCTCATAAGCAATTTTATAGTCTGTAATTACTTCGTTTTTGTAATCCGCAGTTAAGTTTCCGTTTTTAGAAATCTCTGACTTTATTTGATTCATATTATTAATTAAATTTTCTTCTTTAAACATTTTTCTCCTTCTTTTAGGCGGGGTCTTTCATTTCGATGTGCAAATTATGCTCTTTCCCCAAGTCATATTTATAACACAAAATTGCGTAAAAACACTCCCTTAATCTAAAAGAAAATGGAAATTACGAAACTGACTTCTAAGCAAAAAGGGGAAAAGGGTGAGAATTAGGGGTAATAACTTCTAATTTGAGCAATATGACTGCTTTACTGTTTATTTACCGTAATAAATATCCATTTCTCTAAAGTTCATTTAATATTATTACAGGGAATATATGTATGATAACTTACTTTGTATAATCTTTCACTAATTTTTTATAAATTGATTCAATGGATTTTTATTCGATATATTTTTTGCTGTTTTTTGTTACTGTTTTTCTGCTTAATTATGTGGTAAGCAGCAAATACAGAAAATATCTTATATTTGCAGCATCTTCTGTATTTATTCTTTCCTTTAACCTGCTTTCTTTAATAGTAGTTTTTCTGATGTCATTAATCTTCTATTTCCTTGCCAGGTATATAAATGAAAAGAATCATTCATTTATGTTGTTTACAGGAATTCTGATATCCTTTGCAGCATTTATTGGCTTTAAGTATTTCAATTCAATTGGCGATGCAGCCATATTAAAATATAGTCTGCTGTCTTTTAAGAATACAGATATTATGACTAATATTGTCTTTCCTGTAGGTATTTCATTCTATCTTTTTCAGGCATTAAGTTATTTAATAGAAGCCGGGAGAAAGAATATTATACCTGAAAATAATTTTATAAATTTCTTTAACTATTTAATATATTTTCCGAAGTTTTTAGCAGGTCCTATTGAAAGACCTAATAAATTAATCAGTCAGCTAAAAGGCGATATTGTTTTCGATTATAAAAATGTGACTGACGGAATGAAGCTGGTTGCAATTGGTATGTTTCAGAAGTTTATAATTGCAGATAGTGTGAAACGCATTCCTGATGCTGTATTTTATAATCCTGATAAATTTCCGGGACTGTTTATACTTGCAGGGATTATATTGTTGTCAGTCCAGATCTATGCTGACTTTATGGGTTATACAAATATGGCAATTGGACTTTCAAAAACACTGGGGATTGAATTGTCACCAAACTTCAGGCAACCATATTTCTCAACATCAATAAAAGATTTCTGGAGCCGCTGGCATATAACTTTGTCACTATGGATACGTGATTATGTTTTCCTTCCTATAGCTTATAAGATTACAAAACTTTTCAATTATCAAAAGAAGCATACATTTAATCCTCAGCATATTACTTATGTTGTTTCAATTCTTTTGGCTATGACACTGGTAGGAGTTTGGCATGGTACGGGCTGGACTTTTATGATATGGGGTCTGTTGCATGGAGTGCTGCTTGCAATGTCGTTCCTGACTAAAAAGCCGAGGGCCGGAATAGTGAAACATCTTAACATCAATAAATCGTTCTTAAAAACTATACGTATAGTCTATACTTTTGCAATTATAACCCTTCTTTGGGTATTATTTCGTGCAGATACATTCAGCATTGCCGAGAATATATTTAAGGGATTGTTCGCAGGCTGGCACATTAGTTTGTTTAGCGTAATTTCGTTAAAGAGGTATTTGTATCTGATAGGAATATCAAGGCTGGACATGGCTGTAATATTCGTCTCTGTAATCGCAATATTTGTTTATGATTATATAGACTCAAAATATGGAGTATTAATTCTTCTGTCAAACGCATCTAAGTTTAAGAGATGGGCTTTTTATTATATACTGATATTTGCACTCATGTTTTTCGGTTCGCTAAATAATATCCAAAACTTTATTTATCAGCAGTTTTGATGAAGAAATTATCACTTAAAATATTACTGTTTTTGCTGCCTGTAGTTCTCTATTTGGTTTTCGTCTTACTTGTTGACCCTTTTAATTATTTCGGTGTATCAGGTTTCATATCTTATGAAAACAAATATGCCGTTGCTAACGTAGAAAACCCGGCCCTCTTTAACCTGATTGAGTATAGTCATCATCCCGGTGAAAATATTACAATAAGTGATTCGCGTTTTGCGGGTAAAGATATTAAACTTATAGAAAGTCAGACAGGTTTACGGTTCTCTGAACTTTATATATTTGACGGAATGATAAAGGATATGATAAGTGGATTCTGGTTTGCAAATTCTAAGTGTAAACTTAAAAACGTTTATCTCTCCGTTAATTTCAATAACTTCTTTGTTACACAGCGTAATGACCTTGTTAAATCTTCTGAAACTATCATTAATGATCCACTTTTATACGTGTCTAACCTTAATGTTTTAAAGGCTTCATTGAATTGTTTGAAAAGGAAATATACTCCTGCCGGAATTTATACGCAGAAAAGCGCTGAGGAGAGAAAGTATTTATGGGACAATGTATTATCTGTAACTGAACAAAGGTATTATAAGAATTATTCATACCCAAAAGAGTATCTTGTCCAGTTGAAAGAAATGAAAAAGTATTGCGATAAGAATTCAATAAACCTATACTTTGTTATACCGCCTACGGTTGTTGATATGCAGAACCTTATTGATAATAATAATCTTAAATCTCAGAAGGAAACATTCGTGAGTGATTTATCAAAAATAACCACTACTTATGACCTCGACTTTTCAAACCCTTTGACTAACTCAAGAGATATGTTCTTTGACCCTGCACACCTTAATAAGGAGAAGCTTTCAGAATTGTTTTCAGATATAGTGAATAAAAAAACCCTCAAAGACACAAGTGTTTTGAGGGTATATGAAATTAAATAAGATTAATCGTTTTTAGTAATTACACTTTTCTTCGGTACCTTCACAACTTTGTCTTTATCCATTTTCTTAAGACAGTCATAGCACACATCTAATGTTAAATCAGAGTTAACATAAACGTTATTTTGATACATTGTATAAGAGTAATAATCATCTTCAAGTACAAACTTAAAGTCATAAGTTCCTTCGTCCAGTATGATATTGTAAGATTCCTGCGGATCCAAATCATTAAAAAGATGATCTTTGCTCCAGACATCTTCGCCGTAACTGTAATCTCTGTGATAAAAGCTCGTCAAATATTTCGCATCGTTGTTGTTATATACTTCCACGTTGTGAGATGGAGTGTACATAAACTGCTGGCATCCGTTTATTACTATCATTATTACGATAGCTGCTAATGTAGTAAATGTCTTTTTCATAATCTTTAATATTTTAAGTTTCTGTTTCTGCTATTTATACTTTATAAATATTTATTCTGTTCCCGTGTTCTTAATGTTCTTTCCTGATATTTAGACAATCTTGGAATAAAGTTAGTTTAAATACTGCAGATACATTTTTGGCTCTAACTATAATTTTATTACATTGGAACCTCCTTAAGTTTCTCTGGTTCTTAAATTAGTCTCAGGATCTTGCGATTATTGCCCGAAGGTTACTTCGAATTAAGTATTTTAGAACCAGTATGACAGATAGAACCTGTGTTCAGTTAAGTCGAGGTTATTGACTTCGATTTTCTTGTAAACGCTGTGTCTGTGGTAGTAGATGAATTCTGCGCCGGCACCAAGACCTTTATAAACTTTAAGGAAGAGTTTCGGGTTGAGAAATCCCATAGTATGGTTGCCGTCGATTCCATTTATAGTCTTCATCAGGTAAAGTTTGTATTCCAGCTGCAGATTGACTGGCCCCATATCTAAAATAGCTTCTGTGAGAATTTTATCTCCCATAAGAAAATCATAATCCCTGTTTTCTCCGCCTCTGTAAATAGAATTTAAGGCGGCGAGTGCGATAAAATTGTTGTGAACGTTTGCAGAAAAGTTTATATGTTTATTTAAGGGTACATTAACAATTAATCCAAGCCCTGCGCTCTGAGCACCAAGTTTATAGATTGAATTGTTGAAAAAATCAAAGTCCTGAAACACTCCTAAAATTAATGCTTTATCTTTTATGCGTGCAAGATTCTTTCCGTACAAGATACCATAAATATCCACCCAGGAAGAAGGTTCCTCGCCTGTGCGTGCATCAATCCCGAGTTTTAATCTGAAAATCTCAAAGGGCTTAAAAGATTCACTATTTAAATCCTTTTTATAGATAAAAACGAGCTCAGCAAGTGCATTATCTTTGTTTATATCGTATTTCTTTTTCCGGTCCATATTTGCATACCCTAAACTGAATCTGCTGCTGATTGGAAATACTTCGTTTACGTTTCTTTTAGTATGCCTGTTTACATCACCTCTTAATAATCGATTGAAACCTCTTGGGATGTCTATCATCGTTGCTAAAATCTCACGGGTTACTCTGTCAAATCCATAAGTACTTTCATCAAGAACCAAAGAGGACAATCTGTGAGATATTTCTCCAAGCATAACTCCGCCAAGTGTAGTATTAATCAAATCATTTGTTTGCGGTGGGTCAGTTTCCATCATAGTTTCCCACATAAGGCTTCCTCCGAAAGTGAAAGGGACTGATTCCCAGAATGTGTATCCGTTGCTTCTCGCAGAGTTAAAGTAAAGACTTCCGTGGTATGGGTGAGCAAATTGATTCGTTACGAAGAAATCGTTATCCCATACGAAGCCTGTCTTGAAATTATTAGCTATAGAACTAAAAGATATTTTAGCGAATGGTTCTTTTGAAACATAATTGTTGAAAGCACACAATCCCAAATTGATACCTACAACTTCTGATATTGGTAATAAGACATTAGATTTCTTAAAATATCCATCAATCTTAGGATGGTATTCATTCGTATCTGATTCAGTGTTTTTGATATCTATATCCTGTGCATAAACACTTACGGCAAGAAAGCACATCCCAAAGAACACTGCAATATTTTTTATCAATTAAATATCAATTAAGTTTTATATATTAAATTATATGACAACACAAACATAGAAATAGTTTAACCTCATAATAAATTAATGGTTAAACATTTATTATATAAAGATAACAAACATAAAAATATATTATAAGAAGTGAAAGTTAAATCAATAATAATTTCTGCCTGATGGAAGAAGGTAAGTTATTATTAAAACTAAAGTCGGGAGATAAATCTGCCTTTAATGATTTAGTTCAGGAATATTCAAACATAGTTCTGAATACGTGTTTCAGATTTCTTCTTGATAGAGAAGATGCCGAGGATGTATCTCAGGAAGTGTTTGTGGAAATTTACCAATCTATAAAATCATTCAGAGGAGATTCAAAGTTATCAACATGGATTTATCGTATAGCTGTAACAAAAAGTCTTGATGAAATTAAGAAACGCAACCGCAAAAAGCGATTATCCTCGTTCGGAAAAGTACTTCATCTTGATGACATAGCAAACTGGCTTGGGGGAGGTACAATGCCTGACAAGTCTATTATGGAGAGTGAGAAACTTAAAGAAGTAATGGACGCGCTGAACATATTGCCCGATAATCAAAGGGTAGCATTTACTTTAAGCAAGATTGACGGATACACAAATACTGAAATAGCAGCAATAATGAATGTTACCACAATTGCAGTAGAATCATTAGTTTACAGAGCCAAAAAGAGTGTAACACAAGAACTGGAAAATATTCTTAAAAAGTAATATTGAAATAATAATGCCAGAAATTAAAATTTTAATCGTCTAAATTAAATACAGAGTATGAAAGCACAAACAAAAGATGAGAGTTTAATGCAAAAGCTCAATGAGTATGAATCAATAGAGAGTATTCAACCATCAGCAGAATGGAACAACTCTCTAATGAACAGACTCAATTCCGCAAAGCCAAACAAGAATAAAAGGTATTCGCCGCTTGGAATTGCCGTGATTATAACATTTATTGTTGTTATTAACCTCGGTTTCTTAATAAAATCTTTGATGGATAATGCTGAGGATTCACAGCAAAGGAATATGGATTTACAGGTTATCTCAAAAGAACTTTTGATTAATTCAAATAACAATTAAACTATGGATATATTTACGCAAAAGAAATTGTTATTTAGGATAGTCATACTTTTAGCAGTATTAAATATATTTTCTCTGGGTATATTTTTCGGAAAAGATATATTTCATAAACCACCTCAGCAAGAACGTCCCGATAATAATAAATCAAATGATAATCGTGATGTATTAAGTATACTTGAAAGAGAATTAAAGCTTACTGAAAAACAGTCAGATGAATTTAAGAAAATCCGTTCAGATTTTCCCGATAAAGAAAGGGCAGTCAGAGAAGTTCTTAACAAAGAGAGGGATTCGCTGAATGAGGAAGCTTTCAAAAAGAATCCTGACGAGGAAGTTATAAAATCTTTAGCAAGAAAGATTGCAGATAATGAATACAAAGTCGAACTTCTCCGTTATGAACAGGCAAAAGAAATGAAAGCAGTCTGTACTGCCGAACAGCAGGAAAAATTTGAAGTGTTAATAAAAGAGATTCGGGATTATCTAAGAGAAAATAAACAGCGTAAGAAGAAATAAAGTTTTTAAATGTGCCAGAACATTGAAAATCTGTCGTCTAAATAAGAAACAGACAAACAGGTTTTTAATGGAAACAAAAAGAGCATATATAATAATATTTATAGCAATAAGCATAATATCTTTAGTGACTAAATGTGCATCTGCATTAACCATTGACACTAATTCATTTGTATCAAATCAAATACTCAGTTGTCCGACTGATAATTCAATTACCATAAGAATAGTTCCAAAGAAAGTATTGCAAATATATTATGAATATGGAACTACATCCTATACATATACAAACCAGACATCAATTGTTACATCATCTCCTAATGTACCGGTAAAAGTTGATGTATTTAATCTATTACCAAACACCAGGTACTATTACAGGATAAGGTACAAAGACCCGATAGAACAGCAATTTACAATAGGTGAGCAATGTAAATTTATGACGCAAAGAGCTAAAGGAAGTAATTATGTCGTAACTCTTCATGGGGATTCACATTTATACGATAAAAAGGGAGTGGCATCTATGATGAGGGTCACTATGAATAATATAACAAGTGATAATCCTGACTTTGATATGGAAATGGGAGATACTTTCGGAGATGACAGAAATCCGCCTGCAATAACTCAGGAACAAATGATGGCTTTGCATTTAAACTATCTGCCGTACATAGGGATGGTTGGTCATTCCTCACCTTTTTTCTTTACGCTCGGAAATCACGAAGGAGAGAGTGGCTACTGGCTGCTTCAGACACCGCCGAATAATATTGCAGTATGGGGAACACTTGCAAGAAAATATTATTATTCGCTTCCTGAACCCGGGGGTTTTTATTCCGGTAATAATACTTCTGAAGTATACGGTATCGGACTTCCACAGAATTATTATGCCTGGGAATGGGGTGATGCCTTGTTTGTAGTGCTTGATGTTTACCGATATTGTACTGCTAGCGAAACACCAGGGTTATGGGACTGGACGCTTGGAGCACAACAATATAACTGGTTTAAACAGACTCTTGAGAATAGCAATGCTAAGTATAAGTTTGTATTCGGTCATCACGTTAGGGGATATGGCAGAGGAGGTGATACTCTTGTCAAATATTTTGAGTGGGGAGGTTATGAAAATAACGGAACGGCCTGGGGATTTACAGCACGCCGTCCAGGATGGGCCGCACCTGTTCATCAGTTAATGGTGCAAAACCATGTTCAGGTATTCTTTCAGGGACACGACCATCTTTTTGCAACAGAACAGCGTGACGGTCTTATTTATCAGGAAATCGGAATGCCAAGTGATTCGACATACGAAATTGGATGGCTTGCAAATTCAGATGCTTATAAAGGAGTAAATAAATTCAGTGGTACTGGTCATATAAGATTAAGCATAGGTCCGGATCTGGCGAGAGTTGATTATATTTCTGCTTATGAACCATATGACACAAATTCAACACATCATAACAGGGCTGTAATATACTCATACACAATTAGCCCGAATACATTTGTGAATGAAGAAGGAAACGAATTACCTGAATCATACAGGTTAGAGCAGAATTATCCTAACCCGTTTAACCCGTCAACGAAGATACGTTATGAAATACCTTCAGCAGGATACGTAAAACTGACTGTATACGATGCCCTCGGTCATGAGATAAAAATACTCGAGGATGAAAAGAAATCTGCAGGTATATATGAAGAGATGTTTGATGCTTCAGAATATCCAAGTGGTATTTATTTCTGCAGATTACACTCAGGGGAATTCTCAAAAACAATAAGAATGATTCTTTTAAAATAATTAAAGTTGATTTTATGAGAGCACACATTAAATTGCTAATAATTCTAATTATAATTATAGTATCTTGTCAATCAGTAATTATTGCCCAGGACGATAAACAAAAATCGAAAGATGATAAACCTAAAAAAGATAAGCAATATAATATAGAACAGGCAACATCAGATAGAGCTCAACTTCATACTGTTGCGTTTAACGGACTTGCATTTATAACAGGATCGTTTGGAGCGGATTGTTTTTTTCCTCCGGGAAAAGTGGCTGATTTTTTCGGATTCCAGTATATGCGCGATAATGATAAGAACGAAAAGGGACACAATACAGATTTTCTGACTAAGATTGCATGCAATGTCATTAAAATATTAACTCCGGAGCAGCTTCAGCTGTTTAAAGATTTAGCCGAAATACAGGCACCCGTTTATGATAGCTTTGCTTATAAGCGTATGGTATTGATAAAAGCATTCCGAAGGCAGCTTGAAGGAGAAATTCCAAAAGGGAAAACTGAACTATCAAAAGAAGAAGTTATAAAATTATGTTCAAAGATTTATGAACTTGATGCAGAATTGAGTTATGACAGAGCAGTAGTAACCGGAAAAATAACAGCCAATTTTTATGAAAACCAAAAAACATATCTTTCTAAACTTAATTTCAGTAATTCCTCAACATGGCCTGACTTACCTGAAAATCTTGATAAACGAAGTATGTCTCACCGGGCACATGTATGCTTGATGACTTATGCAAGCGAGTTGTTCAGCTGGTATGCGGGCTCTGTGAAATCGGATGTTTATTTCTGTCCTGAACGCCACGGCACATATTTTGGAGGCTTTTTCCTGAAAGATTATCCTGCAATGGGTAACCGTGATTACAGTATAAGTACATCTCTTACAGGTGATAAAGGAAGAGATTTTCTGGAAGCATTAACATCTGAACAGGCAGACTTATTGAAACAGGTTATTAAGTCCCAGGAACCATTAATGAAAGAAATAGTACAAGTGAGAACAGATGTGTCGACAGAATTAAGAGAAACTCTTGAGAACGAAATTCCGGATAAAGTTAAAGTCTTTGCTTTAATTAAAAGATATGGCGAACTTGACGGTGAGCTATCTTACAACTATGCAATGTGTTTTGCTAAAATATACAAGTCTTTGACACAAAAACAAAAGGATAAGCTGACTGAGATAAGAGGTCTTGATGTAATTCCAAAAGGCACATACTTATTCTCTGACCCTGTTGATATTCCTGAAATTGAAAACACGGATTATTTATTCAGGTAACAAAAATAATTATGCTCAAGCCGAGATTCGAAAAATTAAGTTGGACATTGTATTACCCGAAATTAATTTAGAATAATTAGTAATTGTGCCAGAAATGTTAATAAAAAGCGTCTAATATTAATAATATTGAGATAATATATATTAAGAATTTAAAATGAATAACCAGGAATGAAAAAAATGCATTACAAACTTTATTTGGTAATCTTATTTACACTGTTTTCAGGTGTTATGCTAAAAACTGAAAATTGCTCGGCACAATGGACACAAATGTCCAGCGGAATGGGAAACATTCAGGATGTCTATGCACTTACTGCCAGCGGAACAAACATTGTTGCGGGTACCTGGGGTAGCGGCGTTTATCGTTCTGCGGATAACGGTTCAAACTGGATACAAACTGCTTTGAATACTCAAAGCGTATACTGTCTCGCATCAAGCGGAAACTATGTATATGCAGGAACAGACAGTACGGGATTATTTGTGTCTTCCAATAACGGAATTAGCTGGACTCAGAACGGTTTTGTCGGTATGTCAGTAGAATGTCTTGCTGCAAACGGTAATACAGTGTTTGCAGGCACATGGCAAAACGGAGTTTATATATCAACCAATAACGGTTTGAACTGGACACAAACATCATTGTATACAAGAACCATTTGGTCGATTACTGTCAGCGGTAATAATGTTTATGCAGGTACGAATAATAACGGTGTTTATGTATCAACAAATAATGGTGCGACCTGGACACAGTCTTCTTTGAATACAATTACTGTATGGTCACTTGCTATGATTGGCACTAACCTATTTGCAGGAATACAGACAGGTGGAATTTATCTTTCAACTAACAATGGTTCTACATGGTCGCAGACGGCAATGAACAATCAAACTGTTTACGCACTTTGTGTGAATGGAACAAATCTGTTTGCAGGAACAGAGCTTAACGGAGTATTTCTGACAACTAATAATGGAACAAGCTGGCTTGACAAAAATCAGGGTTTTGCACCTGCTCCGGATATCGGTTCATTATTGATTGCAAACAACTATGTATTTGCGGGTACATATGGCAGGTCAGCCTGGCGCAGAACTTATACAGAAGCAATAGGAATAAAACAAATATCCGAAACGGTTCCTTCTACTTATTCATTAAAGCAGAATTATCCAAACCCTTTTAACCCAACAACAAATATTAAGTTTGATCTGGTAAAAAATAGTTTTGTAAATCTTACCATTCTTGATGTTTCGGGACGTGAGATTGAAACTCTTGTTAACGAGAAGCTTGGAACGGGAACTTATGAAGTTAACTTTAATGCTTCAAAATACCCGAGTGGCACATATTTTTATAAGCTGGAAACTGATAATTTCAGTGGAACAAAGAAGATGATTCTGCTGAAATGAGATTTTAATTAAAACAAAAATTAAATATAAATGAAAAATTATTTTATAGTGCTTGTAACATTGTTATTCCTTGTCCCTGCAAAATATCAGGATTTGGATGATGATGTCTTGATAACTAATTTAAAAGTTACAACTGATTCTACTTTCTTTTGTCAGGAACTTCTTGGAAGGCCGACTTTGAATGCTATAACAATAAATGCTTGTGCGAATAAGAATGTGGATATGTATTATGAGTATGGTACGGATTCAATAAATTATCCTAACCAGACTAGCATGCAAAGTTGTCTTGACAGTATTCCTTCAGTATTCACTCTTACAAACCTGAATGCAAACACAAAGTATTATTACAGGATGAAATACCGCGAAACAGGCGCTTCTGCATACATAACAAGAAGTATTCATAGTTTCAGAACACCAAGACCTTCGGGAAGCACTTATACTTTTGCTATTGAAGCTGACCCGCATCTTGATACAAATTCAAACCCTGCGGTTTATGCATTAACACTTCAGAATATTGCAGCAAAGAAACCTGACTTTCTTGTTGATTTAGGCGATACATTTATGTCAGAAAAGTTACTCGTGAAAACACCTGTAACTATCAGAGACCGTCATTTGCTTTTAAGGTCTTACTTCGATTTAATATGTCATTCAATTCCTCTGTATCTTGTTCTTGGTAATCACGAAGGTGAGTTAGGCTGGCTGAATGACAGTACTTCAACTTGTCTTCCGGTAGTAACTACTAATATGCGTAAAACATATTATCCGAATCCTGAACCTAATTCTTATTATTCTGGTGATACAATACCTGAAAACTATGTAGGCCTTCGACAGAATTATTATTCCTTTCAGTGGGGAAATGCACTCATTGTAGTACTTGACCCTTACTGGTACACGAAGAGCAAACCCGGTTGGGGATGGACTTTGGGTGCAGCACAGTATAACTGGTTTAAGAAAGTTCTGACTACAAGCACTGCTAAATTCAAGTTTGTATTTTGTCATAATCTTGTAGGCGGAAACGGAACTGATGCACGCGGAGGAACTGAGGTTGCGTCGTTCTTTGAAAACGGTGGTTATAATCTGGATTCAACTTGGGGCTTTGGTACATATCGTCCGGGGTGGCAGAAACCGCTTCATACTTTAATGGTTGAAAACAAAGCAACATTTTTCCACGGACACGACCATTTCTTTGGTTTCCAGATGAAAGACGGAGTTATATATCAGGAAGTACCACAACCTTCGTCAAAGAGCTATACCACAATGTCGAATACAACTTATGGATATTTAAATGGTGTCTTTATTCCAAGCCGTGGTTATTTATCAGTTACAGTTTCAAACACAAGTGCGAAAGTTGAATACATAAGAACCTATCTTCCGAGTGAGGAAAATGCTACGAGGCATAACGGAGATGTTAGTTATTCTTATACGATTGATACATCGGGCTCTGTTGTAAGCATAAATCAGATAAGTTCAACACCTGAAAAGTTTTCATTAAATCAAAATTATCCGAATCCATTTAATCCTGAAACCAGAATAAAATACTCGATTGAAAATAGGACTAATGTGCAGCTGAAAGTTTATGATTTACTCGGCAGGGAAATAAGTACTCTTGTTAACGAATATCAGAATTCAGGAACATACAATGTTTTGTTTAATGCTGACAGGTTAGGTTTATCAAGCGGAATTTATTATTACAGGGTTACCACAGATAGATTTTCAAAGACAATGAAAATGATATACTTAAAATAAATATGCAGGAGAATAAATTGTTTTACGATAAAATAAAGATATTGATTGTTGTTTTATGTTTGTCATGCTCAGCGTTGACTGCTCAGACAAATAATCCATTGACACTGCCAAGTCTTACCTTAGTACCGGCAGGGGATTATATGATGGGAGACCATTTTGGATATATAGATCCGGGACATCCAACTGACGAACTGCCGTTACATTTGGTTCATATAGATTCTATTTATGTCGGAACGTATCTAATCACAAATCAGCAATACTGTGGTTATCTGAACTCAGCAAAATCACTTGGATTGATTGAAGTACGTAATAACAGGGTTTATGCATTGGGAGATACAAATGTTTATTTCTTCACACGTCAATTTACAACTAGCAGCAGTATAAGTTACAGTAGCGGGACTTTTTCAATCGCAGATAACAGAGCGAATCATCCTGCTGTGTATGTAATGTGGTATGGTGCAGTTGCTTACTGCAACTGGCTGAGCCAGCAGCTTAGTCTTCAGGTGTGTTATAATCTTTCAAACTGGAATTGTGATTTCACTAAAAACGGAATTCGTTTGCCGACTGAGGCTGAATGGGAATATGCAGGAAGAGGCGGACAGTATAATCCATATTATATCTTTCCCTGGGGTAATGATTCATTATCATATTTTAACAGGGCGAATTGGCCGACATCAGGTGATCCATATGAAGTGGTTGCGGATACACCTAACACAACTCCTGTCGGTTTTTATGATGGACAGTTAAAACTGAAGTCAACTTATAACTGGCCGGGAACTGCGACATCATATCAGACATCGAACGGAATAAATGGTTTTGGTCTTTATGATATGTGCGGAAATGTATGGCAGTATTTAAATGACTGGTATCAGACAAATTATTACAGATCAAGCCCTTACAGAAATCCAAAAGGACCATTGCTTGACTCTGCAACGCTGATGCCTGATGGAAAACCATGCAGGAATATGCGCGGAGGGAACTGGTGGAGCGGTGATTTAGGGTGGTCAAGGGTATCAAACCGTGACCCGTTTTATTACAGAGGGCCGGGGAATTCATTGTTCCATATAGGTTTTCGTGTAGCAAGGTATGTGTATTCTTCGGTGGGTGTCATTGAAGAAAATGAAATACCGAACGGGTTTAAACTGAATCAGAATTATCCAAATCCTTTTAATCCAAGTACAAAGATTTCATTCTCATTATCAAAAAGAGATTTTGTAACGTTGAAAGTGTATAATGCTTTAGGTCAGGAAGTTGCAGATTTAATAAATGAGACACTGAATACGGGCACTTATTCGTATCAGTTCAATGCTTCGGGATTAAACAGCGGAGTTTATTTCTGTGTCCTGAAGTCTGGCGAAATGCAATCAAAGATTAAAATAGTATTACTAAAGTAATACATATTAAACTATAAAACGGAGGAATTATGTTTAGTAAAAATTTTAAAGTGGTCATTTGTATTCTTATTGCTCTGGCTTTACCAATACAGTTATTTTCTCAAAACCGTACCGTTGGTCTGTTCCTTAACGATACTGCGAATACATACAAAGGATATACGCTGCTTGCACCTAATAAATATACATCCACTTATTTAATCAATAATGAAGGACGTTTGGTTCATAAGTGGTCAAACAGTGCGTACTCTCCTGGTAATTCTGCTTATTTACTTCCAAATGGTCATCTGTTAAGGTCCTGCAAAGTTGCTGGATCTCTCGCTGGCGGCGAGGGTGGCAGGGTAGAAGAATACAGCTGGAACGATACTCTTCTCTGGACATTTGATTACAATACCAATATGTATATTTCACATCATGACGTTAAGTATCTTCCCAATGGAAATGTTCTTATCCTCGCAATTGAAAAGAAAACCATAGCTCAGACTATGGCTTCAGGTTTTGATACGAGTAAGTTTCTTCCTGAAGTATTTACGAATGGTTATTTACTTCCCGATTATATTATTGAAGTTCAGCCAACATATCCGATGGGAGGAATAATAGTATGGCAGTGGCACGTATGGGACCACCTGATTCAGGATTTTGATTCTACTAAATTAAATTACGGCATTGTTGCAAACCATCCTGAACTTATCGATGCTGACGGAGCAGGTGACCGTTTGAAGAGTTTCTGGAATCATCTTAATGCAATAAATTATAACGCAGCTTTAGACCAGATAATTGTCAGTTGCAGAAGTAACAGTGAAATATGGATAATAGACCATTCAACAACAACTACAGAAGCTGCAGGTCATTCAGGCGGCAGATATGGAAAAGGTGGAGACCTTCTTTACAGATGGGGAAATCCTGTTTGCTATAAATTGGGAACTGCAGCAAACAGAATGCTTTACCAGCAGCACGATGCAGAATGGGTTGAGCCTGGGTTACAGGGTGCAGGAAATATGATGGCCTTTAATAATGGTATCGGGCGAAATTATTCGTCCTCCGATCAATTCGCTCCACCGGTCGACAGTCTTGGGTTTTATTACAGAGCCCCCGGTACTGCATTCGGCCCGACAAGTCTGGTATGGACTTATACTGCAACACCTCCTGTTTCATTCTTCAGTGCAACAATCTCAGGCTCTCAGCGTCTGCCGAATGGAAACACGCTTATAACCAGTGGTGTTAACGGTATTCTTTTTGAAGTTACAACATCAGGACAAATAGTCTGGAAATATGTTAATCCTGTAATAAATACAGGTCCATTATATTATAATGACAGCATTCCATCAGACCCTCAGAATACGGGAACTTACGGCAATTATGTTTTTAAAGTCCACAGATATGCTCCTACTTATCCCGGACTTATTGGTAAAGATTTAACCCCTGGAAATTTTATTGAACTTTATCATACGGGTGTTGAGGGCGAATACAATGAGTTACCGGGTAAGTTAACTTTATACCAGAACTATCCGAATCCGTTTAATCCTGTAACTAATATCAAATACGATTTGCCGAAAAGCAGTTTTGTGAAACTTACAATATTTGATATCTCAGGAAGAGAAATAGAAACGCTTGTTAATGAAAAACAAAATCCGGGAACATACAGGATTAACTGGAATGCTTCAAACTATCCGAGTGGAATATATTTCTGCAGGATTAGTACTGATACTCAATTTGAAACAACCAAAATGATTTTAATAAAATAATTACTTATATGAATAAAAAGAATTTCGTCGCTATCATTTGTACACTGATATTAACAATAATGTCAGTTACTGTCTCTGCACAGACCCGTACAGTTGGATTGTTTATGAATGATACTGTGAATACAGCCCCCGGTTATGTATTGTTTGCTCCAAAAATGTACAAGAATACATATTTGATTAATAATGCAGGAAAGTTAATTCATTCCTGGACACACAGTACTTACACTCCCGGTGGCTGGGCGTATCTCCTTCCTAATGGAAATTTGTTAAGGGCATGCTCATTACATAATGATTCCATTACAGCAGGCGGCGGTGAAGGCGGAAGAGTTGAGCTTTACAATTGGGGAGATACATTGCTCTGGTCTTTTAATTTCTCGACTCCAACGTACATGCAGCATCATGATATAAAAATGTTACCGAACGGAAATATTCTGATGCTTGTAATTGAGAAAAAATCTATTGCACAAACTATAGCGGCGGGATTTGATACGAGTAAGTTCCAGCCCGATTTCCGCAACCTTGGTTATATGGTTCCTGATTATATTGTTGAAATTCAGCCTACATATCCATCAGGCGGAACGGTTGTATGGGCTTGGCATGTTTGGGACCATTTGATACAGGATTTTGATGCGACGAAATTAAACTATGGAGTAGTTGCTTCTCATCCAGAACTTGTTGACTGCGACGGAGATGGACGTCAATTACCTTCATTCTGGAATCACATGAATGCGATTGACTATAATGCAAAATTTGACCAGATAACTGTCAGTGTAAGGGGAAACAGTGAGGCCTGGGTTATCGATCATTCAACAACAACACAGCAGGCAGCAAGTCATACGGGTGGCAGATACGGCAAGGGCGGTGATCTTCTGTACAGATGGGGAAATCCTGCCTGTTATAAAATTGGTAATGCAAGCAATCAGAAATTGTTTGAGCAGCACGATGTACAATGGATTGATTCTGCAAGTCCCGGGGGTGGACGTATGTTATGTTTTGATAACGGAGTAAACAGAAATTTTTCATCGATAGACGAATTCATTCCACCCGTAGATAGTTTAGGGTTTTATTATCGCGCACCTAATAGTGCTTTTGGTCCTGCTGCTTTAAGCTGGACTTATACTGCAACTCCTCCGTCATCGATGTATGCGGGTGATATATCAGGTGCTCATCGCCAGCCAAACGGAAATACTTTGATTTGCGTTGGAACAACAGGTTCATTTATCGAAGTAACAACTGCTGGAACGGTTGTTTGGAAATATGTTTGTCCTGTTACTAATAACGGTCCTTTGCATTGGAATGATTCTATTCCGCACGACCCAGCACACTTAAATGAATACATGAATATGGTTTTCAGAGTCAGAAGGTATGCTCCCAATTTCTCAGGATTTATCGGCAAAGATATGACCCCTGGTAATTTTATTGAACTCTATCAGTCCGGAGTTGAAGAAAATGGTAAAGGAATACCTAGCTCATATAATCTTTATCAGAATTATCCTAATCCGTTTAATCCGGAAACACAAATTAAATTTGATGTATCAAAAAACAGTATGGTAAGACTTTCAGTGTATGATATGCTTGGAAGGGAAATAGAAACTCTTGTAAACGAAAAACTTGATGCGGGTTCATACAAAGCAAAGTGGAATGCTTCAAATTATCCGAGTGGTGTTTACTTCTGCAGGATTCAGGCAGGGGATTATGTTAAAAATATGAAAATGGTGTTATTAAAATAATGATATCATTTATATGATAGCTGAAATATAAGATAATTTATAAGGGATTACTTTTATGTTTATATATGTTGCTGTTTCAATAATAGTTTTGTAACAGCATCTCTGATTGTAAAATCTAATCATATTGTATATAAAAGTATTCCTTATATTTTATTAATTTACCTTATTCTGCTTTTCTTTGAGATGTTCTAAAACCTGTTTAAGATAATTTTGTTCACGTCTTTGTTAATATTTTCATTGATTATGACGCTATATGAAGATTATCAAAAGGATGAAAAATATTAGAATCCGAATAATCGATAAAAATTTGTAATAATGTTTGTTAAGAAATATCAAGTAGTACAACCTCAGATGAAAATCCGGGTCCGACTGCAAGCATTAAGCCGTTGCCTGGAGTAAAACCATTCCTGAAGAATTCATTCAGTACATAGATTACAGAAGCACTGGACATATTACCGTAATTCTTAAGGACTGTTCTTGTGTTATTAAGTTTTTCTTCTGATACATCAAATGAGTCTCTGTAGGAATCTATAATTTTTGCTCCACCGGGATGCGCGATGAAATCATCTATATCTGTAAACGATAAATTATGTTTATTTAAGAAATCAATTATATCAACTTTTACTTTTGTTGATATAATATCGGGGATGTCTTTTGAGAATATAACTTTAAAACCGTCATCAAGAAATTCCCATCCCATCACATTAAGCGAACTGTGGTAAAGTTTTGCAAGTGTATCTGAGATTTTAACTTTTTGTTTAGATCCCTTGAACATTTTATCGAATATTCTGTCTCCTGCAACAAGCAAAGATGATACACCATCGGAAAACAGAGAAGCCGCAATATAATTACTTATGGAAAAATCATTTTTGCGGAACGTCAATGAGCATAGTTCTACATTTACAAGTATCACTAATGCATCCGGGTTAGCTGTGGCAATTGTGTTTGCCTTGGAAATTCCTGAAACACCTCCAACACATCCTAGTCCCCATACAGGATAACGGTTAATGTTGTAGTTCATTTCAAGGTCGTTAATAATTAATGCATCTATAGAAGGTGTGGCAAGCCCTGTAGAATTAACGTATATCAAATCAGTTATGTCTTTTTTGCTGACTCCTGTCTTTGAAAGAAGCTGTAGTACCGAGTCTTTTGCTGATTGTAATGCTACTTTCTGGTATATTGCGTTGGTTTCTTTGAAAGTATTATTGTTTAGAAAGAAATCAAAAGGAACGCAGAAGTTTCGTTTTTCTATTTGTGTATTGTCAAAAACAGATTGTAATTTTGGTCTTTTCAGGATATGTTCTTTAAACATCTCCAATGTGAAAGACTTTGTTATAGATTGTTCAAGGGCGTTATTGAAATCGATTGTGGAGGTGTTAATAATGTATGGCATCTTCTTTTTATATCTAAACAGTTATATGCGTTATAAAGTTATTTGTTAAATCCTGCCGCAAGTTTTTGCTGATAAAATCATCTAATGTATAAACGGATAATTAATATATCAGAAAGGAATCAGACAAATGAAAATTCCAGTAATTAGTAAAAGAGTTTTATTGTTAGTTATTCTGTTTGTTTGCATTATAATTATAATTATAACAGGGTTTATTAGAATTAATAAAAACTCTGTTTTGACTTACCCGATAGTGGATACAAGAGTGCATACTTTTTATGATGATTTCTTTGAAATACAGGCACCGGCGGTTGGGACTCCTTTTTACGGACAGGACGCTGCTTACCAGGGTAATGAACCTTCTTACAAAGATAATGGTGACGGGACTGTAACTGATAACGTGACAGGATTAATGTGGCAAAAGAATATGGGTGAGAAAATTACTTATGATGATGCATTTCGAAAAGCAGATGCAATGAGCTTAGGTGGCTATAATGACTGGCGTGTTCCTACGATTAAAGAACTTTATTCTTTAATTCTGTTTACGGGACAGGGAGGACCAGACGGATTTAAAAAATATATTGATACTGTTTATTTTGAGCAGCCGTTTGGTGATGTTTTAAAAGGTGAAAGAATAATTGACGCACAAACCTGGTCATCTACACAGTATAAAGGCTTAACTTTTAAGGGTGACTCTACAGTCTTTGGTGTTAATTTTATTGACGGAAGGATAAAAGGATATCCGAAATATTTTCCTGAAAGTAATAATTCTGCTTCAAGGAAAATGTACTTCCGAATGGTTCGCGGTAATACATCTTACGGGATAAATAAATTTGTGGATAATGGTGATGGCACAATTTCAGACAATGCAACAGGACTTATGTGGCAGAAATCTGATAACGGTGAAGGTGTTAACTGGAAGAATGCTTTAATGTATGCTGAGAATTTAACACTTGCAAATTATTCCGACTGGAGACTGCCGAATGCTAAGGAGCTTCAGAGCATTGTAGATTACACAAGAAGTCCTTCGTTTACAAACTCTGCCGCTATTGACCCTGCGTTTAATGTGACAACAATTAATGATCCGCTTGGAAGACCAGGGCATTATCCGAATTACTGGACAGGTACGACACACGTTGACGGAATTTCTCCTTACTCAAATGCAGTGTATGTTACATTCGGCAAGGCTTACGGGAAAATGTTTGGTTTCCTTATGGATGTTCATGGAGCAGGCGCACAAAGGAGCGACCCGAAAACAGGTAAGGCATCATATTACCCTCAATATCGTGGACCGCAAGGTGATGCTTTGATAGTATATAATTTTGTGAGATGTGTAAGGAATTAACAGTAATTTTTTCGGAATATCGGAATCTAATACTTTATAATATAAATATTAAGTAAATTAGGAAAAAATAGAATTGAACATTACAGGAAATAACAAAAGGGTATATTTATTAGCCTCTGTTGCATTATTGGTATTTATATCAGTTACTGCAGGTTTGAAAGCAATAAATAGCAGCATTGCTTTAACTTATCCTGTTGTAGACGGCGGTCAGCAAAAATGCTACGATAACTATAAGAAAATAAATGCTCCGTTATCAGGGCAGTCTTTTTACGGTCAGGACGCACAATACTCAGGTAATCCGCGAAACTATACGCTTAGTGCAGACGGAAAAACTGTACGTGACAACATTACAAACTTAACATGGATGCGTGGTCCGAACATCACAAACACTATTCCTTTAAGAGCAGATAAAAAGGACATTGACTCTGCTGCTTTATGGGTTACGATAGTTAATGCTGCTAATTATGGAGGATTCAATGACTGGAGAATACCAACAATAAAGGAAATGTATTCACTTTATTTTACCAAAGGTACTGATCCAAGTAATTTTACAGGTTCAAATCTATCAGTTTTGATGCCTTTTATTGATACTGCTTATTTTCATTTTGCCTATGGGCAAACAAATCTTGGTGAACGTCTTATCGATTCACAATATGGTACAAACACAAAATTCATTCTTGACCCAAGTGGTTCAGGATCTACAAAACTTTTTGGTGTGAACTTTGCCGACGGTAGAATCAAGGGATATGATCTGATTGATGCATTAAGCGGCAGCAAGAAGAAATTCTTCTGGCAGTTGGTCCGAGGCGATACGACTTACGGCAAAAACAACTTTCTGGATAACAATGATCAAACTGTCACAGACCAGGCTTCAGGGCTGATGTGGTCTAAAGCTGATAATGGTTCTGCCCTGACATGGCAAAATGCTTTGGCGTGGGTTCAGCAAAAAAACACCGAAAACTATCTCGGACACAATGACTGGAGAATGCCGGATGTTAATGAATTGCAGAGCATTGTCAATTATTCAAATGCACCTGACTTCAACGGTCTGCCCGCAATCAATACAAATTATTTCACATGCAGTTCATTTATTAATGAAAACGGACAACCTGATTTCCCATATTACTGGTCGTCATCAACGCATGCACCATATAGTTTGGTTGACAGTGCGCATGAAGCAAATTACGTTGCCTTTGGAAGAGCGCTGGGATGGCCAACAACTACTAATGCCTGGATTGATGTTCATGGTGCCGGTGCTCAGCGAAGCGATCCGAAAACAGGTCCTCCATTCAATTACGCAATAGTACATACTGTCGTTGTAAATGGTGTTACTTATACAGGATATTCATGGGGTCCGCAGGGAGATGCTATCCGAGGAATGAATTATGTAAGACTTGTCAGAACCGTAAGTACTGTGGGTATAAATAATCAGGGTTCTGTAATTACAAACACATTTGCAATGTACCAAAATTATCCGAATCCATTTAATCCTGTAACTACTATTAAATACGATATTCCAAAAAAAGCTTTTGTGAAATTAACTGTGTATGATATACTTGGCAAAGAAATAGAAACACTTGTTGATGAGAATAAATTAGCGGGTAATTACAGTACAAACTGGAATGCATCAAACTATCCAAGTGGAATATATTTCTATATAATTCGTTCAGATGAATATTCCAAAACTATGAAGATGATTTTAATTAAATAGCGATATCATCAGGAGAGTTCTTTAATGTAGAACTATTGACAGAACTCTCCTTTTAAAAACTTCAAAAGTATTTCATCTCCTCAGACAAATACATCATTAATATTTTGCAGAGATTATTTGTTTTTTATTTATTAAATTAATCGCAAGTAAAGATAGGGGACAATACAATGAAAAACATTAAACTTGAACTCAAATGGGCGATTTATTTCGTCATAATGCAGTTAATCTGGATGCTTCTTGAAAAAGCTGCAGGACTATATAAACTGCGCATTCATAAGCATGCTGTATACTCAAACTTTATTGCAATTCCTGCGATAGCAGTATATGTGCTTGCATTACTCGATAAACGCAGTAACTTCTATGGAGGTACAATGTCATACATGCAGGGATTTATATCCGGATTAATGATTTCTGTGTTTGTCACTTTGTTAACTCCAATTACTCAATACCTTATTTCAGTTGGTATTGCGCCTGAATTCTTTCCTAATATGATGGAATATTCAGTGACTAATGGAAGTATGACAAAGGACGCTGCCGAAAAATACTTTAATCTGAAAAATTTTATTGTACAAGGTATGATGTTTACTCCCGTAATGGGGATTGTAACTACATTAGTTGTCGCGGTATTTGTTAAGAAAAAGTCTAAAGAACAGTAAGAATAAGGAAAGAGGTGGTGTATTATTGGTACTTATTAGTTCATTAATCAAGAATCATTATAAATCCGCCGCCCTCTGCCATTCTTATTTTAATATCTGATGTGGATTTAACTGTTTCCCTGCTCATAACATATTCAATAGAATTGTTTTCAAAGTGAGCATTTTCGGAATCGAAACATTTGTTTAATGTGTATGTTTTATTTTTGTCAAGAAAATTAAAGCTTACAGATATAACTCTTGAGTTTTCATTTGTTATCCCTGCAATGAACCACTTGTTTCCTTTTCTTCTGGCAATTACGATATACTCACCGATTTTTGCGTCAAGCACTTTGGTGTCGTCCCATGTTGCCGGTATTTGAGACACAAATTTGAATGCCGTATGATTTTCATAATTCTCAATTAAGTCTGCTGCCATCTGGAGTGGACTGTATAAAACAACCATCAAAGCAATCTGATTGCAAAGAGTACTGTGAACAGAAGTTTTTCCGGTATCGGGTCCGTTCCATTTAACACGCTTGTCTGCAAACTTTTGTTCTGATATGTCAAATATTCCGGGGGTATAGTCCATCGGTCCTGCGAGTCCTCTCGTAAAAGGAAGCGTGCAGGTATGTGAAGGAGGATTCCCTTCGCTCCATGCATTCCATTCCATACCTCTTACACCTTCAAAGGTCATCAGGTTGGGATAAGTTCTGCTCAATCCCGATGGTATAACCGGTTCATGAACATCGAGCATAATTTTATAATTTGCAGCAGTCCGCATAACTTTGTTATAGTGGCGAATCATATACTGCCCGTGATGATTTTCCGTTGGAGGATTGACGGGGCCTGCATAACCGGTCTTTACGTATTTAATTCCAATGCTGTTATAAAATGAGAATGCATTTTCAAGATTCTTTTCGTATGCTACGATATCGCCGCCTGTTTCGTGGTGTCCGATAATCTCAACACCTTTGCTTCTTGCGTATTCAACGACTTCTCTGATGTTAAAGTCAGGATAAGAAGTTACGAAATCAAACGCATCTTTTGCTCCCCAGTTTTCCCAGCCGGTATTCCATCCTTCAACTACAAGTCCTTCTATTCCATTGCTGGCAGCGAAATCTATGTAGCGCTTGGCATTCTCAGTTGTTGCTCCGTGTCTGCCGCTGTTCATGGCCCAGGCAGAAATTCCAAGATGCATTTCCCACCATATTCCGATATACTTGATTGGCTTTATCCAGGAGCAATCGGAAATTACAGAAGGCTCATTCAGGTTTTGTAGTAATGATGATTCGGCTAAACCTCCTGCACTTGAAGAAATAAACACAACACGCCAGGGTGTCTTAAACGGTGCAGATGTTTTTACTGCTGAACCGTCTGCCCAGGGAACGAGGTTTACTTTGAATGAGAGGGAATCTTTTAAATCCTGTTTGAGAGTCATGCTTGAATAATCATCTAATGCCGCTTCGTGAATGCATATGTAAGTACCTTTAGCTGTTTTCATAGTAAAAGGTGTCGCAACGTGAGAGGCTTCTTTAAGTGAAGTGTTATTGTAAAGTTTCTCAAGTGTATTATAATCAGCCCATATCCACCAGCATTTATTGTTTTCGGAAAATGAATAGTTGCTCTCTTCGCTTATAATAATTACTTCTGGATTGTGTTCCGGGAAGTTGTACTGAAAAGCAAAACCGTCGTCGTAAACACGGAAACTTACATCCAGAAAACGGTTCTTCCTTGTGTCCTGAAGGTGTAATGTTAGTTGATTATAGTTGTTTCTGATTGAAGAGTATTGTCCCCAGACTGGTTTCCATGTTTCATCAAAAGACACTTTATCACTTTTTAGTATTCTGAAAAAGCAAAGACTGTCATTATTTTTTAATACAAAGCCAAGATTTGAATAATTTATTATGTGTTCGTTTTTGTAAGAAGAACAATATACTAACCTGTTATTTTCTGTCTTTATGTTTACAGTTAAATTACCGGAAGGTGATTCAATAGTTATTTCGTTTTCAGCAAATAAATTTGAAGAAAATAATAATATAAGAAACAGTAAAATGTAATCTTTCATTGCCGGCTATTCTCAAGTTCTTCAAAAGAAAGGTCCATCAGTTTGTATTCCTGCCATCCGTTGAAATCGTAATGCCACCATTCACTTCCTATGCAGGTAAATCCAAAGTGTGACATAATATCTAAAAGAAATTTTCTGTTTGTGAGCACTGTGTCCGGGAGGTCAGGATAATCTCTATGAGCTTTTTCGGAAAAGTTATCAAACTCAGTTGGCATCTGTAATTCTTTGCCGGTAGAGAGGTCGATAAGTGTCAGATCAATTGCGCATCCTCTGTTATGACGTGATCCGCTTCGTGGATTAGCTACAAAATTAGTGTCGGGATAAACATCGTGAAATTTCAGCGTTGCTGCGTAAGGTCTGTAAGCGTCGAATATCTTCAGACCTAAATTGAGCCTGGACAAAGAATCCTGTATTTTTTGTAACGCATCAAAAACAGGCATTCTTGCGAATGCTTTTGGAGTTGTATAAATTACTTTCCCAGTGAAATTATCTGATGTTGCGTACCTTATGTCGAGAACTATACCTTTAATCTTTTGAATATCTTCCATTTTAGTAAAAGGGTTTATGGTAACCTGATTGTTGTATTCTTCTTTAGTTTGAACTAAATCAAGGTTGTATGGATTGTTCTTTGCTGATTGTGTGACTCTGTTACATCCCTGAAGATAAAAGAGTAAAAAGGAGAATAAGATTGTACGATAACCTATCTTCGAAATTTGAACGAGGTATATTGGAGTCATAATTCAGATTAATGAAATATAAAGTAATAAGTTTATGATTAAGAATAAATATTAAAATTTGAGTTGCCGTCAGTTTGTACTGTCAATTTTACAGAGATTATTAAAACATAAATGATTAATTTACTGAAACAAATCTGAAATTAATAAGTATATTTAATAAACTTTAAAATGTAATATGAAAAATCTTAAAATTTATCTTGCAATATTCATTGCATTAGTGTTTTATTTCAATGCATCAGCTCAGACAGTTGAAGAAATTATCGGCAAACACGTTGAAGCCATAGGTGGTTCGGATAATATAATGGCAGTAAAAACGATGAAAACCGTGGGTTTTGCAAAGATGATGGGAATGGAATTTCCTTTCACAATCTATAATGTTGTCCCTGATAAAGTTTATTTTGAATTGTCGGTACAGGGAAAACTTATAAAGCAGGGATGCGACGGAACTACTGCCTGGGCAGTTAATCCAATGGGAGGTTCTTCAACACCTGAAGCAGTAGAGGGTGAAGAAGCAGGAAACATAAAGGACAGGGCGAAAATATTCGATAAATTAGTGTCATATAAGGATGATGGCGGAAGTGTAGAATTAACAGGTAAGGAACAAGTGAACAATATTGAAACTTTCAAGATAAAATATACAGGTAAAGATGGAAAGAGTATTGTCTACTACGTAGGAACAAGTGACTATATGTTAGTCAAAACTCAAAGAACTTTAAGAATACAGGGACAGGAAATGGAGTCGGAGACTTATTACTCTAACTTCAAAAAGGCAGGGGATGTGATGATGGCCTATTCGATGGATGTTAAGACAAAGGGGTCTCCTATGGGCACTCAGGAAATTACAATGGACAAGTATGAAATGAACCCTACAATAGACGAAAAGATATTTACCTTGCCAACGAAATAATATTTCAATTATTAATCCCGGAATCATGGTTCCGGGATTATGTATTAAATAATTCCTCCCGAAGAACTTATCGCAACTTTTATTTATAAAGAACAGAAATATCATTTCAGTATCGTATTTAGGTAATTATGATGGTATTATGTTGGTATTTAGTTAGCATTATAAGCTCCTTAAAGGCAGAGAGAAATATTCTGTGTATTTATTACGGATATTTCAGATTTAAAACTTAACAACCTTGACCAAGGTTGTTTAATTATTCCACTGGTTTCATTGTTTGTTGAATTCCTTAACAGTTCAATTTTGTACGAAAATAGTAGTTTGTGTATTTTAATATATGGAAAATAGCAATTATAAATTTACATTTGATAAACATGTATATTAATTCCCCACAATTCAGGTTAGTGTGCAAAATATACTCATGCTACATATTTCAAAATGTGACATTATATTGTATTATCAGTAATTTACGGTTTGGCACGACAATTGAATACATATTATAGAAAAGAGATTAGAATAAATCTAATTTTTGAGAAATAAAAAGTTTAAAAATATGAAAAAATTTATTACAAGTTTGATGGTTTTGGTTCTTACAGCGACTGTTATGTTTGCTGCACCAAAGCCAAAAATTATGGTTCAAAACGTTTCGCCTTACATGTTGTCAACAACATCTGTTTTAACAGCAGATTCATGTGTTACAACAGGATTAAGTTCGGTAGCGAACAGCACATATGTTTATTTATCAGTAATGAACGTTGGTGATACAGCCGCAGTTCAGACAAGTACCTGGACATTTAATTCAAAGCCTTCAGGTTCAGTAGCAACTTTGACCTCAATACCTTCATTAGGCTGGTATAAGTTTTTTGCTGATGCAAAAGGTGTTTATCAGGTAAAAGTATCTATTACAACATCAACAGGAACAAAGGATTCAACATTACAAATCACATCAGGTGATTATGTTGGCGTTGGTGGCTTTGATAACGTTCCTGCTTTATATCCAAATTGCATGTCCTGTCATAGTTCTATGCCGGTTTGGGTAGAGATATTTAACAGATGGAAAGTAAGTAAACACGGAACAACTTTTAAAACTAATATAGTTTCCGGTTCATCATCATTTGGAACAAGTTGTTTCAAATGTCATACAACAGGTTATGACAAGAATAAATATGCAGTTAATAATGGATTTGATGATAAAGCAAGAACTCTCGGATGGACCTGGTCAACTTATTCACCTCCAAAACCGGGTAACTGGGATACTTTAAAGAATAAATTCCCTTCTTTAGTTTCATTAGCAGGTATCGGATGTGAAATGTGTCACGGAGCCGGAAGCGAACACGCTGCAGGTGGTGATACAACAAAAATAGCAGTCGATTATGATGCAGGTGCATGTTCATCATGTCACGACAATCCATGGAGATACCCACAGGTTGCACAATGGAAGAATTCCGGACACGGTATAGGTGCAACTTTCGAAGGCAGAGCAGTAGCGGATAGTTTAAGAAATAAACCGGCAAGTGACTGTAACATGTGTCACGACGGAAGAAACCATATTGATTATTCAAAGAAAACAGTTGGCGGACCGAACGTATTCACAGCACCTGCACTCGTTCAGGGTGATATGACGAAAATTGGCTGTGCGACCTGTCACGATCCACATGGTAATGCAAATGATTTCTCATTAAGAAGTTATCCTGCGGATACACTTCAGAACGGATACAATTATGCATTCACAACTACAGGTAAAACCTGTATGACCTGTCACCAGGCAAGAAGAAACAGCAAAACATACATTACAGTTAAAGGTTCGTTCTCAAGTACATGGGGACCACACGAAAACCCACAGGGTGATATGTTAATGGGACAAAACTTTGCAACATTCGGTTTCCCATTCATTTCAGGTTCACATAAAAACAACGAAGGTGCATGCGTAAGTTGTCATATGGCAGCAACAACAGATACAGGTACAGTTACAAGAGATAAAGTCGGTGGCCACTCATGGAATTTACACTATGCAGCAACAAACTACGACCATACAACTGGTTGTCAGGGATGCCATCCGGGAAAAACCAGCTTTGATCAATTTGTGGCACCAGAGGATTATGACGGAAACGGAATAATTGAATCATGGCAGACAGAAGTCAACGGTTGTATTAAAAACTTAAGAATTGCATTACCTCCGGCAGGATTAGATTCGGTTAACTGGGCATTAATCGCAAGAGACTCAATGAATCTTAACTTAAGAAAAGCTTACTGGAACTATTTAGTAATCAAAAATGATAAGAGTCTTGGAATTCACAATCCATTCTTAGCAATTCAGGTTCTTACAACATCAAAATTGTATGCAGTTGGTGTACAGCAAAACGGAACAGAAATTCCTGCGAAGTTCGAATTAATGCAGAACTATCCAAATCCGTTCAACCCAACAACAAAGATTAGTTTCAATTTACCAAAAGCAGAACAGGTAACATTAAAAATATACGATGTAACAGGTAAAGAAATAGTTACACTTGTTAATACAAAGTATTCCGCAGGCAAGTACACAACCGATTGGATGGGTACAGATGCAAACGGTAAAGCAGTCTCTTCAGGTGTTTACTTCTATAAAATTATAGCAGGAAATAACATCCAAACAAAGAGAATGGTACTTATCAAATAAGAGTGTTTTTCATAGCTTTCTCCTTTTCAAAACCCGGGAACCTCCTAAGTCCCGGGTTTCCTTTTTAATACAAGTCAATTCATCTATTCTTGATAATTAGTTAACACTAATATAGTGGTATTAATAGTATAATATTACTATTTTGATATATATCAATTTATGTTGAAATATACGAATAATAATAACCGGATGTCAATTTCCGAAGTATTTCTGAACAGAAGTCTGGCATTTATCTTCAATCTCGAAAAGTTTGAGGATGACCCCATTGAAGAAAACATTCATCAATCAAGAGTATCAGGAAGAAAGTTAGAATCACTATTTGAAGCTTTCGGACATTTGTCCAATGGAGGATATAAAGTATTTTACAAAGAAATCGTTAACATTATAAAACTTCTTAGTGCTTCAAGAGAAGCGGATGTTTGTATTTCTCTTACGAAAGAATATTGCCGGCAAATTAAGGTAGAAAACCTGATAGTGAGTAATTTTTTAAATCATCTTGTACGAAACTCAAAACTCCAGAGGAAAAGGATATTTAAGAATAATGAAATAGAGGATTTTCTTAATAGTAAAGATTCATTCGAAAAATTCATAAGGCTTGATATGTTTGTCGGGAGCGAGTTTGTTTCCCTGGATGCTGCAAGAGATTATACGGGGTTGATTATTCCCAAGTTATACGATAAAGTATTCCAGTATTCGGATGCGGTAGTGAACAATCCTTCGGATAAAAAGAAACTTCACAGGATGAGATTAAAAGCAAAGCCACTCAGGTACCTGGTAGAGTTTGCGAATGAAGTTTATGAATGCAACCTGGATGATTTGCAATTTCAGGTAAAGGAGTTTGTCGAACAGGCAGGTTTGATACATGATATAGATATGCTGATTGAAAGGGTAAACAAGTTTTCTAAACTCTTAAGTAACCTTAAGAATAAGGACAGAGTAATTTCAAAGGATAAATCTTTAAGCGTATTTGTAAAGTATTTAAATACAAGAAGAAGAGTAGAGTATGAAACATTTCGCAGTAGGATATTCAAAATGGAAGATGTAAATATAAAGCAAAAGTTATTAAAGGAATTGCTGGTTCCTATCGTAAACAAAACTTAATCAGGTCCTCAATCTTGTATTCATCGCTAAGTTCCAGTGCGGAATTCCTGTCCCTGTTTAAAGCCAGCCAGTTCGAAATTACTTTTATTTCGTCGAGTTCTTCCTGAGTGTATTTATGCTTTACAAATTTATTCAATGAGAAATATAGCAACTCGATAAGTCCCGACAATTCTTCCGTTACAGGTCTCTGGTCAAAGTCATTATCACGGTTAAGAGTAATGGTCTTCATAAGTTTACCGTTCTGAATAAAAAAGAGTTCACGTTTATTCTCGTTATCACATTTTATTATTATCTTCTTGTTGTTAATGGCAGAAGTAATCACCTTACGGTAACTCATTACTTTCTGAATATCAGATATCCTGTCCCTTAGTAAAGCGGCTTTCTCAAAATCCTCGTTTTCTGCACTCTCATCCATCAGACTTTTCAGCGCACCCATGGCTGAGTTCTTTGTCTCATCAATAATAAACCTGTGGACTTTGTTAACTTCTTCCCTGTATTCAGTTGACTGTATAGTTAGGTTGCAGGGTGCTTCACATTTCCCTATATCAAAATACATGCAGTTAGGTTTTTCCTTTGAGGCTTTAATCGTTCTATCCTCGCATTTCCTTATCTTGAAGTTGTTGTAAATATCCTTGTAGATATGCCTGACTGTTCCTCTGCTTGCGAACGGACCATAATAATAAGCACCGTCGTTTTCAATCTCATACACTGTTTCAAGTTTCGGAAATTCATTCTGAACATCGAACTTCAGGAATGGATGAAACCTGAAACGTTTTATGGCAGTATTAAACCTTGGTTTGTATTTCTTTATCATCCTGGATTCAAGAATTAAAGCAGATAATTCTGAATCTGTGATTTCGAATTCAAGTTTCCGTACACTCGTAAGAAGTTTCTTAATCTTGAAGGAGAGGTTATCGTTATGCCTGAAATATGTCGAGACACGGTCTTTAAGGCATTTAGCCTTCCCGATGTAAATAATTTCGTTGGACGAGCTGCGCATATAGTATACCCCGGGGTCTTTGGGAATATCTTTTAAATTTATGTTTACTCTTTTTAAAGCCAGCGGCCTGTTCTCACCCGAAAATATTTTTGAGTTTTGAAACCTGAGTACGTCTTCCGGTGTCTCTAACTCGTATTCTTCCTGCAATTCACGTATAAAATGTGTTAGAATCTTTGCCGTTGCAAGTGTGTCGTCATAAGCCCTGTGCTTCTTCTTAATTTTAATACCAAGATGTTCTGCTACATTCCCAAGGGATTTACTCTTTAAATGTTTTAACTGTCTTCTTGCTAATTTACACGTACAAAGTGTTTTGTAATTTATGTATATAGGTTTGTCGAGCCTTCTGAACGATTCAGAAAGAAAAGAGAAGTCAAAGTTTACATTATGCCCTGTGAAGATAACTTCTTCCGCATTTTTATCATTTATGAATTCAAGAACTTTATCTGATATTTCGCTGAATGAGGGCTTGTCAAAAACATCTTCATTGCTTATTCCAGTTAACTGTGTAATGCCGTAAGGTATGTGCTGTCCGGGGTTTACAAGAGTAGTATACGTATCTATAATCTCTTCATCACGTACTTTTATCAAAGCTATTTCCGTTATCCTGTTGTGCACCGCAGACATTCCAGTCGTTTCAACGTCGCAGACTATAAAAGTCGTATTCTCAAAAGTATTTTTATTCTCTGATTTGATATTTGCCATTGTTCATAAAATAGAATAATGTAATGTGTATTTCAATTTAATAAGAAGAGCATTAAAATAATTCCCGTTTGATAGTAATAATTCAAGGAATAAATGAATTTAGTCTTATATGCATCAAATATCGGATATTTGCATAGCATTGTCTTTTATTTAAATAAACTATTTTTGTATATTATTAATGCTGCAGGGAGAATAATAATAATTAAAAACAACAAAAATCATTATGAGAAAACAAAACATTGTACTGCTTGGAATTTTTTTATTAACAATCTTCGTTTTATCGGGTTGCAATAACTCATCCGATCCCGTATCTCCTGCCAGTAACACAGCAGGTACCATAACTATAGGCTCACAGGTTTGGGCTGATAAGAATCTTGACGTCAGTACTTACCGTAATGGTGACCCGATTCCTCAGGTTCAGGACTCAATTGCATGGACAAACCTTACAACAGGTGCCTGGTGCTATTACAATGGCGATGCCGGTCTGGGTACTACTTATGGTAAAATATATAACTGGTATGCTGTTAATGACGCACGCGGTTTAGCTCCACTCGGATACCATATATCTACTGATGCTGAATGGACACTACTAACAAACAATTTAGGCGGTGACACTATAGCAGGAGGTAAACTGAAAGCTTTGACATTATGGCAGGCTCCGAATACCGGTGCAACAAACAGCAGTGGATTTACAGCTCTTCCAGCAGGTTTTCGCAATAATATTGGGAATTCATACCGGATTACAGTGGATGGTTACTTCTGGACTGCAAACGAATACAACAGCGGCGAAGCATGGGACCGCTATCTCTGGAACGAGAGAAAGGATATAAACCGATACAGTCTTAATAAAAAGTATGGACTCTCGGTTCGCTGTATTAAAGATTAATTAATAAAGCTTATTTTTAAAGACAGATGCTGTTCGCATTGTAACGGCTCTGTCTTTATTGTATGTAAATACTGTTTTAGATTTACAGATGAAAAGGGTATCAGAAATTTAAAATTGCAGTTAATTTACTATCACTGGAAATTATTCTTATATTTCTTTTGGGAAACGCATTCTGAATCAGATTATTAAGTAAATCAGCACCAATTGTTAATCCGAGTATAACTGGTGTAGAAAGTTCTTTTGCATTATTAGTGTCTGGTCTGTATTTCTCGTTAAACACACTGTTCTTAAAATCTATAATTTCTTTTCTCAGCGAATATACCAATGCTGCAGAGCCGCTTCCGATTATCATTCCGCCAAGCACATCAGAGGGATAATGAACGCCAAGATACATTCTGCCGTATCCTGTTATAGCTGCATACAGGTATGAAATAACTATGATTGCAGGTTTATCGGGATATCTTAACGTCAATGAAGTTGCCATTGAGAAAGCTGTGGCAGTATGCCCTGATGGAAATGAATACCTGTCAGTAGGGGAGTTGTACTTGTTATAATGAACATTCTTTAGAGTTACGTAAGGTCTTTCTCTCCTGAACATTTGTTTCATTCCATAAGTAATTCCTGCACTGGTTATTTCTGATAATAAAAGCAGTACACCCGAGTTCTCGTCATAATAATGTTCATTAATCCTTGATATACCTGCAAGCCCTATTGGCAGTGCAATACTTACGGGTAAAACCGATTTATCTGTGACAGGAATTAAGGTATTGGAAAACCCGCATCTGTAATCATTTACAGCACGGAAAATGATTACATCTGCACAACTTTCTGAAACGGATGTATCTTTTGTCTCTAATTCCCTGAAACCCTGTGAACAGGCTGGCTGGGATAAGAGAAAGAGTGCTAATAGATTTATTATTAAAGATATTCTGAGCATTCTATCATAAATGCATTATTTCAAAGCATTATTTATATCTTCTAATAAATCTTCAATGTCCTCTATGCCTACTGAAAGTCTTATAAGTCCATCAGTCAGTCCGATTTCTTCTCTCATTGCCTTAGGAATACTTCCGTGGGTCATTGAAGGCGGATGACAAACAAGTGATTCAACTCCGCCGAGCGATTCAGCAATCTGGAATATCTTCAAACTGTCGCAGAACTTTTTGGCATTTTCATAGTTTCCTAAGTCTATAGAAATAATCCCGCCATAACCTCTCATTTGTTTCTTTGCAACTTTATGCTGAGGGTGAGACTCAAGCCCTGGATAAAAAACTTTTATAACCTTTTTGTTCGTTAATAATCTGCTGGCTATAGCGAATGCATTATCGTTATGCGTCTTCATCCTTAAAGATAATGTTTTTATTGAGCGGAGAATTAAGAAGCAGTCAAATGGTGCCGGAACTGAACCGATTGAGTTCTGTAAGAATTTAATTCTATCTGCTAAAGCTTCATCAGAAGTGACAATACAACCTCCTATTACGTCACAATGCCCGTTAATGTATTTAGTAGTGCTGTGTAGAACTATATCAATGCCGAAATCCAAAGGATTCTGTAAATAAGGACTCATAAATGTGTTGTCCACACAGGTCATAATATTATTTACTTTACCAATCTTTGAAACAGCTTCAAGGTCTGAAATCCCAAGCATAGGATTTGTTGGAGTCTCGACGTATATTAATTTAGTGTTCGGCTTTATAGCCTTTTCTATTAATTCAGAATCTGATGTATCGACGTATGTAAAGTCCAGTCCGTAGTTTCTCATTATCTGTTCATACAGCCTGTATGTACCTCCGTAAACATTATCTGAACAAATTATATGGTCTCCCTTCCGGAAAAGATTAATAACAGTATGAACTGCTGCCATACCAGAAGAAAAGCAAAATCCGTGTTTACCGTTTTCAAGTTCTGCCAGACAACTTTCGAGTGCAGACCTTGTAGGGTTAATTGTCCTGCCGTAATCAAAACCTTTTGATTCGCCAAGTTTCGAATTTGAATATGTCGAAGTCTGAAATATTGGTGTAGTTACGGCACCTGTTACTTCTTCAGGGTGCTGACCTGCGTGTATAGCTTTTGTTGCAAATTTCATTTTACGTTGTTTTGCTTTAACCATTCATCGTTATGATACTTTGAAAGATACCTTTCTCCCGTATCACACACAATGAATACAACAACGCCATTCTCATCAAGGTTTCTTGCAATACCTAATGCTGTATGTGCAAGTGTTCCCGTAGATGCCCCGCAGAATATTCCTTCTTCTTTTGTTAATGCTTTGCAGGTATTAATAGAATCATTATCATTCACTTCGATAACTTCGTCAATAAGATTGAAATCCATAATATTAGGAATCATATCAAGACCAATACCTTCAACTAAATAGGGGAATGTCTCTCCCGTCTCACCTTTTTCTTTGAATAACTTTGCAATAGAACCAATCGGGTCTGCCGCTATTACTTTTATGTTCGGATTCTTCTCTTTTAAATACCTTGCAGTGCCGGTTATTGTTCCGCCCGTACCTAACCCTGCAACAAAGTGCGTAATCTTGCCTTCAGTAGCCTCCCAGATTTCAGGACCGGTTGTAAGATAATGCGCAAGAGGATTTGATTCATTTGTATACTGTGCTATGTATAAAGAGTTTGGAGTTGCATCAGCGATTGACTGAGCTTTGTTCATATAATAATCAGGATGGTCGTGACCGACATTCTTCGGAACGACTATAACTTCCGCACCGAATGCCTTCAGGTAATTTCTCTTTTCGATGGATACTTTATCCGTAACGACAATTATTGACTTATAGCCCTTTACTGCAGCCGCAAGCACCAATCCGATTCCTGTGTTCCCGCTCGTTGCTTCTATGATTGTTCCGCCGGGTTTCAATTTTCCTTCCTTTTCAGCATTCTCAACCATCAGTTTACCAATCCTGTCTTTAACGCTTCCGCCGGGATTGTACGATTCCATCTTTGCAAGTACTGTCGCCTTTATACCTTTGGTTAATTTGCTTAACCTGACCAAAGGTGTATTCCCAACTAATTCTAAAACATTATTATAGTATCTCATGAAAATTGGTTTAAAAATTAATTAAACTTTATATCGCCGTAAAGCCTGCATGAATCTGCATTAAGAATTGTGCCGCATTTTATATGCAATCTCTTTTGTACGTTATGAAAATTTGAAGTATTGCTAATGTTTAATTCATACATTCCAGGATAACAGATTTGTTTATTTAAAATATTTAAAGTGTCAGTTAATCCAGTTAAATATAATGAAACGGTATCTATTCTGGGAACCTGAAATTTAACTTTATAACTTCCATTAGTCGGGTTTGGATACGCCGGCCCAAAAAATGCATTAGGAGGGAATCCCGTAATCTGACCTCCCTCATATAAATATTTAAATTTACCGAAGGTATCTAATATTTTTAGTCTGTATTTATAGTTAGGATGGTTTATCTGTAAAGTATCAAAATAAATGTAAGAAACGCTGTCGTTAGTTGTACCGGTTCCATGGACAGATCCCAGTTTTGAATAATTTGTATCTGAAGCAACACTTCTTTCAACATCAAACCCATAACAATTGTATTCCTTACTTGTAGTCCATCTAAGAGCAGAGATGTTATTCTGTGTAGTTACATAAAAATATTTTACATATGTAAAAGTATCTACAGGGTTGTGAAGACACCAGTCTGAATAATCCCCTCCAAGTATATTGCCAAATTCATCTGTCTTCAGAATATCAGTCTCATATGGTGCAGTTGTTGTTGCCGGATTATCTGTGTTGCAACTTGAAATTGCATAAAATGAAAAACCCATAACAGCAAACAGAAAAACATACCTTATGATAATTTTCATTTATAAGTGAATAATCGCTTATTAAGAAAGCGGTTTCATTAACGGAAATAATAATACGTCTCTTATCGTTGCTGAATTTGTGAGAAGCATTACTATTCTGTCAACTCCAAGGCCTACGCCTGTTGTTGGTGGCATTCCAACTTCGATTGCCTTTACGAAGTCATCATCGAACGGATGGGTTTCTTCTTCGCCGCCTCTGCCTCTTTCAACCTGATTCTCAAAAAGTTGTCTTTGCAGAATTGGGTCGTTTAATTCAGTGTATGCATTACCGACTTCCCATTTGTTGATGTAAGGCTCAAAACGTTCAACGAATATAACCTGTTCAGGGTCATTCTTCATCTCTTCAAGCTGTGCGAGTGAATATTCTCTTAAAGGTTTGCATAGTGGTGTTGTATCTATAGGGTGGTCCAGGACAAATGTAGGTTGCACTAAGTCTTCCTCGCAAAGTTCTTCGAACAGCGTTGCTATTACAAGTCCCTTACTGTGAGAAATCTTCGGGTCAAACTCTACGTTGTTCTGTTTCATGTACATAAGGATTTCATCTTTCTTCATCGACAAAACATCTATTCCTGCTTTTTCTTTAATGGCATCAACCATTTTTAATCTCTTCCACGGACGTGCAACATCTATTTCTGTTCCCTGATAATCAAACTTGGTTGAGCCGTGAACTGCTATGCAGGCAGATTCAACAACTTCTTCAAACATATTCATACTGTCTGTGTAGTCGCCGTATGCCTGATACCATTCCACCTGAGTGAATTCAGGATTATGAGTTCTGTCAATACCTTCGTTACGGAAATCCTTTACGAATTCATAAACACGGTTAAATCCGCCGACTATCAGCCTCTTTAAGTAAAGTTCGTTTGATATTCTTAAGTACAATTGTATGTCCAGTGCATTGTGATGCGTGATGAAAGGTTTTGCATTTGCTCCGCCATAAATCGATTGCAATGTAGGTGTTTCTACTTCGATGAAACCATAACCCTCAAGAGTTGTTCTCATCGATCTTATAATCTTAGTTCTGTTAATGAATGTTTCTTTTACGTTTTCATTTACTATTAAGTCTATATAACGTTGTCTGTAACGCAATTCAACGTCTGCGAATGCATCGTGAATAATCTTTTCACCTGTTTCGGTAACTTCTTCCTTTACGACAGGGAGTGGATGAATTGATTTTGTTAACAGTTCGAACGAAACACTGTGAATCGATACTTCACCTGTTTTAGTCCTGAAGACAAATCCTTTTATTCCGATGATGTCACCGATGTCGAGCATCTTTAATATTGCGTAACTTGTTTCACCGACTTCATCTTTTTTAACGTATACCTGAATCCTGTTTGTGTCGTCTTTTATATGACAGAACGTAGCCTTTCCCATTCTTCTTATTGCCGAAATTCTTCCCGCAACAGAGACTATATCATTCTTCCTTAATTCTTTTTCTTCGTCATCCGCAGGGTCGGTAAAGTTCTTCAGTAAATCATCTGCCTTATGTGTAACGTCATACCTGTGCGGGTAGGGGTTTACACCAAGTTTTTTAATTTCTTCAAGTTCTTCAAGTCTTCTTTTAACTAGTTCGTTTTGTTCTGACATAATGTATTAAAATTGTTTATTTATTTATAAACTTGTTTATTTCCAGTATACTTAATTTTCTGTACTCGCCTGCGTTTAAGCCGTCAACAGTTAAATGACCGTATAATGAACGGTGAAGTTTCCTGACAAAGAATCCGTAGTTTTCGAACATGCGTCTGACCTGTCTGTTTCTGCCTTCCGTGAGTGTTATCGCAACTGTGTCAAATACATCTTTGTTAACGAACTCAATCTTTGCGGGTGCAGTTTTCTTGCCGTCGAGTTTTATTCCGCCCGCAAGTTTCAACCTTATCTTTTCGTCAAGAGGTCTTGAAAGGCTTACTATATAAGTTTTCTCAACTTTAAACTTCGGATGCATTAACTTATTTGCAAAGTCTCCGTCATTGGTTAAGAGTAAAACACCGCTTGTATCGATGTCGAGCCTGCCGATAGGGAACAGTTTCTCCGATGTTTTTATAATATCCATAACTGTCTTGCGGTTCTTTTCGTCATCAGTAGTCGTGATAAAGCCTATTGGTTTGTGAAGCAGTATATAAGTTTTCTTTATCTTTTCCCTGATTCTTTCGCCGTCAAGTCTTACTTCATCTTTTAGGTTGTCTATCTGCACTCCTGGTTCAATAATCAACTTGTGATTAACGGTTACTCTGCCCTGCTGAATCATTTCGTCAATTTTTCTGCGTGCAAATTCCGAATTGTTTGCAAGGAATTTGTTTAACCTTGTTGTCCCGGTATCATTATTGCTCGTTTTGCTATTACTCTTTTTTGTTGCCATCTTCTTTTTCTCCATCTTCTTCTAAATTGTTATCAGATGTATCTTCCACTTCAAAAACATCTATATCTTCTATAGTATCAAGATGCGTTTCTTCAGCCTCTGCTACTTCTGTTTTATCTTCTTCTTCAATCTCAGTATCTTCCTGGTTTACATCTGTTTCTTCTGTTAACTGCTCTTCGTTTGTTGATTCTGTTTCTTCATTGAACTTCAATTCACCTGTGTCATCTGTCTTCGGATTGTTTGTTAACTCTGCCTGTGCCTGAATGCTCATTGAGTTGAAAAGGTCAATATCGGCTTCTGATATACCTTCAATTTTTTCATTCTTGAGAATATCATTAATCTCTTTGAGTTTCGGTAAATCTTCGAGTGCATTAAGTCCCAGCACTTTAAGGAAACTTGCAGTTGTACCGTACAGAATAGGTCTTCCCGGTCCATCGGCTCTTCCTTTAATTGTTATAAGGTCACGTTCAAGGAGTGAATTTACAATGTAATCAACATTAACACCGCGGACGAATTCAATTTCAGTCCTTGTAATCGGCTGTTTGTATGCAATGATTGCGAGAGTCTCAATCGCAGACTGGGAGAGCTTTTTCCTCTGCGTCTCAGCGCTGAGTTTTCCGAGGAAATGTGAGAACTTCTTTCTTGTTGCAAAAACATATCCGCCTGCAATTTTTAGTATTTCAAAAGCATTGCTGTTCTGCTCGTAATCTACATTTAATTCTTCAATTGATGCGTCAATTTCTTTCAGCGAAACTGAAATCTTAAAACTGTCCAGTAAATCCTTGATTTCTTTGGTTGTGATTTCTTCTTCTGAAGCAAAAATTAATGCTTCCACAATATTTTTTATTCCTGCGTTACTCAATTCAATTGTTCGTTAATTAATTTAATCAAAGAGAATTCAGTTAAATCTTTTTCGTCAAATATTATTCCCAGATAACCTTCCAGTGCAAGCTGAAGTATGGAAAGGAATGTACATATCACAATCATCTTTTCATCCATCGTACTGATAAGTTCTTTGTAGTTTATGGAGACCCTTGTTTTAAAGAAGTTAATCAGGAATTCTTTCTGAAGTTCAGGAGTAGTATTCATTAATTCAATCGGATGTATTATTTCCTGCCTTATGTTTGTGATTGCACGTTTGTAACCTTTAATCAGGTTAAATATATTCAGATTTTGTAACCCTGCATCATTCAGTACATCATATTCAACCTCTTTTGCATCCTTCTTGAAGTATATTCTGTAATAACGCTGTCTGGTATCTTCTTCAATTTCAAGCAGTACGGCGGCAGCGTCCTTAAATCTTTTGTACTCGAGGAGTTTACGGATTAATGTGTATCTCGGGTCTTCTTCTTCCACCTCTTCTTCATATACCTGTGGAATCAGCATTCTTGCTTTAATCTTCATCAGTTCTGCTGCCATCAGCAAAAACTCACCAGCAAGTTCGATGTCCAGCAGTGTCATATAATTCAGGAACTCAAGAAAGTCTTTTGTGATTTTGGAAATAGGAATATCATAGATATTCAGTTCCTCCTCTTTTACAAAGTGCAGAAGAATATCAAGAGGTCCTTCGTATTCTGAAAGCTTTGCCCAGTACTCATTGGTTTTCTGAGAATCCTGATTAGTAATAATATTTGTCGTGTTGGTATCGTCCATTTTTTAAACAGTGAAAAATATACAAAACTGCATTGTGAGATTAAATGTAATACAGTGCCCCAAATTTTGAATATACTGAGTCTCTTTTACCTCATTGAAATTTTCTTAGTTTGAAAAATCTCAAAACCCTTTTCCCTGTAAATGCTTTCCCTGAAATTACTGACAAAATTGTCAATATAGCCTAAAATCTTAATTGGTCTATCCTTGGTCTATGATTAGTCTCTCCTTGGTCTCAACAATACCCCCTGTTTTTACTGACAAAATTGTCACAAATTTGAATCAATCAAACATCTGTAAGAATTCAAAGGTATCCGTAATTCTGAGCTGTTTTGACCTGTCCGACCTGAAATATACGAGAAACATACCTATCTGGGAGCAAGTTAGAGCGCAAGGTGAACGAGAAATATACGAGAAACATACGAGAACGATACCTGAACGTGCCTGAAAACGTGAAAATTTTACGTATTGAAGGCCGAATCAAGCCTGAATATTATGTAAAGTCTGTTGCCTTTTCCGACAATATTCAGGAATTCTTAAATAGATTCTGAACTGAGGCTACAACATTATCCTTTTCGTCTGGGAAGTATTTTACGAGTATAACTTTTCCTTCCTGAAGCTTTGCTGAATCAACAGTCTTAATCATAATCTTTGTTTCTGTCTGAAAAGTGCTGCCATTTGGTTCAGTAACTTCAAGTAGTACTTTGAAGAAAGAAAGTTTTTTCTTCTGACTGATAAGAAAATATTTCAGTATCCTTGCATTATTCCATTTCTTGGTTGAATATTTTATAGTAACAATTATGGACTGGCTCAGTGATAGTATATTTAATAACATAAAACTAAGCACTATCCAGCAAATAACTTTAACTATTCCTGACCTTGCAATTCCTGTTGCAAGTGCATAAGCAGAAAAAAGTAAAATCAGAAAGAACAATGTTGATATAATAATACCTTTAAGACTTAAAGGGCGTCTTAGTGCGATTTTGTTTGTGATTGAGTTTAAAAATATTTCTATTTGTTTCGATGCCTCTTCTTCATTCACATTAGCGGCTTTCATATACAGTTCAGCAGCCTTCGTCTTGTCGCCGGAAGATAAAAACTTTTTTACTTCCTCAATAACATCTTTTGGTATTTCCGTATGAACAGCACTTTGTATTCCTGTCCCTTCGTTCTTACTGATTCGAATACTCGAATCGCAATACTGGCAGAATGTTATATACTCGCCGGGTTTGATATCCAGCGGTGCGCCGCAATTCGGACAACTTAAAGCTTCGATTTTATAGTCCATATTGATGTTGTTAGTTATTTTTATTAATTAAATTAATTACAACTTTTACTATTATTCCCTTATCTGATGGTTTACTTTCTGCTATTAGCAAACATAATGCCACAAGGGCATTATCTGCAATTCTTTTTGAGCCGTCAGTTTTATATAAAACATTATTCTTTGCAAGAAAGTATATAAAGAAAGAAGCAGCAATGCGTTTATTTCCGTCTACAAACGGGTGATTCTTAATCAGAAAGTATAGTAAATTAGATGCTTTCTCTTCAATGCTTGGATAAAGTTTCTTTTTCCCAAATGTTTGATATATTGTGTTAATGGAACTATCAAGCGAGCCGCCTCGTATTTTACCAAACAATTCTGAGTTACCATATTTAGATTTAAGCGAATCAATAAAATTAATGGCATCTGAATAATTTAGTCTGTATTTCTCTCTTTTGGAAGTATTGGAAATTTTAAGGCTGTTGTAATCATATCCGTCAAGTATATTCAGCGCATGAGTATAGTCTGAAATTACTTTGATTATTCCCTGTGCTTCATCTGATGTGAGGGCCAGAGATTCCGCTGTTCTGCTTAAGTAATTAACAGTTTTTTGCAGTTCTGAAATTTTATTTGACTGTTCTTTTAGCCGTTTTTCATTAATTGTATAACCCTGAACAAGATGTTGCCTTAAAGTATTAGTAGCCCATATACGGAATTGAGTACCGCGTTTAGAATTTACTCTGTATCCGACAGAGATAATCATATCAAGGTTGTAATACTTGATATTTCTCTTTATTGCTCTTTGCCCTTCTTTTTGAACTACCGAGAAATACTCGGTAGTTGAATTAGCATCTAATTCTTTTGTTTTATATATATTTTTAATGTGAAGTCCTACAGTATCGGTGTCCTTCATAAACAATTCTGCCATCTGCTTTTGCGTCAGCCATATATTGTCTTCCTTCAGGCTCACTTCCAGGGAAGACTTCCCGTCCTTGGCTTTGTATAAAACCACTTGCGAATTATTTTTGCTGTCTTTTCTCAGGCTAATTTAAAATAGGGTTTTAAAAGATGCTGTAAAATATATTATATTTCTGCTATTAATTATAGTTAATTCATACGAAAAAATATTCTCTGAACCGTCGCTTTTGATCATTCTATACAAATTATGCTAAGTACATATAATTTCATTTAAACAATGTTAACAAATTCATATTTTAAATCAAACTAATAATTATATGCCAACTTCTACATTAAAGTATTTAGGGGATTTAAGAACCGAACTTACTCACTTGCAATCCGGAATAGTTGTGATAACCGATGCACCGACCGACAATAACGGAAAAGGGGAGGCATTCTCTCCCACCGATTTAATGTCATCCTCGCTTTGTGCCTGTATGATTACTATTATGGGAGTTGCTGCACAGACTCACGGATTCTCGATTGACGGTGCAACTGCTGAGATTACGAAGATAATGTCCGCAAACCCGCGTAAAGTATCGGAAGTAAAGGTTGAAATTACGTTTCCGAAGAATAATTATTCCGATAAGGATAAAAGAATAATTGAGTATATTGCAGGTACCTGTCCGGTTGCATTAAGCCTGCATCCCGACCTGAAGCAGAATGTTAAATTAATTTTCTGATTCTGAAACTTTGACACATTTAAATAGTATAAACTAACTCTTTACAATAACTTAACAAACGTTTTATGAAAAATCTTTTTGCAATTATTATTTCAGTATTTATGCTTTCATCATTAGCCTTATCACAACCCATAATCGATTCAAAGAATATGGATTTGAGTGTTAAGCCTGGAGATGATTTCTTCAGTTATGCAAACGGTACCTGGGTCAAGAATACTCCAATTCCTCCTGACCTTACACGTTACGGTGCTTTTGACGAACTCAGAGAAAATAACAGCAGACAATTGCAGACTTTAATCGAAGAAATATCCGCACAGCAAAACCTTGTCAAAGGCAGCAATAAGCAAAAGATAGGTGACTTCTTCTCAAGCGGTATGGATGAAGCTAAAATTAATTCACTCGGCTACGAACCTATAAAGAAGAAACTCGATGAACTTAGAAGCATTAAATCAAAAGATGAATTGATAAAGTATATGGCATTCCTTCACTCAGCAGGTTCGCCGTCTTTCTTTGGTTTTGGTTCTACCGCGGATAAGAAAAACAGTTCGATGAACATTGCTTCACTCAGACAGTCGGGAATAACTTTGCCTAATAAAGATTATTACCTGAAAGATGATGACAGAACTAAATCAATCAGAGCAGAACTTCAGAAGTATATGGTAACTTTGTTCAAACTCGTCGGATACGATGACAAAATAGCAGAAGCAAAGGCACAGTCTGAAATGGATTTTGAAGTTACTCTTGCAAAGTCTTCATTCTCAAACCTTGAACTTCGCGACCCTGATCTGAATTACAATAAAATGACGCTGGACGATTTGGCAATTCTTAGCGTCGGGTTCGACTGGAAACTCTATTTTAAAGAAATCGGAGTTGATAATCCTGGTGATATTAACGTAGGTCAGAAAAGATTCTTCGAAGAATTCGGCGCAACATTTCAGAATACTGATATTGAAGTATTAAAAACATACGTAGAGTGGAGACTCGTAAACGCTGCTTCAAATTTCTTAAGCGAAGATTTTGTTAACGCAAACTTTGAATTCAACGGTAAGTTTATGTCTGGTGCACAGGAACAGCGCCCTCGCTGGAAACGCGTACTCGATGTAGTTAACGGTTCACTCGGTGAGGCACTCGGAGAATTGTATGTTGAAAAGTATTTCCCTCCTGCATCAAAACAGAGAATCAAAGATTTAGTAGCAAACATTAAAGTTGCTTTAGTAGAAAGAATAAAGAATTTAAGCTGGATGTCTGCCGAAACTAAAAAGCAGGCACTCAATAAACTCGATAAGATAGCTGTTAAAGTTGGTTATCCTGATAAATGGGAAGATTATTCAAAGATTGATATTACACGCGATTCATACTGGGATAATTTATTAGCAGTTAGAAAGTTTAATTACAAAAAGAACTTGAGCGAAATCGGCAAGCCTGTTGATCGTACAGAATGGGGAATGAGCCCTCAGACAGTTAATGCATACTATTCCCCAAACAATAATGAAATCTGTTTTCCTGCAGGAATTCTTCAGCCTCCATTCTTCTTCGCAGAAGGGGATGATGCTGTTAATTACGGAGGCATCGGAGCAGTTATCGGTCACGAAATCACACACGGTTTTGATGACCAGGGAAGAAAGTATGATGCAGTCGGAAACCTTCAGGACTGGTGGACCGCAGAAGACGGAAAAAACTTTGAGGCCAAAGCACAGGTACTCGTAGACCAGTACAATAATTTTGCAGTTCTCGATACATTCAAAGTTGACGGTAAATTTACTCTTGGTGAAAACATTGCCGACCTTGGTGGTGTAACTTTATCTCTCGAAGGATTAAAGAAAGCCTGGGAAAAGAACCCGCCGAAAAAGGAAATAGAAGGATTTACTCCAATTCAGAGATTCTTCCTCTCTTATGCACAGATATGGCGCGGCAATATACGCGACAAGGAATTGCTGAAAAGATTAAAGGAGGATGTACACTCACCATCAACAGCGAGAGTAAATTGTATAGTTTATAACATTCCTGAATTCTATACGGCTTTCGGAATCACATCAGGCAAAATGTTTAAAGAGCAGGGTTCGCGTGCGGTTATCTGGTAAAATAAATATTAATATTTTCTGAATATAAAAAGGGCTGCCCTTAAGACAGCCCTTTGTCTTTCGGATGAGATAATAGGTTTTATTACCCCGTCCGTCATACCTTTCACCCTCCCTGATTGCCGGGTAAAGGTAATTATTTATTAACTAAAATCTGATTTAGTGATTTTATAATATTTTCCTTTTTAAATTTATGAGGAAATTTAATCATTGAAATATTATTATATTTAATAATCATATTACAATAAGTGTGCCTGACAAATTGTTCGTTTTTGAAGATTAAATAAGGTATGTGCGAAAATATATTCTCAAAATGAGACACAATTTCTCAAAATGAGACCATATTGTTCCTTTTAGAATGGGCTTAAATGACTAAATAGGTGTAAGTGTTTAACATCAAATATTAGTCACTCAGGGTAAATTCCACATCGTTTAGGGTATAGAGATTCATTTACCGAAAATATTTATTATAGTTAATAAATATACTTTAATTACAATTAATGTCGTTAATTAAAAATTGAAACGGAATAATATCAGGTTTTATAAGATTATAAGATAGCCCGTTTTTGTATTTACTTCGACTTTTCCTGTATTTTCCTCACTATCTTTAGCGCGGCTTTTCTCGGAACAAACCTTGATGCAAGTGCACCCATTTTATTCGTAAATCCATGAATTACTGTCAAACTTCCATTCATCATTTCCTTATATCCGAAATCGGCAACTTCTTTTGATGTAGGAACTCTTTTTCTTTTAAACAACATGCTGTCTTCTAATCTGGCAACTGCCAGGAACTCCGATTCTGAAGCACCAGGACAAAGAATGGTGACGGTAACACCTGTACCTTTAAGTTCATTACTTATAGCTTCGCTGAATGAAAGCACGTATGCTTTTGTGGCAAAATAAACTGCCAGTAAAGGTCCGGGCTGAAAAGCTGCCGTGGAAGCTACGTTAAGTATTCTTCCAAATCCCTTTTCAACCATCGGTTTTACAAAAAGGTATGTAAGTTTTGTAAGTGCTTTTATGTTTACATCCAGCATCTGCTCATCTTTTGACCATTCAGATTCGTGGAAATTCCCGAAGTCACCGAGTCCTGCATTGTTTACAAGAAAGTCTATGTGAACTTTCTCACTCTGTAAGATGTCACAAACTGACTGTATATCTTCCGTCTTATTTAAATCTTTTCCGAGAACTTTAACCGTTATGCCGTACTTGTTCTTTAACTCACCTGCTAAAGTGTTTAATCTGTCTACTCTTCTTGCAACAAGTACCAGGTCGTGACCGTCTTTCGCAAAGTTCTTTGCGAATTCAACTCCAAACCCTGATGAAGCTCCTGTAATTAATGCTGTTCTTTTCATTGTGTATGTTTATCTGTTTATTACAAATGTAATAAATAATATTATTAATGTCTCTGTATTCTTCTTCTCACCATCTTTTGCTCCTCATCTCTTTCCATATTCTTTAATACTTAAATTGATTATTTTATTCTATATAAATCAATTTAACCTATGAAGAAAATACTTTTATCTTTAATGATTTTGTCATTCTTGTATGGGACTTCTCAGGCCTGTACAAATTTCCTCGTTACTAAAGGGGCATCAACTGACGGTTCTACTTTTATCACTTATACAGCAGACTCGCATACACTATACGGCGAACTTTATTTCTGGCCTGCTGCAAATTATCCTATCGGAACAATGCTCGATGTTATTGAATGGGACTCGGGACGTTTACTCGGTCAGATTCCTCAGGTACCGCATACTTATAATGTAGTCGGTAATATGAACGAGTTTCAGCTTTGCGTCGGTGAAACCACTTACGGCGGAAGACCGGAACTTGTCGATACAACTGCTAAAATGGACTATGGTTCTTTAATATACCTTTCGCTCCAGAGAGCAAGAAATTCACGTGAGGCAATAAAAGTTATTGCACAACTCGTAGAAGAATACGGATATGTCAGCGAAGGCGAATCGTTCTCAATCTCTGACCCGAACGAAGTATGGATAATGGAAATGATTGGAAAAGGAGTAGGCAATAAAGGTGCTGCCTGGGTAGCTGTTCGTGTTCCTGACGGTTATGTCTCGGGTCACGCAAACCAGTCAAGAATAACCACCTTCCCTCTGAATGACACTATGAATTGCTATTACTCCAAAGACGTAATCTCTTTTGCCAAGAGTAAAGGATACTTTAAAGGTAAAGACGAAGATTTTTCTTTCTGCGATGCATATGCACCACTGGATTTTGAAGGAGCAAGATTCTGCGAAGCAAGAGTCTGGTCATTGTTCAATAAAGTATCATCGGGTATGGGAAAATATCTCGATTATGCTAAAGGGGAAAACCTGAAAAATAAAATGCCGCTTTGGGTAAAGCCGACTAATAAACTTTCAGTTTATGACGTTATGAATGCAATGCGTGACCATTTTGAAGGTACAGCACTCGATATGACAAAGGACTGGGGAGCAGGAGCATATACCTGTCCTGTCCGCTGGAGACCGTTAACTTTCAAGGTAGGGGATAAAAAATATTTTAATGAAAGAGCTATCTCAACTCAGCAAACAGGATTTTCCTTCGTTTCTCAGTCACGTTCATCTTTGCCGGATGAAATCGGTGGAATTTTCTGGTTTGGTGTTGATGACAACTTTACAACCGTGTATTCACCGATTTATACATCAAGCACAAAAGTACCACCTAATTTTGCAGTGGGGAATGGTGATATGATGGTATTCTCGGATACGTCTGCATTCTGGATTTTTAATCAGGTTTCAAACTTTGCTTACACACGCTACAAGGATATGATTAAAGATATTCAGCCCGTTCAGAAAGATCTGGAACAGGGATACCTTAACAGTATTGCAGAAGTGGATAAAAATGCGATGGAACTTTATGTACAGGACCCGCAGAAAGCAAAAGATTATTTAACTGAATATTCTCTGACCGTCGGTAAGAACACTTTCAACCGCTGGAAACAACTTTACGGTGCACTCTTTACAAAATACATGGACGGCAACATAAAATTCCCAGTAGAAGGCAGCAGAGTACCAAAAGTATCACAACCTGGCTATGGTGAAGACTGGTATAAACAACTCGTAAAAGAAACCGGAGAAAGGTTTAAAGCCAAAGACGAAAGCAGTCACTATTAATTAAAAACACGAAATGATTTTTAAAGCAAGAGAGTCTCTTTATAATTAAGAGACTCTCTTGTCTTTTTACAGATTATAATGTTTTTAAGTTTGCAATTTTAAGTTTCGGATTTCTTCATTATATTAATCAAATTATTATTTAATGACGAAATATTTGTTACTCTTAATATCGGCAATACTTTTTGCTTCCTGCAGTAAGGATAATGCTGTTACTCCTTCTGACCCCTCTGTAAACAACTATAATAAAGTGCTTACGGTGGATTCCGCTAACCTTAAAGTCGAAATGTACAGCAATAATTCCAGTATACTTTATGTCGGTTATAATGAAGTCGGTTTCAAATTCTATGTGAATAACGAGGAGAAGAAAACAGGAATATTCAAATATACACCGATCATGTTTCATACAGTAGGGAAAGGACATTCAACACCTGTTCAGCCTGAGTTTACTTATGATTATTCCAAAGGGATGTTTACGGGGTACGTTTGCTATTCTATGCTGTCTGATTCTTTAACTTCTTTCTGGTTTGCCGATTAGGGAGTGTAAAAAATTATGTGTAAATGGTTAAAAGAGAAATTATTAAATTAAGGAAGAAAGAAAGAGCATTCTTCCCCCCTAGGGGGGAAGGCGAAAAAAAAACAAAACGCTTTCTTTCGGCTAATTTATGGTTTCTGAT
>JAPLFJ010000027.1 GCA_026390735.1 Ignavibacteriota bacterium
CGTTACGGCTTACTTACTGTTTCAAAGAGCTTCAACATGTTCATCGCTAAACATGTTGTCTTTGTCACTTATAACTGAACGACAAATTAGTTATGTCAGACTTTCACTGACTTGCACTTCAACGCTTCGTGACGCACCTAATTACACGAATTATACTAATTAAACGAATTAGAGAAAGAAGAAGAATTTTTTTAGGGTTAAAGAAAAGATTTGAGAAAGAGGGTTTCCACGATTCCTTTTAAGAGCATAAAGGAATGACAACGAATGAATAAGAGAATTAATCTATGCGAATTATACTAATTAAACGAATTAGAGAAAGAAGAAGAATTTTTTTAGGGTTAAAGAAAAGATTTGAGAAAGAGGGTTTCCACGATTCCTTTTAAGAGCATAAAGGAATGACAACGAATGAATAGAAGAATTAATCTATGCGAATTATACTAATTATACGAATTAGAGATAGAGTTTTTAGGGTTAGAGATAAGCAAGAATACCGTGAATCGAAATTAAGGAAGATAGAAATTTAAAATAACAATATTCAGAAAAAATTGAACGCTGATAAAAGACGATTAGAGCTGATTCACGCAGATTAAGATATTTTTAGGGTTAGAGATAAGATTAGAGAAAGTGATTATTGGGTTAAATATATTATAATTCAAGTTTACCAGTATATGTATAAACAAACATTTAAACAAATGTATTATATTTTAGAGTTTAAATAATATCAATAATTATCCTAAGTGCAATAATGGCAGAATAAGTCTTAGCATAGCCCATATTAATACTCCGCCGAGAATATCAAATACTATTCCTGACCTTATCATTTTAGTGATTGGAACAAGACCTGAGCCGTAAACGATTGCATTTGGCGGTGTAGATACAGGAAGCATAAATCCCCAGCTTGCACCAAGCGTTGCTCCGATAGCAGGCGGGATGGGGTTCAGATTTCCTGCGATGCATATTGATATTACGACAGGAACAATCATATTTGCAGAAGCAGTGTTTGATGTTGCTTCGCTGACAATAATGGCAATATATATTGAGACAAAAGTTATGCCCCATACAGTATCGAGTCCGCTGAAACCAATAAACGAATTACCAAGATAATCAGCGAGTCTGGTTTCGAACATAAGATTACCGAGCGAGAGACCACCTCCGAATAATATCAATGTTCCCCAGTCAATATTTGCAGCATCCTTCCAGTTAACAGTGAATTCAAGTTTCTTTCTGTTTACAGGAAGAATAAATAATAATGAAGCGCCAATTAAAGCCGCAATTGCTTCAGGGAAATGATTATTAAATGTTTTGAAGAAAGGAGATTCTGTTCCGTAGATTACTGCAATAAAACCCGGGATAACCCAGAGAATAACTGTTACAAGAAATGCTATGATAGAATTTATTTCACCAGCCTTAAACTTTCCAAGTTTATCTCTGGCAGTCTGAATAACAGAGGAAGAAGTATTAATTTTAGATATTTCAGGTTTATTCAGATAATATATTATTATGAAAAGGAATACATACATAACGAGTAACATTGGAAGTGCAAACATCATCCATTCGAAGAATGATATTCTGAAATGTGCAAACTTCTCAATCATTGCGATACCGATTAGGTTAGGCGGAGTTCCGACAGGAGTACCAATACCGCCGATGGACGCAGAATATGCTGTCATAAGCATCATTGCAGTACCGAACTTAAGTTTCTTAGAATCTATTTCGATTCCCTTTTCTTCCTGAATGATTTTATGTATGGAGGCTACGATTCCGATTGCTATAGGAAGCATCATAGCAGTTGCTGCGGTATTACTAATCCACATTGAAATAAATGCTGTTATAGCGCCAAAGGTGAATATAATGCGGCCTGTACTTTTACCGACATACTTCATCGTTAATATTTTATACGCAAACCTTTTATCGATACCGTGTTTAGCCATAGCCTCTGCGAGGATAAAACTGCCCAGGAAAAGGAATACTATCGGGTCTGCAAACGGGATAAAAATCTTTTTAACGTCTGCCACATTAAAGACGACACATAATACAGCACCTAATAAAGCGGTAATGGGCAAAGGTACAGGTTCTGTTATCCACCATACTATTACCCAAAGCAGTATTGCCGATAAAGTATGAGCCTGATACGAGACTGATGAATACGGCAAAAAATAGAATATAAGGAACACAATCGGACCGAGGTACAATCCTATTTTATTTCTCCAGCTTTCAAACTTTTCTTCTTCGGGAGATATTACTTCATTTGGCTGAAACGCATCATTATTTGATTCCATCCTAAAAGATTAATTTTATAGAATTTAGTTGATGCAATATTATTAATAAAGGATAATGATTTTATATATTTTTTAAATCGGGAATATCTTAAATTGTAATATGATTAACATAAAGAACCTCAAGAAAAGTTTCGGTACAAAGCAAGTTTTGAACGGCGTTAACCTTGATATAATTAAAGGTGAAACGCTCGTAATAATCGGTAAGAGCGGATGCGGAAAATCAGTATTGCTGAAGCATATACTGGGTTTAATGACTCCCGATGAGGGCGAAGTTATAATCGAAGGACAGAATCTGAGAGGTATGAAAAGAAAGGATTTATACGCGATAAGGAAAAAATTCGGATTCCTGTTTCAGGGGGCGGCATTGTTTGATTCTATGAATGTTGAAGAAAATGTAGGGCTGGGACTTAGAGAGAACAAAAGATATAATGATAAAAGAATATCAGAAATAGTTGCCGAGAAACTTGAACTAGTAGGACTTCCGGGTATACAGAAGCAAAGTCCATCTGACCTTTCCGGTGGTATGAAGAAACGTGTTTCTCTTGCCAGAGCTATTGCCGATGACCCTGAATATATATTATACGATGAACCTACTACAGGTCTTGACCCTGTGATGAGTGACAACATTGATGAATTGATAGTGGACCTTGCGAATAAATTAAAGGTAACTTCAATTGTTGTAACTCACGATATTTTCAGTGTTATTGAAATTGCCGAAAGAGTTGTAATGATGGATGGCGGCGTAGTTTATTTTTCGGGCACTCCAAAAGAGTTATTTGCATCAGATGATATTATAATAAAAGAGTTTCTGCGCAGGACTACAAAAGAGCCTAAACATCTTTAAGAGCAGTGATGAAGTGATGGAGTAACAAAGTGATGGGGTGATGATAAAAGTTAGTACTTCAAGATAAAAACATCCACGAATTTCACTAATTAAACAAATTACACTAATTAGAGATTCTTTAGAGTCTAAGTAAATCCTAGTTTAATATATCTCTGATTATACCGCCACCGATTACATCATCACCTTCATAGAACACGGCAGACTGGCCGGGGGTTATAGATTTTTTTGGTACGTCAAATATTACTTCAATAGTACCATTATCGAGTTGCTTCAATGTTGCTAAAGAACCAATGTCTTTATACCTGACCTTTACATTTGCTTTCATTGGCTCCTTTAAAGAATCATATTTCATAAAGTTGATTTCTCTGGCAATAAAACCCTTCTTATAAAGTCCTGTTTCATCATCAACAAACACCTGATTATTTTCAGCATCGATTTTTGAAACATAGATTGGCTTACCGAGAGATAAGTTTAGCCCTCGTCTTTGTCCGATAGTATAATATGGAAATCCTTTATGTTCACCGATTTTTTTATCCTTATAAATGATATCTCCTTTATCGAGCCTCTTCTTTAAATCAGGGACTCTAACTTCAAGTAACTCCCTGTAATCATTATTCGGTACGAAGCATATTTCCTGTGAATCAGGTTCGTTTGCAGTCTTTAGTCCCATAGATTCAGCCATTTTCCTGATATCAGGTTTGGTATAATCACCAAGCGGGAATAAAGTTCTGCTGAGTGCATCCTGCGATACCTGCCATAAAGCATATGTCTGGTCTTTCTTAACGTCGCATGAATTTGAGACGTAATACCTTCCAGCATTATTATTAACTCTGGCATAATGTCCTGTGGAAATGAAATCGGCACCGAGTTCTTTTGCACGGTCCAGCAATACTCCCCACTTAATTGTTTTATTGCATAAGACACAAGGGTTTGGAGTCTGACCGTTCATATACTCTTCAATAAAATTCTCGATTACTGTTTCGTTAAATTTCTCCGTAAAATCGAAAGTATAATGAGGGATACCTAAATTATTTGCTACATTTCTTGCGTTATAAATTGCTTCAAGGGAACAGCATCCTGAATCTTTAGCGGGAAAATCATCAAATCCCCAGGTCTTCATAGTAATACCTATTAAATTATACCCCTGCTCTTTTAACAATGCAGCAGCAACAGAGGAATCTACTCCACCGCTCATTGCTACTACAACTGTCTTCTTATTGTTATCCGTCATGTTATATCAAACCGTTTCGATATGAAAAAAGTTAACTTATTTAATACTGTAAATGTTTATATTTAAAGATTGAAATAATAAAGCATAATTAAAATGAAAAAGAGAATATCAGCATATTCAGTTAAAATATGCATCTTTTCTTGAGTTAATTCGTATTTTAATAAACTTTAATAAAATTACAATGAGTATTTTTTTCAAAGCAAGAGGTTCTTCTTCGTTTGGGTTATTAGTCATCAGGCTTATAATCGGTTCTACATTTTTACTGGCAGGTGCCCATAAGGTTATGGATATCGAGGCTTTCATAAATCATGTAAAATCCTTCGGGATATTTTCCCCGAATGCTTCTTTTATTCTGGGATTCATTTTACCGTTTATTGAAATCATTTTCGGTGCCTTTTACATTATAGGGATTTTCACACCACTAACAAGTCTGGCACTTTCAGTAATGACGATTAGTTTTATGGTTGTCAGCAAGAACATTGCAACTCCAGCAGAGCAATTTGTTCTGCCTCAGATAGTTTTCTATCTGATAATGTTATCAGCGACATTAATGACACTCTTCAGCGGAGCAGGAGTTATGTCATTCGATGCATTATTTGATAAAAAGAAGAAAACAGAGACACAGAATGTATCGTCGCCTGTACCCGAGACTGTTAAACCACCTGAAGCAATAAAGGATGCTACTTTTTCTGAAATAGTTGAAGAAAAGAAAGAAGAACAAAATAGTTGAGAGTTAAAGTAATCATTACAGGTGCGACAGGTATGGTTGGTGAGGGAGTTCTTCACGAATGCCTGTTCGATACAAATAAATAATATCCTGCCCTTAAAGAATCATAAGGGCAGGATTAATTTTTAATTATTTTTTACCTCTTGTTCCCGGTAACTGTGCAGGGTATGATTTGTCATCGTGACAGGATTTACAATTAGGCGCTTTCGAGAAATCCCCGTTAGTATGACAATCCTTGCATTCAAGTTCCATATGAACTTCAGAAAGGTATATGCCGGTAACTTTATGATCAAACTTACCCTTAGTGAAATTCTTATGGCATGAATTACAATTCCTATCAAGTTTTTTAATCGGTACGCTGTTCCCATGACATTTTGAACATTCAAGTTTATTATGATATGAATTCAACGTCCAGCCAGTTGACTTTCCATGGTTGAACGGAGACAATTCCTGTCCACTGTGACATTTGGTACATGAATTTCCGGAATGACAATTATTACACCTCGAATGGTGTTCTTCAAGTGATTTCTGGATTTTCACAGGTTTGCTATAATCTTCACGCGGTTTTTTCTCATGACATTTAATACAATTCTCCTGATTATGACAGGTATTACAACTTATCCTGAATAATTTATTATGTTCATCGTGAAAAAATGTAACCATTTTGCCTTTATCAGAATTAGTTTCCCAGAGCATTTTTTCCGGGGAATTAACTTTTGGATGTTCTTTACCTTTATAAGACTCAAGAACCTGCTCAATATTAGTTCCTTTTTGCAAATGACATTGCGTATTGCATCCGTTCTCAAGAGTCCATTGCTTGTGGCATGTCATACACTGGCGGTGATATGCAGCTTTAAGGTCAGGCACCGTAATATCTTCTCTGGAACGGTTTTTATCATGGCAATTGCGGCAATTCAAAACAGGCCCTGTGGTGTTATAATGATGGCATCCAGTACAGCCACCGGACATTTCAGACATCTGCGAATGCAACTTATGTGAGAATACCACACCCGAATAATTATCACTCATATCATTGATAACCACTACATCCGGGCCTTCTTTTGGAGAACGATATTCAGAAACCATGTATTCGCGAGGACAGTCTGAGAGTCCCGGATCATTTTTAGTAGGATACTCATTCACATGACATGATTTGCACGTAAAGCCTTTTACATCATAGGCTGTCAATTTATCAGATATTTTGCTATTCTGATTTTTACTGACAGTTACTTTATTTTCCTGCTTATGCAGTTGGGTCTGAGAAGATGATACAGTAATAACAAGAAAACAAATTATAATTACGGGTATCAGTATATAAAGTATTTTTTTCATTTTTTAATTCCTATTTAAGCATTTAAATTCTATTAATTAATTAATTTAAATCTTTTAATTTCTTGCCTTAACATTTTCCTGACTAATAACAGGAAATATTATGACGACTGCTCTATAAATAAGTACAAGTAATGCTATACATCCGATTGTAACCGATATTTCTCCGAACGATGGGATATACATTTTTGGGTTATAAAATGGGTTATATGCTATTATAAAATTATTGATACGGTTAAGCAATACTCCTGCTATTACAAGTGTCGAAGCAACAAACAGCCTTAACGGAGAATCAACTGTCTTTTTTGAAAGGAAAAGCAAAAATGCAATAATTATCAGTGCCAGTTCAGCAATAAACATCCAGGCGGCAGTATCAAAAACTAATACATACTGAAAGGCATTACGAATAAACAAGTCACCAACTTTGAAAGCAAGATAAATTGCTAGTATTGGAGCTACCATACTTCCAAGACTCGATAGTATCTTCATTTCAGGTTTCATTTTGAAACTTCTTGAAGCTATCAGAGATTCAAATATTATCATAGGGAATCCCACAGCAATGGCAGAAAGAAGGAATAGCAATGGCAGTATAGGTGTCTGCCATAAAGGATGCATTTTCTGGCCTGCAATAACCATAAGAGTACCTAACGAAGATTGGTGTAGAGTTGAAAGTACAACTCCGAAAATTATGAATACAAACATAGTTTTTGGGAGTCCCCTGTTAAGTATTCTGAGAATTCCGTCCAACGGTTTATTAAGGATTTTTAATAAGCCTGGAAGGTTTACTCTGAACATAAACCGTTCTATAACAACCGGTAAGAATTCAATATACAGTACAGTCAGATATATCATAACACAGATACCAACTTCAAAAAGAGCAGAATTTCCATTCCACATTATCAATGGATGCCAGATAAAGTAGAAACGGCCGATATCAACACAAACAGCAAATGCTACAAATGTATAGCCAAGCATAGCAGTAAGTAATGCAGGACGGACAATAGCATGATAATGTTCACGCTGCATAACATGAACAAGAGCTGCAGAAGTGAATCCGCCAGCTGCTAAAGCAACACCGGCAGCAACGTCAACGCCAATCCATAAACCCCATGGTGTAGTATTATCAAGGTTTGTAACAGCTCCAAGACCACTTATAAATCTAACTGCTAAAAAAGCTAATCCATTTAATGCCAATATTATAAGTATCATGACACCCGGAGTAATATACTTCTGTTTAACTGGTGAAGCTATCATGATTCTTCTCCTTTCTCATCTTTATGAATATCAGACAAATTTTCAGAGTTTTTATCTTTATGTCTTGTTGAGACCCACATTATTGTTCTGAGTAATGCATACAATGTAACGGGAGGAATAAAATAAGCAAAAATTCCATGTTGTATGGATTCAGATATACCCGGTGCAGGATTTTTGACAAGAGTCGGCATTTTAAGTTTATCAAAGTTCTTACTTGCAATATAAATCCAGGAAGTCCCTCCTACCTCCTGTTCACCGTATATATGGTTTACGTAAACATCCGACTTTCTCTTAATTCTGTTCTTCGCAACTCTCAATACTTCACTGCGTTTACCGAACAAAAGAGCTTCATTCGGACAAATGTTTACACATGCAGGTAACTGACCTTCTTTTCGCCTGTCATGGCAGAAGTCACACTTTCTGATATGCGGATCAATAGACCTGTCATAATCATAAGTAGGAATCTGGAACTGACATGCAACCATACAATACCTGCAACCGATGCATTTATCGTCGTTCCAGATTATAGAACCATCTTCCTCTTTAGTTAATGCGCCAACTATACAGGCAGAAACACAGGCAGGACGCTCACAATGCATACACTGGGTTTTAACTTGAATAGGCAAAAGAGAATTCTTTTCATTCTCAAATTCATTAACTACCGTTAAGGCAGTTTGTTCCGGACGCCTGTATTCCTTGAAAACTGTATTATCGGAATAGGTATCCAGATCTGTGGTGGGAATGTTATGAGCCACTTTACAAGCCCATTCGCAATGTCTGCATCCCACACAAACAGCAGTATCAACGAGAACACCAATCCTATCCTCCGAAAGCATTTTATCTGATGCTTTGGCAGATTTAGCACCGAGAGTTGCGAGTGCAACTCCAAATGCCGTTGTCTTAAAAAAATCACGTCTGTTCAGATTTTTCATAAGCCTATCATTTTACTTAATAATAATTAATAATTATTTTCTCTTTTACAAATTTCAGATTACAAACCCTTTATCCTTTGCCAGAGTGTGGCAATCCACACAAAACAGATTACCTTTAATATCAACTTCTTCTATTCCGCTTGATGAATGCATTACACATTTCCAGTCTTTACAGTGTTTCAATCCGACATTATGCCCTAATTCATGAATTATTTCTTTATAAGACCTTTCGAGTAATAAAGCAGGATTGGTTTCAGAAGTATAAAATTCTTCATGAAGTCTGCAGAGACTCACAATGGAATATCTTCCGTTTAATTCTGCTTCTCCGTAAATATGAGTTAATACCGGTACGAATAGATCCATTTCTGTCAGGATTAATACAAATCCCTCCTGGACGGGATTTGCGGTTTTTACTGTTTCAATTATTTTAGTTGAATAATACTGCCTTCTCTGAGCACTGTATGTATGGTCTATATCGATTAAAGTATTCAATAAATCCACCTTTTCAAAAACAAACCTTAATCTGAAAAGTAAATCATTTAATAAATGCTCATTTGTAAATTTTAATGGCAGAATTGTTAATTCCATTACTAGATCTTTTTTAAGCCATATTTACTTATCTTATTGTACAGCGTAACTCTTTCCACGCCTAATATTTCAGCACTCTTGGAAATGTTCCATTTATTCTCACCAAGTACTTTAATGATGTATTTCTTTTCCACATCTTCAAGACTGCCTGCCGCATCGTCTGCAAAAGCATAATTGTCATTCGCTGCTTCAAGGCTTAAGTCATCAAGAGCAATCTCATTACCCTTGCCGATAACAATTGCACGTTCAACAGTATTTTCAAGTTCTCTTACGTTACCGGGGAAATCGTAACCAAGCAGAAAATCCATTGCGTTACCTGATATTCCAACCAGGTCCTTATTCATTAATTCTGAATACTTCTTCAGGAAAAAGTTTGCAAGAATAGGAATATCCTGTTTTCTTTCACGTAAAGGAGGTAATGTTATTGTGATAACATTCAGCCTGTAATATAAATCTTTGCGGAATTTATTCTCTTCAATTAGTTTTTCAAGCGGTTCATTAGTTGCAGTGATTAACCTGAAATCACTTTCAACCAGTTCGTTACCACCAACTCTGTTAAACTTCTTAGTCTCAATAATTCTTAATAAATCCACCTGTGTTTTCTGTGAGATACTTCCAATTTCATCGAGGAAGATAGTCCCGCCGTTTGCAATCTCAAACTTACCTTTTCTTTTAAAATGAGCTCCCGTGAAAGCACCTTTTTCATGACCGAATAATTCACTTTCGAGCAATGATTCGGAAAGAGCACCGCAATTTACAGTAATTATCGGGAAGTACTTTCTTTTACTGTTCTGATGAATGGCTTTAGCAACAAGTTCTTTACCTGTTCCGCTTTCGCCTCTTATCATGACAGTAGAATCCGAATCAGCAACTGTCTTTATTAATTCAATAATTTTCTTCATCTGAGGACTTTCACCAACCAGATTCTCAGGAATTGTAAGGCTTTCAAGATGGACCTTAAGTACTTTATTTTCCTTCTTGAGCTTAACACTTTCCAGTGCATTGCTGACAATGTTGTTCAATTCGTCCGGGTCTACCGGCTTTGTAACATAATCGTATGCACCGTCTTTCAATGCCTGAATTGCAGTAGGAACAGAGGCAAATGCTGTAATCAGTATAACGATACAGTCTTCATCAATCTGTTTAATCTTTTTCAGCAGTTCAAGACCTGTCATACCGGGCATTTTCATATCGAGTAATGCCAGGTCATAAGTATCTTTAGAGAATTTCTCTAAAGCTTTCATTCCATTTTCGGCTGTTTCAATTATATAGCCCTCTTCTTCGAACCAATGTTGTAATGATTCCCTTACTATTCGTTCATCATCAACAATTAATATTCTACTTTCCATCTTCTTTGTTGTTTAAATTCATGTTTAACGGTAATTTTATTTTAAATGTCGTTCCCATTTCTGATGTTTTTTCTACTTCTATATCGCCGTTGTGAGAGCTTATTATTCCATACACAACTGAAAGGCCCAGTCCTGTTCCGCTCATAGCGTCTTTAGTAGTAAAGAACGGTTCGAAGATAAATGGTATATCCCGTTCAGCAATACCTGAACCTTCATCCGAGAATCTGATGATGGCATTTTCTCCGTCGTGCGAAAGGTTTACCTTAAGAGTACCACCTTTACCCGACATAGATTCAATAGAATTGATAAGCAAAGATAAAAAGGCCTGTTGCAATTTCTGCGGGCTGCAAGTAATGACTAATGAGTTTAAATCAAATATTTTTGTCAGTTTAATTCCGTTCATATCGAGATGGTGCTCAACCAGAACCAGACTTCTTTCAATGATTTCAACTAAATCAGCCTTAACAAATTCATTTACGTTTCTATGTGAAAATAAGAGCAGATCTTTAACAATGTTACCACATCTTGCGGTTTCTTCAATTATTAATCTGAGGTATTTATCCATCTTCTCGATACTACCTGCTTTTTCTATGCTGCCTAACTTTTTAAGTATTAACTTGCTGTACGTCAGTATCCCTTCCAGTGGATTGTTTAATTCATGTGCTACAGTTGCGGATAGTTTACCCAAAGAAGCCATTTTTTCCATCTGAACAACCTGCTCATAGATTATTTTGAGTTCCTTGGATTTATCTTCAACTTTAAGATTAAGGTTCTCAGACCAGTCTTTTATTTCATTATAAGCCTGTGATAACTGGCGGGACATAGTGTTAAATTCATGTGCAATGTCACCCAGTTCACTTTTAGTTCTCATCAATATTCTAAAATCAAAATTCCCCTTTCCTAATTCATTGATACCTTCCTGAAGTTTTTTCAAAGGTCTGTTTACAAGGAACAGAATAAATATTCCGACAAATCCTGAAATGATTAATGTTATGAATACTGAAGAGTATATAGTATTAGCCTGATTTTCCTGAACCGTTGCGTCAGCGTCCTTCATAGTCATCATAACATCCAGAACACCAAGTAGTTTACTGTTCGAAGAATGAGCATGACAATCTGATGTATAACAATCTTTATCGTTTTTAATAGGATTTATGAGTCCAAGAATTCTGCCTTCCGTAGAAGATTCAAAGATTCGGATACTGTCTCTAGGGGACGAAACGTACTTTTTGGAAGACTTATCATGACAGACCACACAAGCCTCTGCATCCATATCAACAGTGCGGAGCAGTTCCGTTGAATCGGTTGAGAATGTAATCACTCCTAATTTATTGTAAATCCTGATTCTTTTGACCCCTTTTTCATTACCCACTGCTTTGATTATCTGGTATATATCTTCCCGCTTATTGTGAAGCATGCTATAACGTGTAGAGTTCTTTATCAGGTCACTGATGTTATAAGCTGTTTGAAGGTATAATTGTGTAACATCTTTTTTAAGTTTATAAACTGTGAAATAAGTATGAAATGAAAGGAAAGCTACAAGCAGTAAGAATGTGGATAGAAACAGTTTAAAACTGAGTTTATTAAATATGCGGGGTTTCATATTGTTTAATTTATACAAAAATACTCAAGATATTAGTTTAATTCAATTTACAAATAAATCCTACACAAAAAATAAAAGGTATCCTGATGACAGGATACCTTCTTTAAAATGGGAAACAAACATTTAGAATTAAACTTTAAGGAATAATTCTTCGAAATCTTTAATGATCGGTTCTTCAAAGTATGCAATTGCACCTTCTGCTATATTACCACCATCATACATTGTCGCACCGGCTAAACCTGCAGGTTCCATAGAAAATATTAATAAATCTTTTAATCTTCTGAATTCGCTCTTAATCCATTTTGAAGCAGTATTAGAGGAAATTAAAGTACTAAGATCTTCATTTATACTTAAAGGCTTTACACTCATGCACCAGCTTTCAGGATTCTTAATGCTTCCTTTTAGTTCTGTGTTTAATCCTGTTACAATACCTTTTATTGGTGAACGGAATTTTACATTTACATTATTAACAGAACTTTCAAACAATACATCACCTTTATTAACGGTTCTGCCTAATGATGCGAAATTTGTTAATTCTACATTTCCTAAAGCATTTAATATAAACCCATCGAGACCGATGTTAACTTTATCAGGATTTTCTATATGAGCCCATGTGTGACCCTTAGAGTAATAATATTCTTTTGGTAATAATGCATCCTTAGAACTAAACACCTGCATTGTACCCAGATTGTTTACTTTTTTAGGAGTCCTGTTTAAAATTAATACATCTACTAATATAAGAATCCCAAAAGTAACTAAAACTAATGTTGCAACCATGATAATCTCCTTTTATTTAATATTATTAATTAATGTTTTGTTTTATACCATATAACAAGCAATTTACGTGCCAAATAATAATGACCGAAAACGTTGATTTTGAGCTTTAAACTGAATGTGCTTATGTAAGAAATATGAACAACTGTTTAAATAATATACATATTATTTAAACAGTCTTTAACTTACTGATAATATTAATAGTTATATTGTATAATAATAATACAGTTGATTGGTTAATAATTATACAATTTGACTAATAACTATACAGGATTAAAAAGAGTAAATAAATATTAACGATTTTTGCATAAATTATATACATTAATATATAATGGAGATGAACTGATTTTGAATAATAGAAAATATACTAACTTTCTACTTCATTAATACCGGTACTGAACTTATAGTTTTCCTTTATAGAATAGTAAAATCCTGAAGCCATAATTCCCAGAAATCCTAATAGATGGCTAACAATTGCATAACCGATAGCAGTTTCAGGATTGATACCATAAATACTAACTAAGGCGGTTTTGACGAAAAGATAATACGAACCTGCACTATTACCAGGAAGGGGAAGCGTCATCGCAAAAGACATTAGCACAAGTATGAGATTAGCATCAAGAAAGCTAAGTTTAATATCAAAAGCAAAGAATGCAAGATATGTAGATACTGCATAGCAAATCCATATTAATGCTGTTGTAATAAATATTTTAAAATAGTATTTAGGATATTTTATAAACAAAAAACCGCTTATAAGTGATATAAAAATCTTATGTATCTTTGACTGATACTTCTCAGGAAGAAATTTACGTGTTAAACGTTCAACTATCTGTTCGGTCTTTTCAAGCTTAATAAGCATTAATACTACCGTAAGCACAAACGCAAGAATAATCAAAGATGACCACAAAGATATCATTTCTATATTGTACGGCTTAAATGCATCGGATATTTTTTCCCTGAAGAAGAACAGACAGAAGCCAAAAACAATGAACATTGAAAGCATATCAAATATTCTTTCAACTACGATTGTGCCAAATGCCGCTGCCCTGGATATATTTTCCTTTTGAGCAGTAAGAACAGGCCTTGCTACTTCCCCGCCCCGCGGAATTAATGCATTCATCATATAACCAATCATAACGAAAGGAAACAGACTCGACATTTTGATATTCGCTTTAAGCGGGTTTAAAAGATAACGCCACCTGAGTGCCCGGAAGTAACTGCCTAAAAAAGTACCTATGATAGTACCGGCAATGGCATAAAAATAGTTGGTTTTCTTAAGTTCTGCAATTAATAACCCGAAATCAATATCCTTGAACGCCAGATACATAAAGAACAGCAGTATTGCTGTCAGTATCGTAAACTTTAATATCTTTTTAAGATTTTTCAAATATTCTCTTCGTCAGGATAATTACCTTAAGTCAATTACTTCAACATCAGACGGAGGTGTAAAAGAAAACTTAGATGAACTTACACCACTGTCCAAAGAAATCTTCTTTAAGAGATATGTATCGGTTCCTTCTTTTGATGATATTGTTATTTTTCTGATAAGGTTCTCTTCCTTATCAACCCAGATTTTAGCAGACTTGACATTACCTTTGGATCTTGGTGTTAATTTCAGGAGATAACAATCCATCCCCGATATTGTTTCAGAACCGTCGAGGTCGGAATAGAAATTTTCAGGATAGTTAAATAAAAACTTATTCGGCGAGAAAGTATTGCCGTCATCTTTATAATTATCAACAACAACCTGTTTCTTTTTAATTGAGTAAGACCAGGATGTGACACCATCTGTAACCAGCACCTGTCCTTTTGTTTCTATCCTGTACTTGTTTTCCTTTTGAATGTAAATTGTTCCTGATTCAGAATTTTTTTTCCCGCTGTGGGAGAAGCTCGCTTTTGCGTCTTTTATAACTTTATAATTACTTTGAACTTTCTTTATTATTTCCTGTGCATCCTGTGAATACACAAGATTTGCCACAGAAATAAATATCACTATCAGTATTGCCGATACTAATCTCATCTGTTTATGTTATTATTTAAAGTTTATGCTCCTATTTTATAAACGGTGGAGCAGTCCAGTTTCTTTTCTTAAAGCTTGTTAGTTCCAATGTTATACTGCCAATAGTAACGTTAAATTTGGCTTTTATAGGTACTCGTGAATCATCATCCGAAAACCATCCTGCAAATTCGCCTGTTAGCCCGAATACACCTACAAAGTCCGCTACGCCCGCAACTCTTATACAACGAACATCATAATCAACCATATCTATATCAACGTTCTCAGGTTTTGTGTTAAAAGAATAACGTACGGATGATTCCTTTTCGTTAATATAAACAGGAACATTAAACCTTCCGCCGGTCTCCTTAATTTTATCACTCAACGACTGCAAACGCGCATTGTAGAATAATGATAATCCATCCTGAAATCTCTTTTCCTTATCCAGCGGGAAATCATTTCTTGCCTCTTCCTTGCCATCTACTTCTTTTAATGTCTTAATAAGTTTATTATCGTAGTCAAAAGTGTAGTAAATATTCGTTATTGATTTCTCTTTGAATTCAGTTGCTGTAAACTTTGTTGCATGCACTTCCGATTTATCATACATCATTATCGACTCAAAAATGTAATTAATATTTACAAGAGGAATAGACTCAAAACTTTTAATAGAAGCTGTCGACGTGAACATTTCTTTTTTCCCGTCTTTGCCTTTACCCGTAATTTTAAACTTAACCTCGCCGAGTTTTATAAAGCCATAATAAACAGAGTAATTCAACTCCTCCCCTATTTCAAGGATTTTATCCTGCTGGGGATATAAATGACTTACAAAACTAAAACTTAATAATATTAATACTATTTTTAAATTCAATTTTATATAATTACTATTCTGTTTATAATTTTATTACCTCAATAACTTTGCAGCTTCGTCGATTAAACTTAATCCTCTCAGTACCTGTTCGTCAGACATCATGAATACCGCATAAAACCCTTCATTCCCCCAGATATCTCTCGCAATCTGAGCTCTGATTGAGGTTTCAATAAATTTTTTATCTATATCGTATCCGCTCTGATCAAACGCAACACTCCTGGATTTTCCCAATTCTATTAAATCTCTTAACATATCATCCGTAACTTTAAACCCTGAACCAAATTCTTTGTATGATTTATATTTTCCTTCAATACTCTTTCTGTTTGCAACCATATACTTTTCAGCATATTCATATATCAGATTCAAACGACGAAGCTGTACAGAATATTTAGTCAAAGTATCAAGCCTTACGAAAAAATCAGGGGATATACCACCGCCGCCAAATACGTTTCTGCCGCCAAAGGTTTTGAACACAGGCCGTGAAGTGTCTTTAGTGTCTTTTACGTGAGAGAAATTATCTCCTTCAAGTGTATCAAGCCTCATTGCCTCTTTATACTTACCGCCCTCGTATGGTTTCTGAATAGTTCTTCCCGATGGAGTGTAATATCTCGCAGTTGTAACTCTTAATGCGGAACCGTCAGATAAATCAAATTGCCTCTGTACAAGTCCTTTACCAAATGAAGTTTCACCGACTATTAATCCTCTGTCCCAGTCCTGTATTGCACCGGAAACGATTTCACTCGCAGATGCCGAACCTTCATTTATAAGTACTACTAATGGTATATTCGTAAACTTACCGCCATTTGAATTATAATTCTCTTCAAATTCTTTAATTCTGCTTTTAGTAAATACAATCTTTTTTCCTGTAGGTAAAAATTCACTCGCCATCTTAAATGCCTGGTCCAGATAACCGCCCGGATTACTTCTTAAGTCCAGTATAACTTCTTTCATTCCTTCACCTTTTAGCTTATTCATCGCTGTCATAAATTCATCATACGTTGTAGCAGCAAACCTTGAAACTTTTACGTAACCAACTTCTTTATTCATCATGAATGAAGCATCAACACTGTATAAAGGAATCTTATCTCTTGTAACTGTAAATTCAAGCATTTCTTTAATTCCAATCCTTACTATACTCAATTTAACTTTCGTTCCCTTTTGACCTCTGAGTTTTTTCGGAACATCTTCTCTTGTAATTTTTATTGCTGATATATCATCAATCTTTACAATCTTGTCACCTGCAAGTATTCCCAGTTTTTCTGAAGGACCACCGCTGATTGGTGAAACCACTGTCAGCGTATCATTCAGGACATCAAATTCAACTCCAATACCTTCAAAACTGCCCTGAAATTCTTCATTCACACGTTTCAACTGATCTGAACTTATATAAATTGAGTGAGGGTCCAGTTCTTCCAGCATTCCCTTTATTGCACTCTCGGTAAGTTTCTGAGTATCTACATTATCAACATAATACCTTGAAGTCAGATTCAGTACCTCACTGAATTTTCTAACCTGGTCTGATACTTTATCATCTGACATCGCTGTTTGCAGTCTCATTCCTACAAACACACCTAATACAGTTAAAATAACTATAAGAGGAATTGCTATTTTCTTATTGAACATTTTCTTTTAATTTTCTTTTAATTGTCTATAATTAATATACATAATAAACGGTAATAAGTTCCTAATTTATAAAATATTTATACTAAAAAAATATATACCATATTAATATGAATACAGGTAACAATATAACTAATGAATACTTATACATATACTCAAAAAAACCTGACATTTTTAAGCCCTTCTGTTCTGCAATCGACTTAATCATAAAATTCGGTGCATTGCCTATGTATGTCATTGCACCAAAGAAAACTGAAGCCACAGATATTGCTTTTAAAAATAAAGTGTAATTATTCGCAAAATCCAGCACATTATTTTTTAAATCTACTGATAAACTATACGAACTCATCGATCCGGTCAGAAAATTCAGGAATGTTGGAGCATTATCAAGAAAACTGGTCAAAGTTCCCGCAAACCAATATACATTTCCCAGTTTATCCAGACCGAATATTTTCGAATTATCTGAAACAAACGACAGAGCAGGAATCATAGTAATAAATATTCCAAGAAACAGAATTGAAACCTCTTTAATTGGTTCAAAAGAGAAATGGTTCTTCTCATGTAAAACTTTAGGGGTTAACCTGTATGATATCACAGCCGACAAAAGCATAATTATTTCCCTTAAATATTTTGGCTCCTGAATCAGGACAGATGCTACAATAATTACAAGAGGTAACATATTCCAGATTCCCTCAACTTTTATTTTCTCTCCTTCTTCCTTTACGTTTACTTTTTCAACTTGTTCTACTTTTCCGTAATAATATCTGTCAATCAGAAAAAATATTGTCAGTAGCAGCCCGACTGTGAACAGCCATATATAAACCAGATTACTGAAATACCAAAAAAATGGGACACCCTTTATAAATCCTATTAACAATGGGGGGTCGCCTACAGGAGATAAAGAACCCCCAATATTTCCTATAATGAAGATAAAGAATATTATCTGATAGTTTTGCAATCTATATTTATTTGAATCGAGATAAGGTCTGATAAGCAGCATGGATGAACCGGTTGTACCGAAAATATTCGCAAGTGCTCCTCCAATAAAAAGAAGTATAACATTTTTAAGCGGAGTGGATTTACCTTTGATCTTTATGAAGATACCTCCGGATACTAAATAAAGACTGAATAATAGTGTTATGAAACTGAAATATTCATCTAAGGTATGAAGTACTTTATAACCTCTTCCATCAACCATTAAATAATATACTATGACAATGGATGAAAGTGATACAGATATTCTGGAATAGTTCTTACTCCAGAATTCAGGAAATGTCACAGGTAATACAGCAATGGATAATAATAAAAATAAAAACGGAAAAATTATTAATAATTCCTGTGTCAATTTTTTTCCGGTTCTTTCGGTTTGGTTTCAATACTCTTCATCATTTGGATTTTTGTATTATCAAGATTTAAAAGAACCTTTTTTACGCTCATTTCAGAAACCCGTAAAAATGTATTCGGGTATACGCCAATCCAGACGATAAAAATAAGTAATGGAATGATTGTAGCCAGCTCTGCCTTTGTGATATCCTTCAGAACTTTATTTTCCTCTTTCTCAATTGGCCCTAACATAACTCTCTGGTACAGCCATAACAAATAAACCGCCGAGAATATTACTGCAGTTGCAGAAACTATAGTATACCAGCCTGTCCCGAGATTAACAGAATTAAATGCTCCTAACAATATAAGAAATTCACCTATAAACCCGTTAAGTCCGGGTAGTCCGATTGACGACAAACTTACTACTAAAAACAATGCCGCAAACACAGGCATAACTTTCCTTAGTCCACCGAACTCTGCTATCAGTTTAGTATGCCTTCTTTCATAAATCATCCCGACAAAAAGGAATAATGCACCTGTTGATAATCCATGATTAATCATCTGGATTACACTGCCCTGCATTGATTCATTCGTTAACGCAAAAATACCAATCACTATAAATCCCATGTGGCTGACAGAAGAATAAGCCACAAGTTTTTTCATATCTTTCTGAACGATTGAAAGTAATGCTCCGTATATGATTCCTATAACTGCAAGTACTGCAATAACAGGAGTGAGTTTTATGAATGCCACAGGAAAAAGACCTAATGAAAACCTTATAAGACCATACGTTCCCATCTTAAGTAATAAAGCAGCAAGTATTACACTGCCTGCAGTTGGTGCCTGCACGTGTGCATCGGGTAACCAGGTATGAAACGGAAATAATGGTACTTTAATTAAAAAGCCAAGTGTAAACAGGCAGAAGAGGATTATTTGCTTATCTAAAGGTATATAAGTAGTAAAAGTTGCAATTTGCACTATATCAAGAGTGAAAACTCCAGCAAAAGGCTGTACTAACAAACCGGTCCATATGATTCCGATCAATAGTAATACGCTTCCGAACATTGTGTACAGGAAAAACTTAACCGTTGCATAAATTCTCTCTTCTCCACCCCAGATACCTATTAAGAAATACATCGGGATTAGTATAAACTCCCAGAAAACATAGAACAACACAAGGTCAAGAGAAGTAAATACTCCAATCAAAGCCCCTTCCAGCAGTAAAAGCAGGAAGTAATATTCTTTAATCCTGATTTTTATCGGATTGAAAGAAGCTATTATCGAAATCGGAAAGATTAAAGTAGTCAGCAATATTAAAAGTAACGATATACCGTCGACACCGAGATAGTAATAAGAATTAATTATTTTAACCCATGGCATCTTCTGCACAAATTGATATTCCCCGCTCCCTGCATTAAATGAGAAATATAATGCTACCGACAATACAAACGTTATAAGCGATATGCCAAGTGCATATCCTTTAATCAGTTTTACATTATCCTTTTTAAAGAATAATATTGGTATAGAAAACAATATCGGTAAAAAAATCAGTATGCTTAAAATGTTTGCCAATTACTTTTAATAATTAATTTATAAAATATGTTATAAATGAGGGGTACGGTATCCCGCACCCCTCCGTACATCTACCCTTTCATTCTTAAACCTTTTTCCTCATTGATGAAAATCCATCCTACAATTTTGCCGATGTTTATATCATTGAAGTTATGCCAGTAATTATGATGGAACGTAACTCTTGAACTGAACGAACTGTCATAATTATTATCAGTATCTTTCATTATAGTTACAAACCTTTTCTTCCATTCTTTCCAGTTTGCTTCTCTTAAATCGAGCCAGCAATCGTGTGTCCATTTCTCTACATTATGTTTTGTAAGTTTCAATACCTCACCTTTAGCCATTGCTGGAATCTTAACATCTGGTCCTCTGAATATTTTTTTGCCGTCGGGTAATAATATAGGAACACCTATCGAAACTATCTCATTCCTTAAAGCAGAATTATTCTTAATTAAATCGAATATTCTCTTTGTGCTCTTTCCTGCAGGTTCTTTTATAAATTTCTCAAAGTTTCCGTAAACAAGTTTTATCAAATGTGCTTCATAAAGCAGCTTCGACAGTCTTGGAGGTCCCAGCATTTCAAATGCAACCGAATGTGTATTATGTTTTTTCTCAAGTTGTTTAATCTTCTCTACTGCACTGTGCTGTAAGAATCCTGCCCTGTACGAAGGCTCCATAGCAGAGGAATCAAGCGCACTTATAACATCGTTACCTGTGTTACCGCCAATTAATTCACGGTAAATATTTTCGGCAATTTCTTCAGGGGTCACAAATTCCATCTGACCGTTGGTTGTAATTGCTTCAAATTCACCCCTTGAGAATATTCCGTTCTCACCTGTGTCAATGTACACAGTCTTCATTGTGCCTTTTTTCTTAAATTCTTTCTCCTCTTTAGAGGCAAAAGTATCTTTTAATACTTCTGGTTTATTGAAGTCAACATCAAACAAAGTAATCGGTCTTCCCTTTTTTCTTATTTCACCATAAGTAATCTTTTTCCAGGCTATTGATGCAGTTGGTTTGATTTCTTTAATCATAGGACCTTTTGGAGTTCGTGCCATAAGGAACAGAAGCAGTGTCTGGGCACCTGCGACAGAAGTTTTGCTTAGTAACACCCTTGATGGTTTCTCTTCACTGTGTGTGAAAGGAATATTCAAACCCATTCCGCCGGTTCCGCTTGTTCCTACCTTGAAATAATACTTAGTGTTAAACTTCATCATTGAATTGTATAAAACCTGTACGTGACGGATTAACTGCGGTACGTATGACGTACAAATCATCATTTCAGAAGCAACTCTTAATTTATCAAAATCTTTTTCCTTACCATGTGCAACCTTCATAACATCATAGTAAGACTTATAAATATTCTGATATGCTATTGCAGTAGCAGTGTTAATACAATCTATTATTATATCGGGTATAAATTTATCAAGCAGTTTATAAAGACTTGAAGATTTCAGTATCTTTTCGTCAAGTTCGTTTACTATATCATTTATAAGTTCTCCGCGCTTCTTATCGTCATTAAGATAAATCCCTCTGTCCAGATCTTTAAACTCTTCACGGACAAATACATTTCCCCATGCAGGGACGAATAAACTTTTCTTTTTAAATTCCTTATTAAGCTCTTTACATACATCTTCGGCTTCTCTCCTCAAAAGCGAAGTCAGGATAACCTGTTTAGGTTTTCCTACCATAATCCTTCGCGCTATAGCAGAGCCAACAAGGCCCCAGCCGCCAAGAATCAGTACTTTCTTATTTTGTATATCCATAAAAATTGTTTAATTGATATTTATAAATGGGAAATCTATTTTCTTACATATAAAGGTACGGCTTCCAGCCATCATCAATGCTTCCTAAAAAATTCTTTATAAACGTTATGTGTGAAGGTTTTTTGGGTGTTACTTTTAATACCATCTTCGCTTCTTCCGGTGTTCTGCTTCCCTTTTTATTGTTACACTTTATGCATGCTGTAACTAAATTCTCCCAGCTGTCCTCACCGCCTCTTGATTTTGGTATCACGTGATCAACGGTCAGGTTTACTGTGGAACCGCAATACAAACACTTATGATTATCCCTTCGTAAAATATTCTTTCTTGATAAAATTATTTTCTTGTAAGGAACACGAACAAACAATGAAAGCCTGACTATGCTTGGGCAGTCAAAACTTTTGTAAACAGACTGTACTCTCTTACCAACCTGCGTATAAATAATCTCTGCTTTACCTAGAAACGTTAATACGATAGCGCGTTTCACATTGCATATAGTAATAGGCTCATAGTTTTGATTCAAAACCAGAACTTTACCATTCAGTATATTACCGTTACCTCCGTAGCGTGCATTTTCATTACTGTGGAAGATAAGCCCCTTTCATATTTATTTATTTTTAAATAAATCCCTTAAAATTAAACATATTGCACAGAATAATCAATTTAAAAGAAAATACGGATACATATTGCTGATTTCGAATATGCTTTGTTATAAGAGGGTTACTGCAGTATTATTCCAGTTTTATGACTTCTGTATAATTTTGTTTGGTTCCTGTACAAACTGGTTATAGTTTCTGTATAAATCGGTTATGAATTCCGTGTAAACTGGTTATAAAATGATATTAAATAAAAGCCCCAAAGTTAACTTTGGGGCTTCGTTTTTCCTTTAACTTAACAAAGGAAACGGATGAAATAATGAATTACTTTATAAGCATCATTTTCATAATCTTTGAGTAAGTACCCGCTTCAAGTCTGTAAAAATACATTCCGCTCGAAATTCCGCCATTGCTTGCATTATTAAATGAGAAACTTTTTTCATAATATCCTGCTTTTTGGAATTCATTTACTATCGTCGCAACTTCCTTTCCAAGAATATCATAAACTTTAATCTTTATAAATCCGTTGTCTGCTAAAACATATTTGATTGTTGTACTTGGATTAAATGGGTTTGGATAATTCTGCTCCAGTGAATAACTGCGCGGTTTTGCAATCTCTACATCACCTGTAAGTTCATAAAACTCAAAATTACCGTTGTAATCAATCTGCTTTAGTCTGTATTTATATTTTCCTACGTTTAACTTACTGTCTGTAAATGCATATTCTGATGCTGTATTTCCATTACCTTTTACAAAATCAATTTGCTTCCACCCTGTACTTTCTAAATCGACTGACTTTCTTTCTACATCGAATCCCGCATTATTGTTTTCAGCAGATGTCTTCCATTTAAGGTTCACATTCCTGTTGCTTACTGTGGAACTGAATGATTGTAATACTATCGGAAGAATACCGTCAAGTATGTTATCAGCTGAATTACTTGCAATACCGAATAAACTGAAAGAAGTAAGTCCCGTTCTGTATGCAATCGGATCGCCTGTTGTACCTGTGCCGTTTGAGTGTGTTCCTTCGACTACCCAATTACTGCTAAGAGTTGGTTTTTTAAATATATGCAGACTGGCAACACTGCTGACTCCTACTATACCTTTTGGTTCAAGTGAAATGTTATACGTACCGGTCATAGTTGAACTGACTTCCCAGTAAACATACCTCGAATAAGCGTTAATTGAATATCCGCCGTCTGTTATACTTCCTGAATTGTGATTCTCAGGGTCAGTGCCATTGTGTTTGACAGTTATGGTACCTCCCGATGGTCCCGCCGGATAACTTATTGTTACCGGACGGTAATTTGTGACATCTCCAACAGGGAATATAACATTGCTTACGATAGTTGAGGTCTTAAAGTATCTCTGAAATGAGCCGATTATTGTTCCTGATGTATGTGCCAGACTTCCTTGCTGATTGTCACCAGTTCCAAAACCGAGTGTCAGAACATTTGCACCTGTTGTAATATTACCGTTTGTAAGAGTAAGTGTGCCGTTAACGCTTGTATTATTGCTAAGTGTAACCCCTGTTGATGAATTGCCCATAGTTAAATTATAAAACGCTAATCCGCCCGTTCCTGCTATTGTTTGCCCCGACGTACCATTAAATGCAACTGTACCCGTGCCCGAAGTGAATGTTCCGTTATTAGTGAAGTTACCTTTTAACGATATAAATCCATTCGAATTATCCAAAGTGCCCCCGCTGTTTACTGTTAAATCTACGTTGCTGTATACATATGCACCGGATTTGTTGTATAGCGTAGCACCCGAGGTAACATAGACTTGTGCTTCTGCCATCGTGAACAGCATCAGTGTTAAAATTATTAGTATTGTTATTTTCTTGTTCATATTATTTGTTGTTAACCTTCCATTTTAAGAAAATTATTCTTTTGTTTATTGCTGTTAATTGTTAGAATCAACACATTCCGTGTATCCCTGTTCAATCGTTAATGAATTACTTGCCGAAGCTTCAGTCCATTGAACTGAAATTGTCATAGTATTTGAACCAGTTGTATTAATACTTGCAGTTCCTATACCTGAATTTGGTGCTACATTATCCTGTGTAACTTTTCCGAATGTTACAATCGTACCGCTTGATCCGATTGATCTTACTGTTGAAGTCAGATCTATTTCAAATGCTCTGGGGGTAAGTCCAGTTGATTGTCCTGTAGATGTGACGGTACAAACTAAGGTGCCTGCAACTCTTAGCCTCACAGTAAAAATTTGGCCGTTGCCACTTGTTAAAAAGCTTCCATTAAGCCTGGCAATTATCACTTTACCAGCAGTCAGATAATTTGCCATCATTTCTTCTGTGTGAACAACAGTTTCAGCAGTTGTATTTGCTACTGTTACGGGTGCCAAATCAACATCCTGAGCGAGAACAATTGACCTTCTCACTAAATAAGAAGTTGCATAAAACGTATGCCCCTTGTATTCAATAGCACCAGGTTCTGGTGTAGTAAGTAATGGGCCCGCTGTGAATTTCAAAGGTGCGGTATTTGCTGTGGCTGTTCCTGCCTGAAGGTGTAAGATTGCTGTCGGTGTATCAACACCAATTCCTACCTGTGCATAAGAATTAGTAAATGCAAAAATACTTATCACTATTAAACAAAAAGTGATAGTTATTGCTGTGTTAAAATGTTTTGTTTGTTTGTTCGTTGTTTTCATTTTTTTAATATTTTAATTGATAATTACTAATTTATATATCAAATGTCGTGCCAAACAATAAACCGACATTTTAGTCTGAAATAGCCATATATCGTTTATCGTTTATCTGAATATATGAATATTCGTCTCATTATGAGACCGTTTGTCTCATTATGAGACTGATATTGGCTACTATATGCTTAATCATTTAAGCTCAATTCCCCGCTTCTTGCAGCAAAATTTTGTAGCATTATACATTACTAAGTCTCTTATTGTGTTAACTCTCAAAGTCCTGGAGGAAAGAAATATCAATAGCATAATTGTGTAAACTCTCAAAGTCCCGGAGGAAAGAAATATTTGTATATAAGTTACCCGTTGCTTGCAGCGTGCAGGTTAATTAATTTCATCGTTTATATATATTAAAAAAGCCCTTAAGTTACCTTAAGGGCTTCTTTTCCTTTAACTTAACAAAGGAAACGGATGAAATAATAAATTACTTAATTATTGCCATCTTTTTAGTGCTTATATAATCTTTGCCGTTAGCATTTGCTATGATTCTGTAGAAGTATATTCCGCTCGATATATCAGAACCATCATAAACTATTGTGTAGTATCCCGCAGTTCTTACTTCATTAACCATGGTCTTTATTTCTCTTCCTGTTACATCATATATAATCATCTTAACTTTACTATCGAAAGGCAGTTCAAAATTAATCTTAGTCACAGGATTAAACGGGTTCGGATAGTTCTGACTTAAATCATATTTCCCCGGTACTCCAACTTCTACTTCTCCGTTCAGATTAAAATATGTAAAGTTACCGTTATGGTCAATCTGCTTTAAACGATACTGATATTTCCCTGTTTGCAGATTCCTGTCCTCAAAAGAATAATTTGTTGTTGTGTTTGTTGTCCCTTTTCCTGATACAAAACCAGTCTTTGTGAATACAGGAGTTTCCTTTGTAACTATTGCTCTTTCTACTTCAAACCCTGTATTGTTTTTCTCAGAAGAGGTAATCCAGTTTAACTTAATGTTTCTGCCGATTACTGAAGAACTCAATGAAGACAATGATACAGGAAGGACTCCCTGTTCACCGCCAGTAAAGGTGCTAAAACCTGTTACAGTTCCGGATAACTGATTCGCATCCAGATTAGCTACATTAAATAATGTCCAGGCTCCACTGCTGTATTTTCCGCACCATATATCAAATTCATTACCGACAACATCACCTGCAAGATATTGCAAAGTAACACCGCAGGAAAATCCTGTAATACCGATTTGCGAGATTGTCCAGTAGCGGTTTAAATAACTCGTAGTGCTTGAATTATAATCATACTTTCCCTGTGAAAGTTTCACGCCTGCATAAGCCGATGAAAATGATCCAGACGTAAAATTCAGCGTTACAGGTGAATAATCCAGACTAGTACCTAAGCTGCCTACCGGAAATTCAAAAGTACCTGTCCCGGTAAATACTTTCCTTAATTCACCACTTCCTGTTGCTACAACCATATTTGTTCCTGATGGACTGCCTGTTACAGTTGCAGAAGCTCCAAGTATTAAATTCTTATCTCCAAGTGTTAAAAGTCCATTGTTTAAATTTAGTATACCGTTCACTGTCAAATTTCCGGTAAGAGTTACTCCCGAAGCATTGTTCAATTCAAAATCATTTAAAGTGATATCACCAGACGGCATCGTCACTGCGTCACTTCCGCTTATAATAATATTATTATTCGCAGCACCTGTATAAACTGTTTGTGAGCTTCCGTAATATTCAACTGTTCCTCCAGTTAATGTAATTGTATTATAATCTTTAGGAAAATTACTTCTGGTCTGGCCACCGGAACCACCGCCCAATCTTAATTTTCCGGCATTTGTAAACGTTCCTCCACCTGTAGTACTTCTATTGCAGGTATATGTACTTAAATCAAATGTTCTGCCTGAATTGATTGTTAAATCTCCTGCAACAGTTGTATTACCCGCAAGTACTGTCTTATTATAACTGCTGATAATAAGATTATCAAATGCTGGACTTCCAGTGATTGTTTGTACAGTAAATCCATCCATCGTAATCGTACTACCGGTTGAGGTGAAGGTACCGCTGCTTGTAAAATTACCGCCGATTGTATGATTAAATGAGCCGGCTGTATAAATAGTACCTGAGCCAATTCCAAAGTTACCTTCTGTAGTTACGTTGTTTGATGCTGTTACATCAACTGTTCCTGTCATACTAAAATCGCCATGCAATTCCAGTAAACTCACGGGCATTGTTTTTGTCCCGCTGCCGCTTAAAATTAAGTTATGATAACCTGAATGAAGACCATTTGGATTAATGACTGTTTGTGATGCACCATTGTACTCAATAGTATTGTGATTTGTTGCAGCGTCTAAAATGCCTGTTGATGAAAGTGAAAGTATACCTGCAATTCTCATTACATTATCAGTACCTAAGGTTAATTTTGCACCATCAGCAACTGTAACATTGTAGAAATTTGTCGGGTCAGACATTGTTGCTCCCGCATTAGTAAAAATCACAGTACTTGTTCCTGCATTAAAAGTCCCCATATTATCCCAGGCACCTGCTCCGCCGCTTATTGTTAAAGTTGGACTTCCTGTTGTAGCATTTAATACACCACCTGTCTGTATTGTGATTGCTCCTATTGTAGTGCTTGAAGGTAAAGTAGGGTAATAAGTTAAACCACCTGGAATATTTACTCGGTCGGAAGAGCCCGGTACAATACCTCCCGTCCAATTGGCAGTATTAGTCCAAACGTTATCAACTCCGAGCCACGTAAATGTAGGGACCTCCGCTGTATCAAGAGTCCAATATTTTATATCTGGACTGCTGCTTGGTGCAATATAAGTTAATGATAAGTTGGCTAATCCAACCCATTTATCTGTAATATTATTATTGGAACGACCGTGGTCATGCACCTTAACACCAACGTGATAATCGAATAAATCCAAATTGTTTTCATTCAAACCGTGAAGTTCGCCATCTAAATAATGAAGGTTTAAAGTTACTATAGTACCTGAGGTTCCTCCGTATTGTGTTATATCGTAATATCGGTTTACTGCATCTGCTTCCCAGGAATGTGAAGAAGTTAAATGAATTTTTACATTTAACCATGTAGGCAATGTTCCGCCTGATGAAAGACTCATTGTTGTAAACTGATTTCCGAATGAATAAGAAGTATTTGCTAATAATGTTGTACGTTTCACTATCCCTGTTACATCACCGGTTCCTGTTGTAGTTGCAGAACCACCCATCGTCAAAGTAAAAGTACTCATTTCAAGACTTCCTTGTGTTGCAGAAGCATTAGCACTTTGCAGATTAAGTATTCCATTAACTGCCAAATCACCGCTTGTAGTTACACCCGCAGTATTATTAATTGTTAAATTAGCTGTTGTTGTTAAGCCATTTCCTGTGAACTGTGCAGAAGTACCGTTGTATATATAGTGTGCAGTTGCTGTATAAGTACGCGTTGTTGTTTGAATATTTCCTGTTCCACCACTTGTTGTTATACCATCATTTGATTTAATTCCTAATGTTGAACCAAGGTTTAAAGTAAAAGCATTTCCCAAAACCGCAGTTGTTTCATCCGCCATTTGCAAAATTGCAAGATTATTTACAGTGTAATTTATTGCGCCTGTGACAGTTCCACCTGAAGTAAAAGTTTGAGATGTTGTTCCGTTGAGAACAATTGAGCCACTTGTCAATGTAGATTTTATTGTTCCTCCTGTAAAAGAGAAATCACGCTTAACATTCAATGTACCAACTTTTGTACTTGTTGCCATATCTATCGTCCCATTGGTCATCGAAAAATTTCCATTAACTGTTAATGTCCTTTGCGTTGAATTTGATATTTGTAAATTTGCACTTCCTGATAGATTTAAATTCCCACCAATAGTAAAAGAAGCAGTATTGATTCTTAAGTATTTATCAGTACCACCACCTGCCGTTATATTGAAGTCACCATTTATGGCTGTTGGTGAAATTGATATAGCCGAGGTATTTGTTGAACTCCAGGTAAAATTCTTGAAACTCTGGTTTAAACCTGAAGGCACTGAACTTGTAGTTCCGGATACATTACAGGTAGAACCTGCAATCCAGGTTGCTGTTTTTATCGTACCGCCATTTATAGCGTGCTGATAAGTACCGCCATTTCCGACTGTCATCGTACCGGTAATTGTTCCCGTACTTCCGTTTAAATATAATCCTTTGACAGTTATTGTTGTTGCAGATACTGTAAATCCGACTGTAGCAGTTAATGTGCTTAATGAATCTATAGTTAAAGAAGTCAGAGATGCAGTATTTGCATTTACTGTTACATTAAAACTTCCTTCAATAATAACTACGTCACCAGTTACAGGTACAGCTGCTCCTGAAGAACCGCCTGATGTCAACGACCACGTAGCAGTTGAATTCCAGTTACCTGTCGCAACTGAATATTTATCTACTGCATTCCCATTCTGCAGAAACATTCCTGTCAAAAAGACCAGTGTCAAAATAATCTTTAAATTTGTGCTCATAATGATTTTGTATAAAATTGTTTTAATTCAATTAATTACTTTAAAGTAATTCAATTAGTGTGCCACATATATTATGCGATATTCGACTATATTCGAGGGTAAGCGATTATATTTTTCTCATTTTGAGACAAAAAGTCTCATTTTGAGACTTGGTTTGAGGAAGCAAATACTAGGAATTGGACAGGATTTCTTATGTTTTTTCTGTTATTTATGGCAATTTGATTTCATAAAAAATCCCGCAACACTTTTCAGTATTGCGGGATTATTAAAAGACCTTTATGTTACTAAAGCAATCCGATATTTACTTGATTAACATCATTTTCTTGATATCACTGAATCCGTTTGTTTCAAGTTTATAGAAATAAACTCCACTCGTAAAGTTAGATGGACTGAAATCTACAGAATAACTTCCGGCATTTTTCATTTCATTTACAAGAGTTGCGACTTCTTTACCAAGAATATCATATACCCTTAAAGTAACTAATCCTGATTTTGGTAATGCATACGCAATCTTAGTTACAGGATTGAACGGGTTTGGATAGTTCTGAGATAAACTGAATGATACAGGTGTTTCTGTGTTGCCAACGCTTGTAACAGTTCCAGTACATCCTGAAGCCGCCCACATATTAACAGGACCGGTTGCTGAATATAATGCAAAACAACTATCATTTGCGGCAAATCTCATACCAACTGCTGGACCATAGAAGCCTGTTGTAAAACCGTTACCGCCGTTCATTTTTGTTGAAGTTGAATTAAATGCACCACTTGAGTTGACAGAGACATACTGTAATGAATCCCAATCACCATAGAAGAAGAATCCGAACCTGTGAGTATTAGCATTTCTTACTCCCATTATATCTGGTCTTGAAACTCCACCTGTAGCTGTCCAGATTACACTTTGTCCAGCAATTGTGCTAAAATCACCAAAGTTCGTTGTTCTGAAATACTTCACACCGGTGGTAGTTCCTGACTGATTAAATATACAAAATACACTTCCACTATTATTACCGTTTGATGATAATCTGGCTCCATATTTGTAATTATTAGGTTCACTTCCACCGATGAATCCTGCATACTGCCCTGCTACTGTCGGAGAAACTCCTCCAATTCCCATTTTAGAGAAAAAGATTTTAGTACTGTCAGGTACTCCGCTAAATGAAACTATTATCGAATCACTACCATTACTGAAAAATGCAATATCAGTGAATAAAGTTCTTGTTATAGTGGAACCACTTTGGTTCCAGAAAATTCTGTCTGCTTTGTATGTCCATGTTGGAGTTGTATTGTATGGTGAAGTACATCTTACAAGTTTTTGTGTATTAACTCCACCTGAGTCAAATGAGATAGCAACATATATCCAGGCACCCGCTGGCCATACTGAGTTATCTGATGTTATTCTTGGGCCGTAGTATCTGCTTGTAGCCGCATCACCGGGCCATGCAAATGCATAAAGTGTTCCTGCAAATGTTGTGATATTTAATGTCATACCACCTGTAAAATATTTTCCTGTACCACCTGTTTGTCTTAATCCATAAACTACATAAAGAAACTTATCACCAGTTACATTTTCAATAATTTCACAGTCGATTTCACCTACATTGATTTTATCTGTACCGCCTAATGATGCAAGTGCATAAAGTACCCAGGTAGCACCCCCGTTTACTGAATAAAATACTCTTAAAGAATCAGGATTTGCAGAAGTTCCTGCTCCCTGAAAACCACCTACTGCCCAGATTTTACCGGCTGTTGTTCCGCGCATTTCTGTTGCCGTTGCAATGCCCTTCATACCTGATTTTGTTAATACTGCTGTATTGCCGATAGCATCAAATTCCTCAAAATTAGTTGCCTGAATTAAAGTGCCGTTGTATTGTTTGCCTTTTTCTGTGACACTTTGTTTTGATTCGGCATCCATTTGTTTCTGAAGTTCAATGAATTTGCTTCCATCTGAATTACCTGATTGTTTTAAAGCCTTCATTTGGGCTTCGAGTTGATAGTATCTTTCTGACAATACTGGTGCAGGAATATCATTAACCCTTACACCTTCTGTGTTTGAAGACCCTGTGTTAGGTCCAACATAATTAATAGCATTTGGTACTTCCTGTGCAAATGCAAAGTATGGCATAAATGCCATAATAAATAGAATAGCTAGTTTCTTCATTTGTTTCTCCTTTTTTATATTTTTTAAGAACAAAAATCTGCCTCCTACAGCGAAATCATTCTCTTTTTGTACATAAACTATATATTTTATATACAAACTAATATATATATGATTTTATAACTAATAATTATTTAAAAAGTTCCAAAAAATGTCTAATAAAAAATCCTGCATCGCTTTTCAGCAATGCAGGATTTTATATTTTAAAAAACTTCTTTCTATTTAATCAGCATCATTTTCTTGATGTCGCTGAATCCGTTTGTTTCAATCTTGTAGAAATAAACTCCACTTGTGAAGTTTGATGCATTGAAATCTACTGAATAGCTTCCTGCACTCTTTACTTCATTAACAAGCGTTGCTACTTCTTTACCAAGAATGTCGTACACCCTTAACGTTACTAATCCTGATTTCGGTAAAGCATATGAAATTTTTGTAACAGGGTTAAATGGGTTTGGATAGTTCTGCTCTAATTTAAATGACAAAGGTGTTTCATTATTCCCAAAACCAGTTAATGTTCCTGAACAACCAGAATAAGCATACAATCCGCCGCCGCCGATTCCTTCAACAACATTAAAACAGCTGTCAGTAGCCGTATACCTGTATCCGGCACGGGTAGGTGTGTAAGTACCGGAAACCGGGGATGGATTCAACTGAAACCTTGCAAACAAAACACCATTATTATAAGAACGGGTATAAACATTGCCATTTGTACCTGTTCTGACTCCATATGCAATTCTGAATGTGTTTGGAACACGAGGTATCGCAATTATATCAGAATAGAATGTTGTATCCGATGTTGCATCAACATAACCAGAATTCCAAACAGACCCGTTATTAGAAGTTCTTTGATAATATGGGTCCCAGTCTGTTGCACTGAACTGTCTTGTATAGGTTAACATTATAAACTGCTGTAATGATACATCATCAAAACCTGTTGATGCAAGCCTAGGTTTATAATTGACATTAGTTTCTACAATTTGCGGGAACCATGTTGGTGTTGTTGCACCGTAATCTTTTGTATAAGCAAGATAAACATTATTTATACCTGCTTTGTAAAAATTTGATGCTGTCATAATTATATCATATGTTGCTGAATCCGAAAATACTATATCATTATACAGCTTTGTAGTATCCTGTGCAGTAGGCAAATGCCACCAGAATGAACCTGACGGTGCTGAAAAGTTACGGAATGTTATCAAAGGTGTGGCATCAAAAGGAGACGTCAGCAGACCATACTTTGTTTTCAAATCGTGTGTTCCCGCAGTCAATGAATCCTGAGTAATCATAAAATATACAAAAGAACCGGAAATATATTTGGAATTATCGCTGGTTATCCTTGGATAATTATGCTTAATTTGTGCAGATGAATTTAATAAATAAGAAAAGAACGCCTCTCCCCCTGTATTATTGGTTCTAAATATTAAACTGTAATCGGTCGCTCCATAATTTAATCCAGCAACAGTAAAGGAGTATGAAGTTGTTCCGTTGTTTACTGCCTCTAAATCAACTTCATCTGAATTGAAATGAACCCCGTTTACGGCAAAACTAAGTCTGTATACTAAAATCCAGGATATTCCATTATTCACCGATGTAAAAACTTTTAAGGTGTCTGAACCGGCAGAGTTATTCTGTAATCCAGCAACCCAGATTCTTCCTGTTATTCTGTCTGTTGAAGTGGCAGTTGCCCAAAAACCCTGATCGGATATTAATGTTGAATTATAATCCAGATTACCCCCTACTGGTAAATTCACTACCTCACCAATTATCTGAGGGCCATTGAAGTTTGGTCCTGCTTTCATTGAGACATTGCCTGTTACAGATTCAAGTTCCTGATTTAAATTTGAAATCCTCTGAATGTCACCGTTTTTCTTAGCATCTCTTAATTGAGATGATATTTGCTCGACCTTAGATCTGTCAACCTTTGAATTAATATCTCCAGTTTGTGGACCGACTTTTTGTATTTCATACGAAAGCGGGGTTTGTGTTTCTCTGGAATCTTTTTGAGCATTAACTGTTAACGGTGCCAATAGCAAAAAAACTAATAGTGCTTTAGTAAGTTGTGCAAATTTCATATGCATCTCCTTTAAATTTAAAGTTTATAAAATAACATACCCATTATCTTACAAACATGGTTTATAAAATAACATACCCATTATCTTACAAACATAAAGACCCGGTTTTAAAAACTTATAAATATTACAGTAACTTTAGAATTTTACTTAAGAATTCTATATCCTTTTCTAAATCCTCAATAGGTTTATTATTGACTACAACAAAATCTGAACGTTCTATCTTCTCTTTTTCATCAAGCTGAAAACTCATTATCTTCTCAATTTCTTTCTTCTTTGCTCCGTCACGTATCATTATTCTCTGTAATCTGTTCTTCTTGTTCGAATAAACCATTATAACATAATCAAGATATTTGTAAAAATCTGTGTCAAAAACAAGTGCGGATTCAATGATAACTATTTTTTGCTTTGCACCCTTAATTATATTCATCAGGTACTTTATAACTGTAGGATGGACGATATTGTTTATCTTCCTGAAATTCGTTTTACTGGAAAAGACTTTCTCCCTTAATTTTGCAAGGCTTATTACACCTTTATAATTTAGAATATCTTTCCCAAAAGCAGTTACAACCTTCTTCGCAAGAGTCTTATCTTTCTTATAAAGTTCTTTCGCAATCAGGTCAGCAAATATCACCTTATATCCGCGCTTATGTAAAAGACGGCATACTTCCGACTTACCGGACCCTATCCCACCTGTTATACCTATTAATATTTTATCTTTAAATTTGTTTCCCATAATAATTATATATTCATTTACTGTATATTATTCATTTACTGTATATTAATTAATTTATTTCGCATATGCAATACTTCTTCTTTCCCTGATTACATTTATTTTAATCTGTCCCGGGTACTCCATTTCTTCCTGTATCTTCAAAGCTATATCTTCAGCAAGCTGATCCTGAAGTATATCGCTGATTTTTTCCTGCTCAACTATTACCCTTACTTCTCTGCCTGCCTGTATCGCATATGTCTTTGTTACGCCTTCAAAAGATGTGGCAATTGCTTCAAGTTTTTCAAGTCGTTTGGAATATGCTTCAACTGATTCTCTTCTTGCACCTGGCCTTGCACCGCTGATTGCATCAGCAGCCTGAACCAGAACGGAAATAGGATGTTCCATAGGTATTTCATCGTGATGTGAACCTATGGCATTGCAAACTATCGGATGTTCCTTGCAGCGCTTTGCTATTTCATAACCCAGTATTGAGTGTGGTCCTTCAATACTCCTGTCAATCGTTTTACCTATGTCGTGTAATAATCCCGCACGCCTTGCCATTTGTGCATCAAGACCAAGCTCTGCTGCCATAATGCCGGCTATATGGGCAACTTCAATAGAATGATTTAATACGTTCTGTCCGTAACTCGAACGATATTTCATCCTTCCGATTAAAGTTATAATATCCCTGTTTACTCCCTGAATTCCGATATCAAGAATAGTCTGCTCACCAACCCTCATTATTTCTTCATTTAATTCCTTTTCAACCTTATTCACAACTTCTTCGATTCTTGCAGGGTGAATTCTCCCGTCTGCAATCAGTCTTTCCATCGCAATCCTGGCAATCTCTCTTCTGAACGGATCAAACCCTGAAATAATAATTGCTTCAGGCGTATCGTCAACTATGATGTCAACCCCCGTTGCAGCTTCAAAGGCTCTGATATTTCTTCCTTCTTTACCTATGATTCTTCCCTTTAATTCGTCAGACTGAATCTGCAGAACACTTACAGTCGTTTCTACAGAGTGGTCAACTGCTGACCTTTGAATTGCCTGAATAACAATATTCTTAGATATTTTATTTGCCTCAATCTTTGTCTGCTCTCTCACTTCCTGTAATTTCTGAGCTGACTCAAGTTTTACCTTATTGAGTAAACTTTCAAAAAGTAAATTCTTTGCTTCTTCCTCACTCAGACCCGATATCCTCTGCAGTTTCTCTTTCTGGTCTTTTATAAGGTTGTTTACTTCCTGCTCTAAATTGTCTACCTGTTCTTTCTTTTCGGTAAACTCTTTTAGTTTCGCTGTATATTCATTGTGAACCTGTTGTGCATTCTTATCTTTTGTTACGAGATCACTCTTTATCTTCTCAACTGCTTCTTTCTCATTCCTTGTTCTCTTTTCTATCTCTCCGATTTCCTTCTCGCGTGCTCTTACTTCTTCGTCATATTTCTGTTTACGCTTGTAGAATTCGTCCTTAACTTCTAATAGTTTTTCCTTCTTTAAATTTTGTGCTGATTTTTCAGCTTCTATCTTAAAGTTTCTTGCTCTTTTTTCTGCTTCTGTAGTTGTCTCTGTTGCTTTGGTCTCGGCATCTTTAACGATTTTTTTGGCAACGTTTTCAGCACCATCAACCTTGCTCCTGTTTATCTTCACCTGTATGTACCATCCCAGGAAAAATGTTATAAGACACAAGACAACAAGAACTGGAAGCAATATGTATAATTCCATTTCCGGCATATTATATAGTATAGTTTTACAAATTATGTTAATTAAAATAAAAAACCGCAAGTCATCCTCAAAGGTTATATAGAAACCTTACTAGCAAACAGTGGGGGGCGCCAAAGCGTCGCGGTCTTCCAGTGATGTCCTTTATCCGCCCTCAAGCAGAGAACATATCCCGAAGGATTGAGGCCTGACCTAGCACTTGTGAGAGCTTACCTCCCAGCTTTTATAAATTTGATGGTTCTATATAATGTTTGATTTTTATGGCTGGCTTGCGGTAAAATCAATATTATGTATTATTTAAAAGAACTATTATAGATTGTTATCTATGTATTTTGATATTTCGTCTATCTTATTCAGATTCGCTTTCAGTGTATCTGAATACGATTTCTCAAGGTCCACCCTCTGGTCCTTTTCACGAAAGTATGACTCAGAAACATTCAGAGCTGTTACTACCGCAACAGATTCAACAGATGTATTAGGCGACTGAAAATTAATCCTCTGCATTATCTGGTCTACGTACTTCGCATACCGTTCTACTTCCTGAGGATTCTCGCCCAATAAGTTATAATCACTATTAAATATTTTAACCTTGATACCTGAAGTTTTCATTTTGAAATTTTAAATTTTTTACCAGCCATTTTAATTCAATCTTCAAAATCCTGAGACTGATCTTCATATGTTTCCAGATGAACATCAATCCGTGAGATTAATTCTTTTAATCTCGATTTTACAAAATCTTTATCTCTTACATTTGTATTTTCATTCTCAGAGCTTAACAACAAAGTTTTCAGTTCGGAAATTTCCCTGTCTTTCAGCAGAGTATCCGAATTCAACTTATTTAACTGTAACTTTAAATCTGTAACTTTATTATTAATCTCTTTTATATTTTCTTTTAATTGGTGATTTTCTTCGTTTGCGTTCCTGTATTTATCGACCAGCCCCTTTATCCTGCCCGATAAACTTTCATAGGAAACCGCTAACAGCCCTTCCAGTTTTATTATTTCTTCCCTGATATTTGTTTCGGATTTATTATCCATTTTGTAATTTAATTTGCCCTTAAAGAAACTCCGAGTTTGTTTTCTAAATTTTTGATTATTTTATCAATAACTTTATTAACTTCTTCGTCGGTCATGGTCTTGTCATCTGCACTCATCTCAAGCGAAAATGTCATACTCCTGTTATCTTCTCCAAGTTTTTTATCGTTAAATACGTCAAATAAGTCTATCTTCTTCAATCCTGAGCCACCGGACTCTTTTATTACTTTTTCAACATCACTGTATTTTATACCGCTTTTCACGAGTAAAGCTATGTCCCTTTTCGCAGACGGATACCTGGATATTTCCTTATACTTCCTGCCCGCTTTTATATTTTTAAACAATTTGTACGTGTCAAGTTCGGCTACAAATACATCATTCTCTGTTTCAAGGTCAGGATTATCCTTCTTATTCAGTATAAATAATTTTCCTGCACTGGAATTTTTTATCATTATTTCAAAATAATCCCGGCCGCCCTCTTCATTATAGTAAATTAATTCGTGATTTTCAATATTCAATTTTGACAGAAATATTTCCAGCTCACCTTTGATATCATACACATCGTAACTCTTTTCCTTCAAATCGTATGACTTTTTATCGTCAAGTCCGCTTAAAGCAAAGCATACATGGTGTTCTTCTGTAAACTTTTGCTCTGTATCGCTGAAGGTTTTGCCAAGTTCAAACAGCCTCAGCGAAACATCTTTACCGAGTGCATTCACGTTATTAACCATCGTCGTAAGCATTCCATACAATAAGTTCACCCTCATCGAATTCATCAGAACAGAATTCGGGTTCTCTATTATTACAGGGTCTGTGCCAAATCCACTTATCTTTTTATCGTCCTGCTGTGTGTAAGAAATTATCTCATTAAAACCCCTGCCTATAAAATATTCTCTTATGCTAATTAAAAACTTCTGGTATTTATCCTCATAGTCTATATGAGATGAAACATCCAGGTTGAAATTAAAGTCACTCTTTATGTTGGAATACCCGTAAAGCCTCGCCGTCTCTTCTATCAAATCTATTTCCCTCTGTAAATCTTCTCTTCTGAATTCAGGTATACTGAAATATAATCTGTCTTCTTCTTTCTTCACAAACTTTATCTCTATTCCTTCAAGCATTCTTTTAATCTCATCTTCAGATATTCTCACACCTAAAATCTTATCAACCCTGCTTTCCCTTACAGGAACTTCAAGAGGTACAAACTTCTCTGGATATACATCAGCAATCCCCTTCAATACTTCACCACTGGCAATTGCCTGCATCAGCGAAGCCGCCCTGTCAGAGACGTAAGGAAGATTATCTATATCCACACCACGCTCAAACCTTTGTGAAGCATCCGTTTGCAGTCCTAATTTCTTTGAATTCTTTCTTATCGCAACAGGGTCAAAATACGCTACTTCTATAAGTACATTTTTTGTATCAGTTGATATTTCGGAGAACTCCCCGCCCATTATACCCGCAATTGCAGAGGGTTTTTCCCCGTCACATACCATTAACGACTTATCATTTAAAACTCTTTCTTTGGAATCAAGAGTAACAAACTTATCACCTTCTTTTGCAGTCCTTATTATTATTTTCTTTCCTGATATCTTATCGTAATCGAATGCGTGCAATGGCTGACCTGTTTCCATCATCACAAAATTTGTAATGTCAACTATGTTGTTTATCGGTCTTAATCCCACTGCCTTCAAAGCCTTTTGGAGCCATTCGGGAGATTCTTTTACCGTTACATTCTTTACTACTCTTCCTGTAAATCGTTTGCAGTACTCCTTGCTTTCTATCTCTATCTTAATAAAGTCCTTGGATTGGTCATCAGATTCTTTTATTGGTGCCGCTGGAAGCACGGCTTTCAGAGAATAAGCTCCTGCTATTTCTCTTGCCATTCCGATTTGTGAGAATAAGTCTCCCCTGTTAGGAGTTACACCAATTTCAACGAAGTAATCATTCGCTCCTGTGTAGTCGGCAAATTCCATTCCGGGTACTGCGTCTGCGTTAAGGACCATTATACCTGAATGATTATCAGAAAGCCCTAATTCATCCTCAGCACATATCATTCCCTCAGAAAGTTCACCGCGTATCTTACTTTTCTTTATTTCAAAACCACCGTTTGGTATTAATGCTCCAATCCTTGCAACACATACTTTCTGCCCTGCTTCAACATTCGGAGCTCCGCAAACTATACTTAATACAGAACCGCCGACGTTTACTTTACATAAAGTCAGTTTATCTGCATTTGGATGTTTCTGGGTTTCCAGAACTTCACCAACGACTATTTTATTATATTTTTCCTTTTCGCTTTCAATTGACTCAATATCAAGACCAATGTCAACCATTCTCTTAAAAAGATCATCATAAGACTCAATTTCCAGTCCGGGTATCAGCGATTTTATCCAGTTAGTACTAATTCTCATATAAACATAAAAGATGAATATAAACAATTAAAAAATTACATTAAACAGACAAAGTTATCTTCATAATAAACTGACCTGAATGAATAAACAAAAAAGCCCGTCATAAACGGGCTTTTCTTCTTAATTCAATCTAAGATTTTAATTTTGCTTTGTTTCTTCCTTCTTAGGCTCCTTCTTTACCGGAGATTCAGTCGTCTTCTCTTCACGGTTGTACTCTCTGCCTTTTTTCTCCGGTTCTTTCTTTTCCGGATCGTATTTTTTTGGCGGAGTGTATGTATTGTTGCCGTCATTTGTCTTCGGCGGTGTGTATGTCCTTGGTGTATTATTCACCTTTGTTCTTGTCCTTGTTCTTCTGTTCTTTCCTTTTTTCCTGGAATTCTTCTTTCCCTTGGAATTCTTCTTTCCTTTGGAATTCTTCTTTCCTTTGGTCTTACTGTTTTTCTTGCCGGTCTTCTTGTTAGACTTTTTACTGTTCTTTTTGCTTGTCTTTTTACCGGTTTTCTTCTTGTTTGAAGTTTTCTTCTTGCCCGAAGATTTCTTCTTCTTTTTGGTACTCTTTTTCTTGCTTGTTTTCTTCTTCTGTTGGTTAGAAGTCTGTTCAGTCGTTGTATTCGAATTTTCATTCGTATAAGATGTACCAAACACACCACTAAAAGTAAAAGATAACATAACGGCAATTACCATTAAACGTAATTTTGTCAATTTGACTCCTTTTTTAAATTCATACAAAATTATTCTTTAAGATTTAAACTTTCAATTCAAATCCTAAATTATTTTATTAAATATCTCAATTTATATACCATTTCCAGGCTGTTTTTGTTCCCGTCCTGATTTTTTTATATTGGCATCTCCTTGGTCTGTAATTAGTCTCTGATTAGTCTCTGATTTACCACCTCAAGGAACCGCATTATATAATACAATAACCCTGTTCTTTCATTAAAATTCATTATTTCTGTTCCTCTTTTGTTCTGCCGCTGTGAATACCGCCTTTTCTTTTATCCTTCCCCTTGCTTTATTTCCTTGAACTCAATCTTTAATTTACCGATTTTTGTATATAATTACTTTGAAACAATACCTCATATTAAATTAATAAATGGATAGAATTGCTCGGCATCCTGTCTTGAATACCAATCAGGAAAGAAAATCAGTTAACTTTTATTTCAACGGAGAATCAGTTCAGGGCTTCGAGAACGAACCGGTTTCATCTGCTCTTATCGCAAACGGTGTAAAAGAATTTTCAATTCACCATATCGGAGATGCACCTCAGGGTATTTTCTGCGCAAACGGACAATGCTCACACTGTACTCTCGTGATTAACGGAAAACCCCTTAAATCCTGTATCACCACGCTTAAGGAAGGTATGGAGGTCAGAACACTCGTTCACCTTCCCGAACTTCCCGAAGATGACCGAAACGTAGAACACTTCGAGGTTAAAAACCTGAAATGTGATGTACTCGTTATCGGTGCAGGCCCTTCAGGACTGACAGCGGCTATCGAACTCGCTAAACTTAATTTCGATATTATTCTTATAGACGATAAAGATAAACTCGGCGGTAAACTTCTGCTCCAGACTCATAAGTTCTTCGGCTCTATCGAAGATTGCTATGCAGGTAAAAGAGGTATCGAAATTGCCGATCTTCTTGAAAAGGAAATCAGAAGCTACAAAAACGTAAAGATTTATACTAACACTTCAGTAGTGGCATTATACAAGGATAAGAAAGCAGGTCTTTTCATTGACTATAAAAACTATGCTCTTGTCGGTTTCGACGGTCTTGTTATTTCTTCTGGTGCCCGCGAAAAGAATCTCGTCTTCCCCGGTAATGACATTCCGGGAGTCTATGGCGCAGGAGCTTTTCAGACACTCGTTAATCGTGATCTGGTAAAATCTTCTAACCGTATTTTTATCATAGGAAGCGGAAACGTAGGACTCATAGCGGCTTACCACGCATTACAGGCAGGTATCACAGTCGTCGGTATTGCTGATATTCTTGATAACGTATCGGGCTATAAAGTCCACTCCGATAAAATCAAAAGAATGGGTGTACCTGTATATTTAAAACATACTGTTCTTACTGCCGAAGGAAACGGACAGGTGGAAAGAATTACTATCGCTGAAGTTGATGAAAAATTCAATCCTCTTCTCGAAAAAGCTAAAACCTTCGAAGTAGATACTTTGCTCATAGCAGTTGGCTTAAGTTCTATAGATGAATTTTATAACACTGCTCTCAAGTTCGGATACAAAGCAGTAAAGTCAGGCGATGCCGATGAAATCGCAGAAGCGTCATCAGCAATGTTCGGAGGCAGAATCTCAGGTCTTCAACTCGCAAAAATGCTTGGCAAAGATGTAGCAGTTGATGAAAGCTGGTTTAAAAAAGCAGAGGTCTTAAAATCACGTCCGGGTAAAACTCATTCAGAACCTGTTACCGAACTGAATGAAAACTATACTCCGATTATGCACTGCTATCAGGAAATCCCCTGTAACCCCTGCATTTCAGTGTGCCCGTCAGGTGCAATTAAATTAAACGATGCTCTCGGCAGCATAATGGATTTACCTCTCTACACAGGTGAAGACTGTACCCGCTGCGGTCAGTGTATTGCAGTATGCCCGGGGCTTGCTATCTCAGTTGCAAAGAAACTCTACGGCGAATGGGCTGAAGTTGTTCTTCCTCACGAATTCATACCAGCATTCCACGAAAATGAATTTGTATCGCTGACCGATACCGATGGTAACTACCTTGAAAAAGGTGAAGTAATGAAAATTCAGTTTAATAAAAAGTATAAAACTCATTTAATAACTTTCAAAGTTTCTCTCGGGAATGCTATTAAGATTGCAGGTATAAGAGTTCAGGATGAAGATAAAATCAAGCCTTTACCGAAACCTGTCTTTAATTATATTCCGGACAACGCAGTTCTATGCAGATGTGAAAGAGTATCCGTCGGGGAAATCATAAAATTTATAAAAGATAATGATATTAAAGATGCCAATCAGTTAAAGCAGATTCGTGTCGGTATGGGAGCATGCGGCTCACGTACCTGCTCTATTCTCTTACCAGGAATTTTCTCGGCTGCCGGTGTTAACTGGTTCGAAGTTGCAGAAAATACCAAGCGTCCGCTTAGTGTCGAAATTCCGATGGGTGCAATCATTAATGAAGATAGTGAGGAGTCAGTATGAGAAAGTTTGATGTATTAATTATCGGTGCAGGAAGCATTGGTGTTCCGGCTGCATACTATCTTGCTAAAAAAGGTTTAAGTGTCGGCGTCATAGAGAAACTTCCTTCAGAAGGAAGAGGTCAAAACCGCGCTGCCATTGGCGGAATCAGGGCTACACACTCCGACCCTGCAAAGATTAAAATCTGCCAGCTTACTATCGGATTGATGAACAGTTTTGAGAAAGAACATGACATAGATATCGACTGGATTTCAGGCGGTTACCTTTTTCCTGTTTATGATGAAGTTCTCGAAAACAAACTTAAAAAGTTACTCGTTACACAAAAGAAGTTTAACCTTAACATAGACTGGATTGATGCCGGTAAAGTAAAAGAACTCGTTCCGGGAATTAATCCTGAGAACTTAAGAGGCGGCACATTTTCTCCCGAAGACGGGTCTGCTTCTCCGCTTAAAATGACTGGTGCATATTTAAAACTCGCTAAAGAACAAAAAGCAGAGTTCTTCTTCAACGAAGAAGTTAAAGGTTTTAGAATTGAAAACAATAAAATCATAGAAGTAGAAACAAACAAAGACAAATACTCTGCCGATATAATTATAAATGCAGCAGGCGGCGACGCAAAAGAAATCGGCTTGCTTTCCAACCTTGATATTCCTGTTAATCCCGACTGCCACGAAGCAGGTATTACCGAACCCGTAAAACCTTTCTTCAAACCTATGGTTGTTGATATACGTTCGGATGAAAACTCTGCCAATTATTATTTCTACCAGAACAAGGAAGGACAGGTTGTATTCTGCATTACTCCTAAACCCTCTATACTTGGAAAAGATACTGACAACACATCAGTATTCCTGCCGCTTGTAGTTAAAAGAATACTGAATCTGTATCCACGTTTACGGAACCTCCGTATTCGCAGGACCTGGCGCGGCTTATACCCAATGACTCCAGACGGTTTCCCAATCGTTGGATGGACTAAAGAAGTGTCAAATATGTTCCTCGCAGTCGGTATGTGCGGACAGGGATTTATGCTCGGCCCAGGTCTCGGACAAATCATCTCCGAAATCATAGTTGACAAATCCGACAAATATAATTTCATTCTCGATCAGTTAACTCTATACCGTGAGTTCGCAGGAATCGAGTTATTGAAGTAAAAGAAAAGTTTGAAAGTCCCTGAGGGACGACATCTCAATAGCTAATAATACTAAATATTGCAAAGTCCCGGAGGGACGACATATAAATAGCAAATATTATCTACAACAATCAAGTCCCGTAGGGACGACAAATCAATATCTTGATATAATTATTAATAGCAAAAGATTACACAGGCTCCTTAAATATATACGCTTCTTTGTAATCTATTTCATATAGCTTAAGAAACTTCCTATATTCATCTAGAAACGATGTTTTCTTGTGATGCTCCTTTTGGTTCTCAATATATTTCACTACAGCTGGTATTTGTGATTTCGAATATGTAAAACCCCCAAATCCTTCCTGCCATTCAAACCTACCCAACGTAAATTTACTTTCATTAATCCATTTTGACGTATTACTTTTAATAATTTGCATTAATTCACTTAAAGATTGGTTTGGAGTCATACTAATTAAAGAATGTAAGTGATCATTCGTACCATTTATTGCAAACAATCTATGCCCGTTCTTTTTAACTATACCGGTTATGTATTTATATAATTCGATTTCCCAATCCATACCAATTAATGAATGCTTTCGCTTTGGCGCAAAAACTGCTTGTACATATAACTGGGTATATGTGTTGGCCATAATATTTTAATAATTTTTATGTTAATAAATATTATTAATATGTCGTCCCTACGGGACTAAGAAAAATATCATTCCTTCGCTATTGATATACCATCCCTACGGGACTTAGAGAAATATCATTCCCTCGCTATTGATATGCCGTCCCTACGGGACTTAGAGAAATATCATTACCTCGCTATTGATATACCGTCCCTACGGGACTTAAAGAAACTGCTTTCCTATTGCAATTGTTACGTTGTCCCTACGGGACTTACCAATAATTATCTCTCTATCCCCTTCACCCGTTTATCAACTCTATCGCCTTCTCCATCACATCCGTCTCCGTCAGCAGACTTATCACTGCAAACCCCTCTGTAAAGAAATCATAATAATAACCGGGATGTATAAGCACATTTTTCTTATCAAGAAGCTTCAGCACAAATTCATCCTCAGGAACGAGTAAATTTTCAAAATTCAATATTGCATTCCAGCCGCCTTCACAGTTCAACACCTTAATATCAGGGTTCAGAAGAAATTCCTTCTTCAGCAGATTGTAATTTTTATTTATCCTTCCTGATATTTCTTCCTGTATTTTTTCACGCGTCTCAAACAATCTTTTCACTGCAAACTGTACAGGTGTGGCCACTGATAAATACGTATCGGCAATGACTTCAAGCCTTTGTACAGCTTCATCTTTTAATTTTTTCCCGCCCTGAATCAATATCCAGCCAAACTTCATCTGCGGCAATGCAAGCATCTTCGAAAAACCATTCAGCACAAACGTCAGATTGCTGTTAAATCCCGCGACTGTCTTCAATGCCTTATCTCCTGCTTCTATTTCATAATCAGAAAACACTTCATCAACAATCAGCGCTAAATTATATTTCTCCGATAAATTGTTGAAAGCCTCATAATCACTTTCCCTGATGTATGAACCTGTGGGGTTATTCGGATTGATTATCACTATAGCTTTTGTCTTCGGACTTATCTTCTTCTCGAGCAGTGCAAAGTCAGGTACCCATCCGTCCCTGTAATCATAAACCAGCGGATAGTAAACTACATTACCCAGGTCGAGTCTTGTAAGATACTCGAAAAGCGGATAACTCGGCTGCGGCATTAACACTTCATCCTCTGCGTCGAGCAGTAACTTGAATAAATATGAATATGCTTCACTCGTACTCGGTACAAGGAATAAATCGTCAGCGGATACTGTTTTACCAACCCCTGAATAGTACTTAGCAACTTCTTCCCTTGCAGATATCATTCCCTTCGGGTCGGGCTCGTACACCAGCGACCTGTCATCTATAAAATGCTTTAGAATATGTTTCGCATCATACTTGAAATTCAACTTCGTCGGATTCGATGATGTTAAATCCAGTATCCTTTCTCCGTGCTTCGTCTTTAAATTGTACAGCAAAGAAAGTTCATTTGCCTCATACTCAATATTTAGTCTCTTTGAGAACATATGTATAATGTAAACAATATTTTGTAATAAGAAAATTGAAATTATTACCTACAATGCTTTTGAATGAAAATATAACAGACGGCAAATGAACCTATCTTGATCGCAAGGTTGACCATATTATGACGGAAAACATACGGGAAGCATACGAGAAGATGCCTGAAAGCGTTCTGTTTTCAGGTATCAAAGGCCGAAATGAACGAGGGAATAAATAGTAATATTTGTGATTTAGCCGTCATTTTGCCCCAACACATAAACCATTTCGCATTTTAGTTTATATTCATTACTAAACAAAAGAGGTGCAGTAAATTAATACTGCACCTCTTACTTAATCTCTTTTTTGCCTACCAACTTACAACGAACAACGCTCAACTATTTCAGCATCACCATCTTAATAATATGCTTGTAACTTCCTGCTTCTATCTTCGCGAAGTACATTCCACTGGCATAATTTGCTCCGTTGAAAGTTGCTTCGTACCTGCCTGCCTGCATATTATCGTTCACTAAGGTTTCCACTTCTTTTCCAGTTACATCATAAACTGTGAGTTTTACGAATGAGTTATTCGCAATGTCATACTTTATAGAT